>NZ_JAYSDQ010000012.1:0-208376 GCF_041914305.1 Ideonella sp.
AGAACGGGGACCTCCTAAGTCTCAGATGCAGGTTCGATTCCTGCCGGGGGCGCCAGTTGCATCTTGACGGGGCCGCTGGCCGGCGGCCCCGTCACCCCAACACATGCACTGAGCGCACCGCCATGCTGGGCTTCGTCAGGGCCAGGTCTTTCAGCTTGGTGGCGCTGAGCGTGATGTCACTGCCGACACGGATCACGGCCACCAGCAGCATCAGGCTGTCGTTGCGGGCGGTGCTGAGGTCGAGGTCGAAGCTGGCGATGCCGGGGTGCATGGCGTCCAGCGTCTGGCCTGTCAGGGTCAGCCGGTGGTTGACGTTGCCGCTGCCGAGCACGAACGACCAGCCGGCCGTCATCGCCTGGCTGGTCTTGCCGTCGGCTGAGTTCAGCACCTCGTTGACGGCCGCCGTCCAGGGCACCGGGTCGTTGAACCAGGTGGTGGTGTCGTTCCACTTGGCGGCGTTCTTGGTCTTCGGGTCGACCCACTTCAGCAGCGTCACCCGCACGTTGGCACCGTCTTGCGTGCTGGCGCCGCGGTGGTGCACAACGATGTCGACCTTGTGGGCGACGCGGGTCAGCGTACAGCTGGCCTGGCTGGCGCTGCCCTCGGCCAGCGGCAGCGCATAGTCGATCAGGTCGGCCTCGGTCGGCACGCCGGCGCCCCAGGGCTCGGCGGTGGCGTGCGGCGCCACCATGCTGAGGTTCCAGAAGGCCTTGTTGATGCTGACGGTGTTGGCCGGCGCGGGTGCGGGCAGCAGCGGCGCGCCGAGGTTGCGCAGCGCCTCGTTGAAGTAGCCGTCCCACTTGCCGGTCGGCAGCACCCGCGGGTCGTTGGTGCGGGCGCGCAGCGCGCTTTGAAAGCGGCGCAGCAGCTCGGGGTCGATGTTGGGCGTGGTGCGCGACCAGGGCAGCGTGGCCGGTGCGTTGCGCAGCACCGCGGGCCGGCGCGGCCTCACGTCGGGGCTGCCGTGCCACGAGCGGTCGGCGAGCAGGTCGCGCTGCTTCTCGACCGCGCGGTCGCGGTAGCGCAGGTCGTCGTCATGGGCGCGCAGGTAGGTCAGCGGCTGCAGCGTGGTCACGTCGAGCCGCAGCTCCCAAACCCCACGCGAGGCGATGCCGGCGCGCAGCAGCACGAGCGTGCCATCTTTGAAGATTTCCAGGTCTTCGACCGCCGCTTCGGGCAGGCCGTTGACGCGGCCGTTCCAGTCCCAGGTCGGCGGGTTGGCGCCGTGGTCGGTGCGCACGCCATGCCACACGCCCACCGTCGTGCCCACCCACACCTCGAGCGGGAAGTCGGGGTGGCAGACGATGGCCGTCACCGGCGCCGGCACGCCCTTCGGGTCGGTGCGCAGCTTGGTCGCGTGCCATTTGTCGGTGCCGTCGAACCAGTACAGCGTGTCGACATCGGCGCTGTCGAACTTGCCGACCGTGCCCAGGTACACCGCCCCCAGCGTGCCGCGCTGCACCGGCGGGTTGCCGGTCTCCAGGTTGACGGCCACATCGGTCCAGAACGGCGCGTCGTTCATCGACGGCGGCACCGGCGGGCGCTTCTTTTCCTTGCCGGTCGGCACCACGTCGGTCGGCCTCACCTCCTGCCAACCCCAGGTGCCGGGCGGGCCGCCGGCGTCGGAGTTGGCGGTGCGGGCATAACGCATCAGCTTGCGGGCACCCAGCACCCAGGCCACGTCGGGGCTTTGCCAGCGGCACACGGTGATCGGCATGCCGAAGCTGTCGAGCCCCTGGTTGCCGTGCGGCGCGAGCGTGCCGGAAGGCAGCGTGTACCACTTAGTGCCGAAGTCTTCGTTGTACCAAAGCCGGTGCGTGCCGATGATGACCTGGCGGATGTTCGGCGGCGCGTTGGGCGGCACGCCGCGTTGTTTGGCGATGGCCGCGCCTTCCGAATAGAAGGCCGCACCGTCGCGCTCGGCTGCGATCAACGGCAGGCCGAACAAGCTGTCGGACGAACTCCAGTTGCCGTTGAAGAACTGGCGGATGTAGCGGCGCATCAGCGTCGGGTCGATCATCACGCCGCCGCCGTCGCCATCGCCCTCGTGCCGCCACAGGTGGCCCGAATGGCGCGCGATCACACCGTTGTCCTGCAGGCCGGTGACGACGAAGCCTTCGCAGGTCGGGTGGCAGGCGATGTAGTTCGATTCGATCACCGCCAGCCCGTTGTTGGCGGCGTAGAAGCCGACCTGCTGGGTCGGGTGGTCCGAGCGGTAGACGCCGCCGTCGCTGGCGGCCCAGAGCCGGTTGCCGTTGTTGGAGAAGACGATGTCGTGCAGGTCGGCGTGCACCCCGGCGCCGATCATCGTCGACGCGGCCGGGAAGCCGAAGGTCCACGTCGGGCCGTTCTGCGCCACGTCGCCCATGATGACCGCGCCGTCGTCGGTGCCGGCGGTGTCTTTCAGCGGCACCCCGTCGGGCGACACCGCGGCAAAGGTGCTGCCGCCCAGCACCACCCGGTCGGGCAGCGTCGGGTGGGTGGCGATCGCGATGCAGTAAAAGCCGAAGCCCGCGCCCATGATGGCCGGCACGCCCGCGGTCACCGCGGTGGCGGTGGGCTTGGCGTTGGTCGCGCACGAGATGCGAAACAGGGCCGGCGGCGCCGCAGCGCCAGTGTCGTGCAGCAGGTAGAACTGGTTCGGCGCGGTCAGCGGGTCGCAGCGCGACAGCACCGCGCGGAACGGCCCGATCGCCGGCACCGCCAGGATCTGCTGGAACGCCGGGAACGGTGCCGTCGCCCCATCACGCACCCACAGCCCGGCCGAGGCACCGCCCTGCACCCAGACCCACAGCCGCTCGGGGCGGCTGCCGTCGCCCTTGGTCCACAGCACGTCGGCGCACTTGTCTTTCAGGGTGTCGAACGGCGCCTGCTGCACCTTCTGCCAGACACAGTCTTTGCCGCCACCGGCCGGCCGCTCGAACAGGCCCGCGGTGGTGGCCGCGACCACGCCGCTGCCCGAGGGCTGCAGCGCGATGCGGCACACACCTTCGTTGACCAGGTTGATGGCCTCGCGCACCCACGGGTCGTCGCTGGCCAGCGTCGGCTGGTTCTGCGCCACCAGCACGCCAATGCCCCCCTCGGACGAGCCGGGATCGCCTTGGAACGGGTGCGTGGTTTCGCCGGTGCCGAGGTAGACAGTGTCGGCCCCTTCGGCGCCGCCGAACGCGACCTCGATCGCACCGCAGGCGTTGCGCTGCGCCGGCCGCTTGACGCCGCCGGTGGGCGTGCTGGCGAAGCCACCGAGCGACTGCCACAGCTTGCCGCCGTTGCCGCTGTACCAGACACCGCCGTTGCCAGACGCGGCGTACAGCCGCTCGCCATCTTTGTGCACCGCCAGCATGTTGACGCGGCCGGCCACGCGCGTGGCGCCCACCGCCTGGCCACCCGTCACCGAGACCGGCCCGAGCGGCTGCCAGACGAACTCGGCGCCCACCACCGGCGCCTTCATCACGTGGCGGCCACTGCGCGCCGCCGGCGCGTGCGACTGCAGCGCCTTGCGGCCGGCCTCGCGCGCGCCGTCGGGGTCGAACTCGCGCCGCGCGCGGCGCACGAAACGGGCGCGCGCCGCCGGGTCGTCGCGCTCTTCTTCGCGTGGGGATGCGGGCCAGGCATAACGGCTCATGTCATTCCCCTTCCAATTGCTCCGGCGCCACCCGGATCCAACCCTCCCGGAACTCGGCCGGCGTGTCGGGCAGCAGCGCGGTCTGCGTGGCGGCCAGGATCGCGTCGGTGCGCCAGGTGGCGGGCGTGTCGCGCCAGAGAAAGTTCTGGTCCTTGCCGAAGACCGACACCTTCGGCAGCCGCACCTGGCCGTCTTTGGCCAGATCGGTCTCGACCAGCACCGGCCCCGTGCGCAGCGACGGCGCGATCTTCGCCAGCCCTGGCCCGACCCAGTCGCGCGCCAGCCCGAGCGACTTGCGCGGCAGCAGGCCCGAGCTGAGCGTGGCCTTGCCGGCCGGGTGCATCAGCAGCGTCAAGGTGACGGTCTGGTTCAGGTGCAGGTTCAGCGTGTCGTCGTCGTCCTTGCCGGCGATGTAGTCGTGCGTGATCGGCCGCGCCGCCGGCAGGCCGCCCGACTTGGCATACAGCCCCAACTGCCCGCGGCTGCGGCCGGCGTCGGTGGCGGCGCCGGCGATCGTCTTGTCGACCAGGCGAAAGCGCGAGTAGTCGTCGTCGACGAAGAAGCCGAGCAGGCCGTCGTCGCTGCGCGTGATCTCGCCGATGCGCACCGGGAACGCATAGGCCTGCGCCGCCTGCTCGGCCGCCGCCCACTCGGCCGCGCGGTCGGGGTTGCTGAGGTCCACGTCGTCGGCGGGCTTCAGCTCCAGCCGCAGCTGCGCGCGCACCACCGCAATCGGCCGACCGACCAGGCCGGCGACATGCTCGCTGCCTAACGCGGCAAAGGTGTCCACACTCCACAGCGTGGTGTCGATCGCCCGCAGCAGCGCCGACAGCGCCGATTCGCGGTTCTCGTCTTCGACATTGGCCGGCGCACCGGCGCGCGCGGTGGCATCGGCCGCCACCACACCGGCGGCGAAGCGGCCGAGCGCCAGCTGCTTCGGCTCCAGCCCATACAGCGGGCCGGCGTCGGCCGGGCCCGGGCGGCCGGCGGCGATCTCCCACATCACGCCGCCGCTGACCGGCTCGTGCAGCAGCTCGCCGATCGGCGAGCCGTCGACACCGAAGACCTCGAGGCTCTCGTCCAGGTGGTCGGGCATCACGAAGCCGGCCACCGGGTTGACCTGCAGCGCGGCCTCGATCTGGTCGACCCGCGCTTCGCTGCCCTCGCTGCCCACCGCGGTGGCCGAGTCGACCAGCCGCAGCAGCCAGCGCGCGGGCCGCAGCAGGCGGGGCGCCAGCTCCAGCGCACCGGGCCGCTCGGGCCGGGTCGAGCGGGTGGGCGTCAGCACCTGCTTCAGCGGCACATCGAGCGTGCGGCCGAAGGCGTCGAGGAGTCGGGCGCGGCTCAAGCTGACGCAGCCGGCCAGCACGCTGCGCGGCGCTGTCTCGGGCGCCGGGTGGCCGACACCGCCGCCGTTGCTGGGCCGGCGCAGGCCGTCGGTCGCCGCAAAGCCAAGCAGCTGGGTGCGCAGGCCGTCGAGCGCGGCGGTCACCACGTCGAGGTTGCGCACGGCCTCGTCGAGCACGCGCAGGGTCGCCTCGGTCTTCTCGTCGACCAGGCCGGCGCCCACGTCGTCCAGCGCGTCTTCGGCGTTGAGCCAGTCGGTGATCGCGTCGTGCAGCGTGTTGGCGGCGCCGGTGGTCAGCTGCGCGCGGCCGGTCAGCGCGACGCTGTCGCCGGTGATGTCGGGCGTGTTGGCGTCGAGGTCGACCGCGCCCAGGCGCCAGGCGTCCAGCGTCTGTGGGTCCAGGCCCTCGACCTTGACCTCCCATTCGAGCCACATCGGCACCCAGGGCTGGGCCCAGGTCGTCACGCCCACCAGGTCGGGGTCGGCGCCTTTGTAGAGCGAGAAACGCGCCATCTCGTCGGCCAGCATCGCCTGCTGCTGCCGCACGCCGGGCTCAATGGTGTTGGCCATCGCCTTGGCCTGCTTCATGCGCGCCGACTTGGTCTTGGCCAGCGTCGGGTGAAAGGCCACGGTGGTGCCGTCGTAGGTGCCGTCGGCGCCGAAGCGCATCACCGATTCGGCCTTCAGCCGCTGCAGCACCGAGGTGCGCACCTCGGCATTGGGCGACACCGCGTTGGCCACCCAGTCGTCGTGGTAGGGGTCGTGCAACACCAGCTCGCGCGCCAGCGTCAGCACCTCGGGCGGCACCGAGCCGTTGCCGATCGAGCGGACGAAGCGGTCCTTGGCAATCACGCCGGCGATCTCGTCGATCACATGCGTCGGCCAGCGGCAGGTCAGCTTGCCATCGGCCGAGCCGCGGCCGTCGCCGCCGTGGCGCAGGCTGCGCGACGCACCGCGCACCGCGACCATCGGCTCGGTCGGGAAGGTCCAGCGCGGCGCCGGCCGGTTGACCACACGCGACTCGGTCGGCGCCAGCACCTCGCCCACGCGCGAGCGCGCGGCGTCGCTCACCTGCAGCGCGGTGGCCTGCACCAGCGTGGGCTTGCCCTGGCTGGCGAACAGCGTCTGGCTGGCCAGGGTCTGCGCCCCGCCGCTGGCCTTGGCGGCCTTCGCGCCCTTGGCCTGCAGGGCCTTGGTCTGGGCAGCGAACTGCCCGGTTTGACTGACCATGCGGTCGCGGCCGAAGCTCAGGCCGCCGACGCCGCCGGTCTGCACACGCTGCAGGTAGCGGTCGGTGCCGGCCGAGCCCGAGGGCAGCGAGGCGAACGCGGCCGAGTGCTCGCGGTCTTCCAGCTCGGCCAGGCCGTCGGCCGAGTTCAGGCGGTTGACCTTCTGCGCGGTGAACGCCGCCAGCAGCCGCTCGGTCGCGCGGCGCTGGTCTTCGTTGGCCTGGGCCGGCGCGGCAAAGGCGGCCAGCAGGTCGTCGTCGTGGTGGCCCATCGCCACCGACACCGAAGCGGCCGACGGCCGGCGGTCGGCCAGCACCTCACCCTTGACCGGCACGCCATAGACGGCGCCATGCAGCAGCGACGAGCGCAGCTGCCAAGAGGGCGCGATGTAGCGGTGCGCGGCCTCGGACGCAAAGACCGAGTTGGCCTGCAGCACCGGCTGCTCGATGAAGGTCGACGCGATCGGCGTGAAGGCCGACACCTGCTGCGCCGCCTTGCGCAGGCCGATGTCCGGCGCCTGGAACGGCCGCGGGCTCGACCAGCGCTCGGCGGTCGTCAGGCCCAGCGCCTTGCGCAGGTCGAACTGGGCCTTCTGCTCCTGCAGCGCCCATTGCTCGTCGCCCCATTCGTAGAGCAGGCGCCAGCGCAGCCGGTCCAGCAGCTCGTGCAGGCTGGTGTTGCTGCGTGCGCTGTCCAGCGGGTCGAGCGCGGGGTCGCTCCACCAGCCGGCCACCAGGTAGGCGGCGCAGTTCTCGTCGACCCCCTTGGGCGCCAGCGCCGCCACGTCGGCCAGCGGGTCGTGGAAGGCGAAGCGGTTCAGCACCGCGTCGTAGCAGGCCGCCCAGCTGACCGAGCCGCCGACGGTGCCGGTCAGCTGCTCGCGCGTCAGCTCGGCACCGGCCGGCACCGCGCTTTGCGACGCACTGCCGCCTTCGGTCCAGCTGCCCAGCGGCACCGCCACCGCGCGGTCGGCCTCCAGCACCCAGCCGGTCAGCACGACCTCGGTGGCGCCCAGCGGCAGCATCAGCCGCAGCACGACCCAGCGGTCGGGCAGCAGTGGCAGGGTCAGGCGGTTGGCGCTGCCATCGGTGCGCTGCGCCAGTTGGCCACGCAGCAATGCGTCGGGCATGGCCCAGTGCAGGTGCACGCCGGCCGGGCGTGGCTGGCCCGCGGTGAACGGCGGCGGAAAGCCGTCCTCCGGTTTCTCGGCGACCTTGCCGTTTTCGCCGGCCAGCAGCATCGGCACGCGCACGAACGCTTCCTTGCCGCCGGGCGGCACGTACAGCGCTTGCACGTCGATCGGCACCATCAACCGCCGCTCGCGCAGCAGGTAGTCGTCCCAGGTGGCGAGCTCGCCCAGGTCGAGCGAGGCGCGATCGGCGGCGAGAAAACGCTTGTCGCGCAGCACGCTGCGCACGTCGATGTCGGGCAGCCGCATCGCCAACCCACCCGGCTGACGCACGAGGCTGCGGGGCTGGTCGACCTGGGCCTTGCTGGCGCGGGGTTTGCTCATGTCTGCGCCTTCTGCACGTAGGCGGCCACGGTGGCCTGCCAATCAGGCAGGGCGATCGAGGCCTGGAACGCATCGAGGTTGTAGAACTGCTTGCCCTCGGTGTCCGAGGGGTCACCGAAGACCTGGCGGAACGGGAAGCGCAGCATCTGCAACGCGAACTCGTTGGGCGCCAGGCTCGCGGCCTGCGGCGGGGCCTTGGCCGCCAGGCGCTTTTGCAGCTCGACCACGTCCAGCACGCCCGGCGCGTTCTTGCGGAAGGGCACCAGCACCGAGTTGTCGTTGGTGAAGGTGGCTTCGGGCGGCTCGGGGTTGCCGTTGACGTCGACCAGGTTGCCGGTGTTCTTGTCGCGGATGCGCACCTTGCGCTGGTTGCCGGGGCCCTTGGGGTCGATGCGCACGCCGAACTGGATGCCCTGGCGCGGCTCCTCGATGTGCACGACCGCCGGCACGCCGTCGAACAGCACCAGCAGCACGGCCGGCGCCAGCCGCTCCATGCGCAGCACCTTCATCCGCTCGGGGTTCGACTCGGCCTCGGTGGTCAGCGCGTCGTCCTTCACCACGTCGCGCGAATAGGCCCGCACATGCAGGTTGGGCCAGCCCGAGACGGCGCGCGAGCGCAGCAGGAAGCCGGTGATCGTGCCGCTGCCGGCCTTCAGCAACGCTTCACCGCGCGGCTGGCGGATCGTGCGCTCGGCCTCGTCGATCTCGGCCCGCAGCGTGGGGTACACCGCTTCGAGCTGCGTGCGGTCGGCGGTGGTGATGGTGCCCACACTCAAGGCGCCCTCCACCAGCGCGTCGGTCCAGTTGCGGTCGATGTAGAAGAAGCGGATCGACTCGATCGGCAGCAGCGACGCATCGGGCACCAGGTAGCTGAACGGCACGCCGTGCAACAGCCGCAGCCGCGACATGAAGCGGCGCAGTTCACCCGGCACCACATGCTCGCCATCGTCGGGGTCGCGGTCGGTCACCAGCTGCACGTACTGCTGCGCGGCAGCCACCGAGGCGTTCATCACCGTGACGGCATCGAGGTACTTCAGCATGGCGATCTCTCCACCGCGCGCGGCGCGGTCGGTGCTGCACCGGGGTGGGCGAGCGTCGGTGTCTTTCGATCGAGAACGCGCTCAACGTCGACCTCGCGGTGGGTGCTACCCGGTGGGGGCGATTTGTGCAGCGGCGAGAAGCGCAGGGCCGCGGTCGGCGCGCGCAGCGCGCATCGTGAACTGACTCGCGCAGCTGTCTGAGCGCAGTGAGCAAGGCGAACGAAGCGAGTTCTGCGCGCGACCGCGGCCCGAGCATCGCAGCGCAGTCGGCGCCCAGCGCCGACCGCGGAACCATGAGCCTCCGCCGGGTAGCACCCGCCGCGACGCGCCAACATCAGAAGCCTTCGCCAGTTCCGCAGCGTCATCTCAGTGCCCCTCGTCGGTGTTGGCATGGCGGGCCAGCAGGTCGTCGAGCGCATCTCGGGCCGGTGCGGCGGCCTTGGCGCTCGGCGCCTTGGCCCCCTTCATCCCGCCGCCCTTCATCACCGCCTTCGGTTGCTGCTGCTGGAACTTCTGCGGCGCCGCCACGTTCAGCACACCGGTCAAGGCCGCGTCGAGGTTCATCTGCAGGTCGGCCACCAGCTCTGGCGTCAGCCCTTGCGTCGGCGTGGCCACGGTGGCCGGTGTGCGGGCGATGGCGCCGAGCACGCCGACCTGGTCGGCCATCTTCATCACCGCCGCCAGATCGATGCCCAGGCCGGCCGCGATCACCGCGTCGAGGTCGCCGTCGACCTTCAGCTCGCGGCCCGGGTCGGCGATCGGGCGCCGCGGGCCCAGCATCGTTTCGGGGTTGACGCCCAGATCGTTCAAGAACTCCAGCGCCACGAAGCGGCCGAGGTCGATGCGCTGGTCGATCAGGTCGGGCAGCTTGTAGGGCATCAGCTGCGACAACAGCTGGTGCACGCGGCCGGCGCCGAACTGCTCGTTGCGAAAGCGCAGCAGCGCCGACACCACCGACAGCTGCGACAACGCGAGCAGGCGGCCGATCTCGAAGGCCGCCGCCAGCGCCAGGTCTTCGCGGCCATCGGGCACGACGCGGCGCAGCTGGTCGGACGCATGGGCCAGAAGTGGTTTGCCGGCCTGCGTAACCGGGTCGCGCTTCATCGGGAACGGCACCATCGGCCCGCGGTACCAGGCGCGCGACGCGTCGCCGCGGCGGGTGCGGTGGTCCAGCCCGATGTGGCCGGTCTCGACCACCTCGGGCGGTGCCTTGGCCGGTGGCGGCTTCTTCGGGTCGGGCTCGGGCAAGGTGCCGAGCAGGCCCACGTCGAGCTGCTGCATCAGCTTCTCGAAGGTGGCGCCTTCGCTGGTCGTGAACGACCAGTGCGCCAGCACCGGGAAGCGATAGACCTTTTCGAGCGCGAAGGCCGAGATCGGCAGCCGGAAGCCCGAGGCCATCGTGTCGCGCACCAGGCGTTTGGCGTCGGGGTCGCGCGCGGCCACGGCCACCTGCTCGGTGATCTGGGCCCACTGGTTGGCGTAGGCCGTCTGCTGCATCGCGGCGGCGCCGTTCAGCGTCGCCCCTGCCGTCGGTAGGCTCGAAGCGATCGGCAGCTGCGCGACCTGCTTGGCCGCCTTGGGCCGGTTGCGGCCGGCGGCGTGCATCTGCGCTTCGGCCTGCGGCAGCACCACGTTGCCGATGTCGATGCCGCCCATCGCACGCGGGTCGATGCCGATGCGCGGGTCCATCGTCGCGAGCACCGTCCAGTCCTGCGCCAGCTCGAAATGGAAGTCGTCACCCGGCGGCGGCGGCTTGGCCAGGTTCTCGAGCTGGCCTTCGATGTTGAGCAGGCAGGCCATGTAGCGCACCGGCTTGTTGTTCGCGTCGTCGAACACCGGCAGGCGGTTGGCCAGCACCACTGCGAGCCAGCCGTCGTCGTCGCCGTTGGCCAGCTCGGTGTCGTTGACGTCGACCTCGCGCACGTGGGTCAGGAACGGCAGGTCTTCTTTCTTCGGGAAGATCTTGTTGACCACCGTCTGCGTCACCGCGAGGTACACCGCCTGCTCGGTGTCCTTGTCGCTCGGGTCGAGCAGCTTGGTGTCGGGCGTCACGCAGTTGGCCACCGGCGTCGCGGTCGACAGCTCGGCCTCGCCCTCGGCCACCACCACCAGCGCCAGCCACGGCGTGCCCTGCGGCGACGGCTCTGAGTTGCCCTCGGGGTTGCGCTCCCACGGCAGCGTGCGCCGCTTCAGCACGATCTGCGGCAGCCGGTCGCCGAACGCCCCGTCGGCATTGGCTGGCGGAAAGCTCGACAGTATCTGCTCGGTCGGCATCACATAACGCGGCGAGCTGACGGTGATGTGGGTGTGCTCCGGCGCCACGGGGAACGGCACGCCGGTCTGCTCGCTGACCAGGTCGTACTTGCCCGCGGTGACCCGCGGCACGACGTTGCTGTGCAGCACGAAATAGCCGGTCTTGGGCATCAGCGGGACCCTCCTTCACTCTTCTTGCGCGGTGCCCGGGAAGGCGCGGCGGCGCCCGCCGCCACCGGGTGACGGCCCATCGCCTTGGCCTGCGCCAGCTTGCGCTGGCCGTCGGTGCGGGTCGGCCCTTGCCACTGCAGCTGGCTGGCCGGCCCACCGGCCGTGCCTTGGGCGAAGGGTTGCAGCACCGCATCGAGCCCGCGGGCCGAGATCAGCGCGATCGCGCCCTTGGCATCGAGCTGCGCCGAGCCCATCACGCCGACCAGCGACCAGCCCTCGTCGCTGGCGATCGTCACCACCACCGGGCGGTCGCCCTGCGGCACGATCTCGTAGGCCAGCACGCTGCGGTTTTCCATCGCCAGCAGCTGCGGCGCGCGCTCGCGGCCCGCCGCGTCGCGCAGGCGCTCGGCCCCGTCGAGCCCCAGCAGCAGCTGCCGCCCACCGACCTCGTTGCCGAAAGCTGCCGGGTCGTCCAACACCACGACGACCACGTTCGGCGCTTCGCTGAAGGTGGTGGTCACCGTGCTGACGCCACGCGCCAGCTCGGCCCCATTGACCCAGCCGCCGTCGCGCCGCTCGCGGTGCAGCTTCAGCGACGGGCCCTGGCTTTGCATCACGCAGCCCGGGCCGATCGCCGCCGACCAGCCGACATACGGCATCTGCAGCCCGGCGTGCCAGCCGGCCAGGCCGGCCGGTGCGGCGTTGAGGTCGCCCTGGCCCATGCCGGCGCCCTGGGCCACCGCGACGATGCGCTCGGCACCCTGCGCGATCTCGAGGCTGGCCGGGTTCGGCTTGTCACCGCCGACCAGGCGATCGGCCATCAGGTTGCCGCCGTGGCTGAGCACCACGACGCGCGCCGCCGCCCCCAGCACCGCCAGCTGCGGCCGCTTGACGCCGTCGAGCGCCGCATCGGCCTTCGCATTCGGCAGCTTCAGCACCACCACCTGGCCCGGCGTCAGCACCGCCCCGGCGCTGCCCTCGGCCCGCGCCGCCTTGCTGCGTGTGCGGCCCAGGCCCTGCTGGCCCAGCAGGCCGGCCGAGAAGTCGCCCAGCGGCTCGCTGCCGCCGGCCCCCGGCCGCGCCACGATCGCCGGCGCGGCGTGCGCCACCGCGGTGGGTGGCAGCGCCCCCACACCGAGCACGGTGCGGGTGCGGCCGGTGGTCATCGCCGGCGTGTCGGCGATCGTCAGCCGCGCGGCGATCGAGTGGCTGGCCTGCGCCTCGACCGAGGCGATGGTCGGCGGTGCCACGCGCCAGGCGCGGGCCGAGTCGCGCACCGTGGTGCGGGCCGGCGGCGCGACCCGCAAGCCGGTGCTGACACCGGACAGCAGGCCCACCGCCAGCGGCGGGTCGATGAAGTGGTCGTAGACCTTGCCCGGCGGGCGCTGCCCGATGCCGGGGATGGTGGTCAGCGCGCTGTCGTCCAGCCCTTCGGTCAGCGTGCCCAGCAGCGGTGGTGCCTGGCGCTCGCCGCGCAGCGAAGCCAGCAGCGTCGGCGTGGCCGTGTCGGCCATGAAGATGCCGGCGTGGTGGAACGCGGCGCTGACGGTGTCGGGCGGCGTCACCAGGTCGGTCACGGCCTTGGCCTGGGCCTTGACCTTGGCTGCGTCGATCGCCCGGCGGGTGAACGGCAGCGGCTGGCGCGGGCCGGTCTCGACCTGGTAGTAGGCGATCTCGGGGCCGGGCGCCGACGGCGTCGCGGTCGAGACGAAGTCGAGCTCGCACAGGGCCTCGATCATGTCGCCCTTGGGCACCTTGCGGTTGTGCGGGTCTTGCGGCTTGCCCCAGACACCGGCCGGGAACCGGCCATGCGGCCGCGCGGTGACAACGAACGGGAAGGTCTCGGTCGCGCCGTTGCGCTGCCAGGTCAGCTTGATCTCGGGCTCGATCGTCGCGACCTTCATCGGCGCCACCGCCAGCGCGGTGCTGGGCGCGTGGTTGGTGACCGCGCCGGCACCGGCGTTGACGCGGTTCACGCGCACCGCGGGCACGGTGCTGGTGAAGGTCAGGCCGAACTCGGCCACCACGACGAAGGGCTTGTCGACCGAGCCGTCGGGCGTCGCGTCCTGCCCCTTGGCCGAGGGCTGCGCACCGAACGAGGTCATCAGCGCATGCGCATCGGCCGCCGTGGCGTCGCCCGCATCGAGGTACTTGGTGATGAAGGCCTGCGCGGCGATGCCGTTTTCGGACGACTTGTCGGAGCCGCCGAACTCGACCGTCAGCTCGACCGGGCCGATCTCGAAAGTGACCTTGCCGTGGAAGTCGGGCCCGCTGACATCGATGCGGGCGCCCAGGCTGATCGAGATCGTGATCTCGCCGAAGATCCAGGTGTCGATCGTGATGCCCGCGGCGATGCGGGCGTAGGCGTCGACCTGGTAGTGGAAGGGGTCGAAGTAGACGATGCCGTTGGCGCCGAACTTGACCTCGGCCCAGGCCGGGCCGAAATGCGCCGAGGCCTCGAAATCGCCACCGGCCATCAAGGCCTCGGAGGTGAGTGCGAAGTAGCTGCCGGACTTGATGACGATGTAGTCGCCGATGCTCCAGCGCAGGCCCAGGCGTGGCACGACCGGGTAGCCGTCGCGGTGGAAGTCGGGGTGGTAGCCGCCCAGCGTCAGCACGAACTCGCCGGCATGCTCGCCCTTGAACCAGATCACGTAGGCGAAGCCGCCGGTGAGCTTGACATCGGGGTACAGCAGCCACGAGTTGTCGGTCAGCTGGCCCTGAACCCACAGCACGCCTTCGCTGCTGGAAAAGCGCACCAGCAGCGCCAGCTCGATCGAGACCAGCGCGACCTGCGGCCGCGGCAGCGCCATGCGCGCCAGGCCGAGCAGGTTGATGTCCAGCCCGTCGCCGATCTGGATGCCGAGCACCGCGATGCCGTCAACCAGTGCGAAGCTGTTGAACGACACGCCGGCGGCGAACCAGAAGGTGCCCTTCTGCATCGGGAAGTACGCGCCCAGCGCCCGCAGCTGGGTCATCGGGTCTTGCGGGCTGGCGGCGATGTCCAGCGCCTGGATCAGTGGGTAGTCGCCGAAGTTCGACAGCTCGGTCGGCACGACCAGCTTGCGGTTGATGCCCAGCCCGCCGCCGATGCCGGTGAGGAAGAAGGCCGGCGGCCCGCCGATCGGGCCGATGATCGCGCCGACCGCGAAGAAGGCGGTGAACTTCTGGCCGTTGTCGTTGCCCTCGCCGTAGCCGCCGTAGATGGTCAGCCCGTAGACGCCGAAGCGGCCGAGCAGCATGCCCAGGTATTCGATGCCGGCCGGCGTGGTCTGCTTCAGCAGGCCACCGGCGATCTGCACGCCGGCCATGTCGGCCGAGACGGCCAGGCCGGCCAGGTCGACGCGCCAGTTGTCGGCGTTGAAGAAGTCGCCGTCGGTCAGCAGGTAGGTGATCTGCAGGTCGTCGACCGTGCAGGTCAGGCCGAACATCGAGACCGAGCCGTCCATCAGCAGCGAGATGCGCTCGAGCTTGCCGCTGACCTCGGTCGCGCCGAAGCCGATCTGCTCAAGGTACAGCGGGCCGAAGCCCTTCTGGATCGCGATCCACCACGGGCCCGGCGGGTCGCCAGCGCGCAGCGTGACGGCGACCGCGCCGCCGTTGTGCACCTGGATCGCCAGGGCCGGCGAGAACGCGGGCTTGGGCGGCGTCGGGCCGGTGTCCTTCATCACGCCTTGCGCGATGCCGTTGTCGCCCTTGGCGCCGCCGGCCGAGACCGCGAGGTTGCTGAACTGCAGCTGCACGCCACCGCTCTTGGCGCCGCCGCCGTCGATGGCGGCATAGGCATGCAGCGCGATCGAATCGAGCGACAGGCCGATGTCGAGCAGCGGGCCCGAGTTCTTGCCCACGCGCAGACCCAGGCCGTTGACGACCAGGCTGGGCTTGAACGCCAGCGGCAGCGTGCCCGGCAGGAAGCCGACGAACAGGCCGCCATCACCCGGCGGGTTCGGCGTGATCCACGAGTCGTCGTTCTCGAGCCAGAGCATCACGTCGCCGGTGACGAGCGGGAAGCGGCCATCGACGCCGACCTGCACGCCGATCACGTTGTCGATCTTCAGGAAGGCAACGGTGAAGGCGTCGATCTTGATCTCGATGCCGGCGCCGGCGAGGTTCGAGAACAGCTTGTGGATGCGCGCCAGCAGTGTGGCGGGGTCGAACAGGCCGGCGATCAGCGCCTGCGGGTCGGCCACGTCGGCCAGCACCACGCCGCGCAGCAGGTTGCGCACGTCGATGTCGCCGACGGGGCTGTCGAGCAGGTCTTGCACCGGCTGCTGCGCCATCGCGACCGCGGCGACCAGGTCGGCCACCACCTCGACGATGCGCAGCGCGACCTTCAGTGGGTCGGGGTCGTCGCTGCCGCTGCCCACCAGCCCGTCGCTCGACACCAGCGCCACCGCGTGGGTGTCCAGCAGCCAGCGCAGCGCGAAGCGATGCGTGTCGTCGAGCGCCATGCCGAGCGCCACGCGGCGCCCGCCGGCCGGGTTGCTGCCCGCGGCCACCGTGATGAACGGCCGCAGGATCACGCCGCCGGCATCGATCACCATCGGGCCGGCGGTGGCGCTGAGCTCCTTCAGCCCGGCGGCGTTCAGCGCCAGCGTGAAGCTCAGCGCGTCGAGCCCCGGCACCGGCACGTCGTGGCCAGCGAGTGTGACGGTGCCGTCGGACGCCGTCCACGACAGCGTGAATTCGCTGATCGTCACGTGCAGCTCGTCGTCGCTGCCGGTCACGGTGATGCCCGCGGGCAGCAGCGTGTCGAGCAGCGGCGCGATCGTGTCCAGCCCGGTCTGCGCGATCGACAAGGCCGCGCCTTCCAACGCGCCGACCGGGTTGGCGGCGAACTGCTGCAGCTTGGCGCCGTCGAAGGCCGGCGTGTTGTTGCGCAGGTTCAGCGCGTCGCCCACCTTGGCCACCAGCGGGCCGGTGGGCGATGGCAGCGCGGCCAATTGGTCGAGCAGGAAGGGCAAGGCCGCTTCGGCCGCCGCGGCGAGCGCGCCCAGGCCGGAGAACGGCACGAGCGAAATGTCCGGCCCGCTGGCCGGGCGCACGAAGACCTGCAGCCCGCTGTTCGACAGCAGCGCGTGGACGGCCTGCTTGCCGGCCGGCGCGCCGGTCAGCCCGACATGCGCGGCCACGCCCACCACCGGCGGGCCCGAGGGGCCGACCGTCAGCGTTGCGCCCAGGCCGGCGGCGAGACGGCCGGTGATGCCGTTCGGCGCAGCCCAGCCGCTGGGGTCGACATCCAGCGTCAGCCGCGCGCCGGGGCCGGCCGCGACGACGCTGAGCGACACGCCGGTGGCCAGCGCGATCGGCGTGCCGGGCGCGCCGGCGATGCCGAGCAGCGGCCGCATCGCGTCGAACAGGCCCTGGATCTTGCCCGGGTTGGCGGCCAGCGAGTCGGCGCTGCGCAGCCAGCCGGCGGGGTCGGCCAGCAGGCCGGCGAGCGGGCGCAGCGCACGGTCGGTGTCGCCGGCCAGGCCGCGCAGCAGGCCGAGTGCGTCGAGCAGCGCGTCGATGATCGGGCGGGCGCTGTCGTCGGCACGGCGCATCAGCTCGAGCGCGGCGTGGCCGCCGAGGCTGGGCGCCGCCTTGGCGATCGCGCGGGCCAGCGCCATGGCGTCTGGCGCGGGCCACAGCGGGATCGTGTCGGCCCCGCCGCTGGCCTGTTGCCACAGCAAGGTGACGGTAAACGGGTCGAGGTCGACCAGCAGCTGCAGGTTGCCGGTGGTCGGCAGCGGCGTGGACGGGCCGAAGCGCAGCTGGCCGGTCAGGCCCGCCGTGGTGGCCAGCACATCGGCCTGCCAGCCGAAGCGGCCGAGTCCGTCGCCGCCGCCTTGAAGGTGCACGCTTTGCGCCGCGAGGTTGACGCTGGCGCCCAGCGGGCCGAGCAGCGCGCTGATCGCCGATGACAACGCCGCCTGCTGCTGCGCCAGGCGTTGCCGCAGCAGGCCGCCTGCGTCGTGGACGAAGGTGTCGACCGCATCGCCGATCAGGCTGCCGTCGGGCGCCACCAGGCCGAGCGCGGCCCACAGCGAACGCAGCGCGAGCGACGCGGTGCCGGCGGCGTCGGCCGTCAGGCGCTGCGCGGCGGCAGCGAGGATGCTGCGCGCCTCGGGCAGCAGCGGCAGCGCGTCGTCGGTGTTGCCGATCAGCAGGCGTTCCCACGACTGGTCGAAGAAGCGTGCGTCGTGCAGCGTGAGGCGGGTCTGGCCATGGTCGGCGCCGTCGAGCTTGAGCAGCAGCTCGGCGCTGAGCATGCGCAGTTCGAGCTCGGGGGTGGACGCGAGCCAGCCGCTGCGGTCGCTCAGCTTCAGCCGCGTGCGCAGCGTGGGCGTGGTGTCGATGCCGTCGTCGAGGTCGTAGGCGAACAGCGTCAGCCGCGCTTCGCCGCGGATCTTCAGGCTGCCGTTGGCGGTGGGGGCGATCGGCAGCAGCAGGCCGGCCTGCACGCCGCTGGGCTCGGGCAGCGGCATGGTCGCGCGTTCGCGGGCCCGCTCGGCCAGGCCGGCGGCCACGATCGCGGTGGTGGCCCGCGCCACCTGGTCGGCGGTGACGGTGCCGAAGACCGCGGTGATGGCCAGGCCGGCGCGCGCCGCGGCCGGCGGCACCATCGGCGGGCGCAGGTCGGCGCCGGGGTCGGCCAGCGCGCTGAGCTCCATCATCGCGCCGACCAGCGCACGGCCGAGCGCGAGGTCTTCGTCGTCGGCCAGCGTGTCGGGGTCGCTGGTGTCCACCGGGGCCGGCAGCAGGCGGTGCAGCAGGCGCAGCGCGTCGGCGGTCGGCTGGGTGGTCAGTGCAGTCAGCGAGATAGGGCCGAGCGGGGTGCCGAGCGTGATCAGGTCGGTGACCGCCGCCTGCGCTTGCGCCGCCAGACGGGCCGCGTGGCCGGCGCCGGCGAGCGCGACCAGCACGATGTCGTTGCTGACGCTGGCCAACACATCGAGCACGCGAGCCAGGCGCGCGGCCTGCTCGGGCGTGCCGTCGGTGGCGCTGCCGGCGAGCTTGCACGCCGCGCGGGTGCCCAACCGCAACAGCCACGCGCCGGTGGCCGGCGTGGGCGCGGTGAACATGCTCGCGTCCAGGCCCGCGGTGCTCAGGTCGACCAGATGGTCGGCGGGCAGGCCGGTGGCCCACACATCGGCCGCGGCGTCGCCTTGCAGGGCCACGTAGACCACCGTGCCGGGCACGCGGCCGGTCAGGTCTTGCAGATCGAGCCGGGCCGGCAGTTGGCCCACCGCGAGGCCGGCGCGGTCGATCAGCGCATCGGCCGGCGTGACCGCCGGCGGCAACACGCGGCCGTCACCGCCGACCCAGCGCTCGGCCAGCGCGGCCAGGCCACCGGCCAGGTCACGCCCATCGACCAGCGCGTTGACGTCGTCGGCCACTTCGCTTTCAGCCGACAACGCCAGCGCCAGCACGTCGGCAGACAGGCCGGGCTCGCCCGGCCGCCAGCGTTGCAGTGCCGGCGGCGCGGCCACCAGCCGCGGCTCCAGCCCTTGCGGCGGGAACCAGACCGCAACCTCGGGCAGGCCATCGGCCAGCGCCAGGCGGTAGGGGTCGTCCGGGTGGCCGGTGCCCTGGATCAAGCCGCGGTTCGCGCCCGCCCCTCGGAACAGGTCGGCCAGCAGCGACAAGGCTTCGGGGCCGAGCTCGCTCATCGCCAGCTGCGGCAGCCACAGGGCCAGCGCCGCAGCGGGGTCGTCGATCAGGTCGGCCAGCGGCAGGCGGGCGCCGCGGTCGTCGCCGGGGGTCGGCACCTCGGCCGTCCAGCCGAGCGCGGCGACGAACTGGCCGAAGAAACCGCCGGCGAGTTCACCGAGGTAACCGACGAGCGACTCGACGCCGCTCCACGCCTCGGGCGGCAGGGTGACGCTGCCATCGGCCGCGATGACCGGCAAGGCCACCGGCAGGCTCAGGTTGCCTTGGCGCAGCGTGAGGTTCGGTGCGTCCAGCGATGCCGACAGGCCGCTGCCCGGCGCCCAGGCCAGGCCCAGGCCGACGCCGCTGGCGGTGAGCGCGATCGCATCACCCAGCGCGAGCGTCACCCGCGGCGGGTCGACGCCGCGCTCGCGGGCGCTGATGCGGCCTTCGACACCGGGCATCAGCACCGCCGTCTTCGCGGCCAGGTCGATGCGGGCCAGCGTGGCGGCCAGACGCATGTCGACCACCGTGCAGCGCTGGCCGAGCGAATCGACGCTGGTCGCGATGGCGGCGTTGACGGCGAGTGTGCTGCCGGTGGCGGCGAATTCGAGTTCGAGCGGGCCGATCAGCGGCACGCGCCACGGGTCCAGCGCGGTGCCGGTACCGTGGATGATGGCGACCGCTTCGCTCGCATCGGCCAGCGCGTCGCGCAGCGCTTCGAGCACCTCGGTCATCGCGGCCGGCGGTGCGGCCAGCAGGGCCTGCCAGTAGCCCGCGGCGGCGGCCAGCGGGTCGCTCATCAGCGCGCTGACCGAGACCGCCGGCACGCCGTTCGGCGCGTCCAGCCCGAGCAGCAGCCGCACGACGTCGAGCGCGTCGCCGCAGCCGGCGAGCAGCTGGTCGAGCACGTCGCCCACGGTGTTGCCGACCGCATCCATCACCGCGTCGGGCGAGGTCAGGTCGAGCGTCGGGTAGCTGTGCGCGCCGAGCGTCACCGCATCGGCGGCGAGCACGAAGTTCAGCCGCCGCTGGGCGTCGATGCCGAAGCCCAGGCGCAGCGTGTCGGCCCGCACCACGGTCGGGTTGGTCACGTCGATCACGCGGTGACCGACCGTGCCGCGGCCCACTGCCGCCCAGGCGCCGATGGAGGGCAGCGCCTGCGCCGCGCCGGTCTCCAGGTCGATGCGGAACAGCGCGGCCTGCGCCTCGACGCGCGCGTCGTCGTTGCCGAGCGAGACGGCCAGCGTCGGCGTCAGCGTGGTGTGGCCCGACGGGCCGCTGCCGACCTGCAGGCCCAGCGTCAGCTCGGCCGCGCCGCCGAGGTCGAAATCGACGCTCGCGCCAGCGGCCGTGCCGCCGAGCAAGGTGGCCAGGTGGCCGACCCAGTCGTTCAGCTGCGCCGGCGTCGTCAGGATGCCGTGCACCCAGTCGGCCAGCGCCTGCACGCCCTGCGTGGGCAGTTGCGTGATCGGGAAGTCGGGCACCGCGTCGCCGCTGCGCAGGCCCAGCAGCCCGCCGACGGCGGCGATCAGCGAGTTGCCGGCGGCGGCGTCGGCCTGGGCCTTGACCAGCGACAGGATCAGGTCGAGCAGCGCGTCGTCGAGTTCGTCCAGGCCATCGGCGGCCACGCGCAGGTCGCGCGGCTGCTGCGCCCCGGGCAGCTGGAAGCCGGTGAGCGCGAGGCCGAAGACGGGGCCCTTGGGGTCGGTGCCGAGCGTCGGCAGGTCGACATCGAGGCCGATCGCGCCCAGGCGCGCCTGGCCCGGCACCGGTGCGCCGCTGTCGACCGTGATGTCGGTGGCGATGCGGATGCGCCCGCCCGCGCTGCCCAGCAGCAACGGGTTGCTGACGTTCGGCCCGCCATCCCGGTGGGCCAGGAACAGCGGGATCGACAACGAGGTCGACGAGTCCGGCCCGCTGGTGCGCACCGCGATGCCCAGGCCGATGTGCAGGCCGGCGGCGGGTGATTCGTCGACCGTCACCGCGACCAGCAGGTCGGGGTCGTCGAGCTGCACGATCGGCAGCCAGATCACGCCGCGCGGGTCGGTGGTGCGGTCGGCACCGCCCAGGGCCTCGTCGACGAAGGCGATCAGCGCCTCGCGCTGGCCCTCTTTGGCCAGCATGTTCTTCAGCGACTCTTCGGGGTGGCCGAACCAGTCGCCGTTGGGTTGGCCGTCAGCGTCGAAGACCCCCAGCGCCACGGCCAGGTTGCCCAGAACGCCCAACTCCTCTTTGGACATCCCGCTCATGGCTGGCACTCCGTGTTGGGGCGACGCTGAATAAGTCCCCGCGAGGCTGCGCGCCCTGGTTTGGGATGGGCTGCAAGGCGCAAACCACAGCCATAGCTCGTGCTATGGCGCGGATTTGCAACGCAGCAGACCGCCCAAAGCAGGGATGCGCTGCCTGCGAGGGACTTGTTCAGCGTTGCCTTAGTCATGTCAGGCCGCTCGATCCGGCGAAGCGGTGGCGGGCCATCGGTACGACCTGCAGCCCCTTGGCATCGGCCATGAACTCGACCGGCACCAGCACGTTGCCGCGCGCGTCCTTGCCGGTCGCGCCGGCCACCTGGCTGACCAGGCCGAGCAGGCATTGCCAGGCGAAGGCCACCAGCGCGTCGCCCCAGACGGTGACAATCAGCTCGGGGCCGTAGGGCCGGCGGTGGGCGGCGGCGAACACCCCGCCGGGCTTGTTGGCCGAGCCGACCGCGAACGCGACCTGGACCAGCGCCGAGCCGGTCTGGTCGCAGCGCACCGGGATGAAGATGCCGACCAGGCCGTCGGTCATCTTGATGTCGACGCCGTTGATGCCGACCGCCAGCTCGCGGTCACCATCGACCCAGACGACCTCGGTGCGCTGGGTCGGGCGGTACAGGCCGGCGCCGCGCCGCGCAGCAACGCGCAGCAGCTCGACCGCCTGGCCTTGCTCGACGAACACCGTGTCGAAGACCTGGCCCTCTTGCAGCCGCTGCGGCGGCGGGGCCAGCCGCTTGGCGCGCCGCTCGGCGGCGATGAAACGCTCGAACTCCGGGGCGACGCTGTCGGCCATGGTGGTGCCCGTGGGGGTCAGTCGTCGTGCCGGTCGCGTCGGCCGCTGCTACGGCGCCGCCACGCGAGGTAGACGATGCCGGCGATCGGGATCGCGAACAGCATCAGCTCGAACAACCCGGACCCATCGTCGGGCGACCAGCCGAACAAACGCTCGATGAAGTCCATCAACCGGCTCCAGGCAAGGCGCGGGCAAACCACCCCCGATGCCGCGCCCCCGCAGGTGCGGCACTGGGTACTGCTCTTTGCTTTCCGAACGCGACCAACGCCGGGTTACCGCCCTCGCGGCGCCGGCCGGTGGGCCGTGGCGAGGGGGTCTCGGTCTGATGCTGACGGGCCGCCGGCTGTTGCGCCGGGGCCATCCGATCCAAGGCGCGACCGTACGCCTGGCAAGGGGCGCGCCCCATCCCTCAGGCTAGGGACGAACAAGGGCTTGTCAAGCCGCCATCGATGGGCGCTTCATCGCGAGCGCAGCGCGCGCGACAACATCAGCACCGGGATCAGGCCGACGGCGACGATCGCCAGCGAAGGCAGCGCGGCCTCGGCCAGGCGCTCGTCGCGCGCGAACTGGTAGGCCACCACCGCCAGCGTGTCGCTGCCGAAGGGGCGCAGCACCAGCGTCGCGGGCAGCTCCTTCATCGTGTCGACGAAGACCAGCAAGGCCGCGGCCACGGTCGTGCGGCCCAGCAGCGGCAGGTGCAGCTCGACGAAGGTGCGGCGCCGGCCGGCACCGAGCAGCCGCGCCGACTCGTCGATCGACGCCGGCACCCGGGCGTAGCCGGCCTGCACCGACTGCAGCGCGACCGCCGAGAAGCGCACCATGTACGCGTAGAGCAACCCGAAGACCGTGCCGGTGACCAACGCCGCGGCGCCCCACTGCGGCTGCCAGGCCTGCACCATGCCGGTCCACAGCAAGATGCCCACCGCCACCACGGCGCCCGGCACCGCGTAACCCAGCGACACGACCTGCGCCGCCGCACGCAGCCAGCGGGCACGGCGGCCGTGCGAGCGGCGCAGCGCAAAGGCCAGCAGCAGCGCGAACAGCACCGCCGCCAACGCCGCCGCAGTGGCCAGGCGGAAGCTGGCCCCCGCCCAGCCGACGAAGCGCGCCAGGTAGCCCGCTGCCAGCACCGGCGACGCGGGCGCACCGTCGTCGCCGCCACCAGACTCTTGCCACAGCAGCCGCACCAGCCAGGCCACCGGCAGCACGAAGCCCATCAGCACCGGCAGCCCGCAAACCAGCCAGGCCATCGCCTGGTGCACGCCGCGCAGTGCCTGTGGCCGCGAGGCGACGCTGCCGCTGTTCGCCGAGGGCCGGCTGGCGGCAAAGCGGATGCGCGCCTGCGCCCGCTGCTCGGCCCACAGCAGCAGCGCCACCACCACCAACAGCACGCTGGCCAGCTGGGCGGCGGCGATGTGGTCGTCCAGCACCAGCCAGGCCTTGTAGATGCCGGTCGTGAAGGTCGTCAGGCCGAAGTAGGCGCCCACGCCGTAGTCGGCCAGCGTCTCCATCAGCGCCAGCGCGACGCCAGCGGCCAAGGCCGGGCGGGCCATCGGCAAGGCCACCTCCAGCACCCGGCGGCGCAGCGGCGCGCCCAGCAGGCGGGCCGCTTCCATCATCGGGGCGGCCTGCTCGGCCAGCGCGGTGCGGGCCAGCAGGTAGACATACGGGTACAGGCAGGCCACGAACAGCCCCACCGCGCCACCCAGGCTGCGCACGTCGGGCCACAGCGCGCCCTTGGCACCGGTGAGCGCCCGCAGCCCGACCTGCAGCGGGCCGCTGTACTGCAGCGCATCGGTGTAGGCGTAGGCCAGCACATAGGCCGGCATCGCCAGCGGCAGCAGCAGCGCCCATTCGAAAAAGCGCCGGCCACGAAAGTCGAACAAGGTCACCGCGGCGGCGGTGGCGCCGCCGACCACCGCCACGCCCAGCGCCACTGCCAGCACCAGCACCAGCGATTGCTGCGCATAGCTCGGCAGCACCGTCTCGAACTGCTGCTGCAGCACTGCCAGCGAGTGGGCGTCGATCGCCACCCAGGCGCCCAGCACCCCCAGCACCGGCAGCGCCAACAGCAGCGCCAGCCCGACCAGCATCCCCCTCATGCCACGCCTTTCAAGGCCGCGCGGGCCAAGCACAGCGCCGGGCGAATTGACGTGGAGCAAATACGAACGATGCTCATTTTCATTGCGCCAGTATGATAAGCGTCATGTTTTTGCAGTTGGATCGGGTCAGCGTGGCCTATGGCCGCAACGGCCATGGCAAGGCCGCGGTCGAGGCAGCGTCGCTGTCGCTGAGCCGCGGACAGATCGGCGTGCTGATCGGCCCGTCCGGCTGCGGCAAGACCTCGCTGCTGCGCGCGGTGGCCGGGCTCGAGCGCCTGGCCGGCGGCGCGGTGCGGCTGGACGGCCAACTGCTCAGCGACCACGACAGCGGGCTGCATGTCGCCCCCGAGGACCGCGGCATCGGCATGGTCTTCCAGGACTACGCGCTGTTCCCCCACCTGAGCGTGGCCGACAACATCGGCTTCGGCCTGGCGCACCTGCCGCGCGGCGAGCGCGAGGCCCGCGTGACCGAGATGCTGGACCTGGTCGGCCTGGGCCATGCGGCCAAGCGGGCGCCGCACCAGTTGTCCGGCGGCCAGCAGCAGCGCATTGCGCTGGCCCGGGCCCTGGCCCGCCGGCCGCGGCTGCTGCTGCTGGACGAACCCTTCTCGAGCCTGGACGTGGACCTGCGCGAGCGCCTGGCGCAAGACGTGCGCGCGATCCTGAAGCAGATCGACGCGACCGCGCTGTTCGTCACCCACGACCAGCTGGAGGCGTTTGCGATCGGCGACCTGATCGGCGTGATGCAGCGCGGCCGGCTGGAGCAGTGGGACGACGCCTACGCGCTGTACCACCGGCCCGCCACCCGCTTTGTCGCCGGTTTCATCGGCCACGGTGTCTTCACGCCCGGCCAGATCGTGGCGCTGCCCGAGGGCCCGCGCGTGCGCACGCCCCTGGGCGACCTGAACGACGCCGACGAATGCCCGTTGCCCGACGCCTACCCGCGCGGCGAATGCGACGTGCTGCTGCGGGCCGACGACATCGTCCACGACGACGACGCGCCGGTGAAGGCGCGGATCGAACGCAAGGCTTTTCGCGGCTCAGAATTTCTTTACACGCTGCGCCTGGCCAGCGGCGAACAGGTGCTGGCGCACGTGCCGTCGCACCACGACCATCAGTTGGGCGAGTGGATCGGCATCCGGCCGCAGGTCGACCACGTGGTCACGTTCCCCCGGGAAACCTAGCTTTTTCACCCCTTTTCCGGGCCTCGGGCGAGCGGGTTTTCCCGCGCCTCGAAACGTGTCGACTTGTGAGTGCCCGCTGACGACATTTGCCACGTCGTTCAAGCAACTTTTCAGATTTCGGGGAACTCACCGAAACCTCGTAGACCTATACTGGGCTGGCATGCGTTCGCGAGCGTTTCAAAGCGAGACAAGATGGGTGCAAAACTGAAAGTAGCGGGTCTTCTGACCCTCGGAGCCGTGGCGGGTGCATTGACGACGATGCAACTCACAGCCATCGCGCGAAATACCTATTCGCCGATCCCGCTGGAAGAGATGCAGCAGTTGGCGCGCGCCTTCGACATCCTGAAAAGCGACTATGTCGAGCCGGTCGACGAGAAAAAGCTGATCAACGATGCGTTGTCCGGCATGGTCTCGGGGCTCGACCCGCACTCGCAGTTCTTCGACAAGAAGAGCTTCAAGGAATTCCGCGAATCGACCACCGGCAAGTTTGTCGGCGTCGGCATCGAGATCGGCATGGAAGACGGCGTCGTCAAGGTCGTCTCCCCGATCGAAGGCTCACCCGCCTTCCGGGCCGGCATCAAGTCGGGCGACCTGATCACCAAGATCGACGACACGCCGGTCAAGGGCCTGGGCATGGAACAGGCCGTCAAGCGCATGCGCGGCGACCCCAACACCAAGGTCATGCTGACGGTGTTCCGCAAGCTCGAGAACCGCAGCTTCCCGGTCACGATCACGCGTGAAGAGATCCGCGTGCAAAGCGTGCGCGCCAAGCTGATCGAGCCGGGCTACGCCTGGCTGCGCGTGACCCAGTTCCAGGAACGCACGATCGAAGACTTCAGCCGCAAGCTCGAAGAGCTGTACAAGCAAGACCCGAACATCAAGGGCCTGGTGCTCGACCTGCGCAACGACCCGGGCGGCCTGCTCGAAGGCGCGGTGGCCCTGTCGGCCGCCTTCTTGCCGAACGACGCGGTGGTCGTCAGCACCAACGGCCAGATCGCCGACTCGAAGTTCACCTACCATGCGTCGCCCGACAACTACATGCGCCGCGGCGGCGTCGACCCGCTGAAGAAGCTGCCCGCCGCGATCAAGACCGTGCCGATGGTGGTGCTGGTCAACGAGGGCTCGGCCTCGGCCAGCGAGATCGTCGCCGGTGCGCTGCAAGACCATCACCGCGCCGTCGTGATGGGCGCGCAGACCTTCGGCAAGGGCTCGGTGCAGACGATTCGCCCGCTGTCGGCCGACACCGCGCTGAAGATCACCACCGCGCGCTACTACACGCCGAGCGGCCGCTCGATCCAGGCCAAGGGCATCGTGCCCGACGTGTGGCTCGACGAAACCGCCGAAGGCAATGTCTTCGCGGCGCTGCGCATGCGCGAGGCCGACCTCGACAAGCACCTGGTCAACGGCGAAGAGAAGAACGAAGCCCGCGAGAAGGCGCGCGAAGAAGCGCGCAAGAAGCTCGAAGAGCAGGCCGAGAAGATCAAGGACGGCACGATCAAGCCCTTGCCCGAGTTCGGCAGCGGCGAAGACTTCCAGCTGTCGCAGGCGCTGAACCGCTTGAAGAACCGCCCGGTGATGGTCAGCAAGACCATGACCGAGCGCCCGCTGGACACCGACGCCGAGCACTGACCCTCGCTCGTCCCAACCCCAACGCCGCCGGCCCGCCAGGGCCCGCGGCGTTTGTTCTTTTCGGCCGCCCACGCCCGCGGGCCGGCCGCCCTGCGTATCCTTGAGCCATGACGGACGACGACCTGCTGCGCTATTCGCGCCACATCCTGCTCGACGAGATCGGCATCGAGGGCCAGGCCCGGCTGCAGGCCGGCCACGCGCTGGTCATCGGTGCCGGGGGCCTGGGCTCGCCGGTGGCGCTGTACCTGGGCACCGCCGGCGTCGGCCGCATCACGCTGGTCGACCATGACCAGGTCGACCTGACCAACCTGCAGCGCCAGATCGCCCACAACATGGCGCGCGTGGGCACGCCCAAGGCCGAGTCGGCCCGCACCGCGATGCTGGCGATCAACCCGACGCTCGACGTGCGCACCGTGTGCCAGCGGGCCGACGCCGCGCTGCTGGACACACTGGTGGCCGAGGCCGACGTGGTGCTCGACTGCAGCGACAACTTCGCCACGCGCCAGGCGGTCAACGCGGCCTGCGTCGCGCAGGCCAAGCCGCTGGTGGCGGGCGCGGCGATCGGCTTCGATGGCCAGATCTCGGTCTACGACACGCGCCAGCCCGGCGCCCCGTGCTACGCCTGCCTGTTCCCGCCCGACGCGACCACCGAAGAAGCCCGCTGCGCACTGATGGGCGTCTTCGCGCCACTGGTCGGCATCATCGGCACGATGCAGGCGGCCGAGGCGCTGAAGCTGCTCGCCGGTGTCGGCGAATCACTCGCCGGCCGGCTGCTGATGCTCGACGCCCGCACGATGCGGTGGGACGAGATCCGGCTGGCGCGCCAGGCCGACTGCCCCGTCTGCCAGCAGGCCCATCACACGGCCTGACGACGGCACCGAGGCCCGGGCTGCGCACAACGGCGCGCCAGCGCCTGGGCCTGGTGCACGCCGGTGCCCCGGCGCGGTGCAGCGGGAGTAAGCTCCCTCCCCCTTCTGCTTTTCCCACCGCTTGATGGACAAGCCCATCGACCTGACCGCCCGCAACTTTCCGAGCGCCGAAGAAGAAGCGCAGGCGCTGACCACGCCGGCGCGCTACGACGGCCCCGAAAGCGCCTACCGGCTGGCGTTCACCGACACCGACTTCCTGGTTCGGCCCGAACTGCGCCCAGTGCGCATGCAACTGGAGCTGCTGAAGCCCGAGCTGGTGCAGCAGGAACAAGGCATCCGCAGCACCGTGGTGATCTTCGGCAGCGCGCGCATCGCGCCGCGCGACGTGGCCGAGCACCGGCTGGCCGATGCCCAGGCCGTCGGCGACGCGGCCGCGGTACGCCGCGCCGAGATGCAGGTGTCGATGAGCCGCTTCTACGAAGAAGCACGTCGCTTCGCGACCATCGTCACCGAGCGCTCACGCCGGCTGGCGCGGCCGATCTACGTCTGCACCGGCGGCGGGCCGGGCATCATGGAAGCCGGCAACCGCGGCGCGCACGAGATCGGTGGCAAAAGCATCGGCCTGAACATCGTGCTGCCGCACGAGCAGGCGCCGAACCCGTACATCACGCCGGAGCTGTGCTTCCAGTTCCACTACTTCGCGCTGCGCAAGATGCACTTCCTGATGCGCTCGGTCGCGCTGGTGTGCTTCCCGGGCGGCTTCGGCACGCTCGACGAGCTGTTCGAGGCGATGACGCTGATGCAGACCGGCAAGTGCCGGCGCCGGCCCATCCTGATGTTCGGGCGCGAGTTCTGGACGCGGCTGATCGACTTCGAGTACCTGATCGAGACCGGCATGATCAGCCCGGGCGACGAAAAGCTGTTCCGCTTTGTCGAAACCGCCGACGAAGCCTGGGACGTGCTGGCGCAAGACTACGGGCTCGACGCCGGCGAAGACGGGAACGGTGACTACGCGGGCGGCATCTAACCGCTCTTGGCCGCCGAAAATCCGGCCGACAGGTCCATCGGACGCATACATCTCCGCCAGGAACACCGGACAATACGCCCCCATGCTGAAAAAAGTCTCCCTCATCGGCGCGCCGACCGACATCGGCGCTGGCGCGCGCGGCGCCAGCATGGGCCCCGAAGCCATGCGCGTGGCCAACATCGGCCCCATCCTCGAAGGCCACGGCCTCGAGGTGCTGGATCGCGGCAACCTGATCGGCCCGTCCAACCCCTGGCAACCGCCGACCGACGGCTACCGCCACCTGCCCGAGGTGGTCACCTGGAACCGCCTGGTGCACGACGCGGTGCATGCCGAGCTGGCCGATGGGCGCCTGCCCATCCTGCTGGGCGGCGACCACTGCCTGGGCCTGGGCTCGATCAGCGCGGTGGCCCGCCACTGCCGCGAGGCCGGCAAGAAGCTGCGCATCCTCTGGCTGGACGCGCACGCCGACTTCAACACCAACCAGCTCACGCCCAGCGGCAACATCCACGGCATGCCGGTGGCCTGCCTGTGCGGCCACGGCCCCCAAGAGCTGATCGAGATCGGTGGCCAGGTGCCGGCGATCAACCCGAAGTGGATCCGCCAGATCGGCATCCGCTCGGTCGACCCGGGCGAGAAGCGCCTGGTGCATGAGGTGGGCCTCGAGGTCTACGACATGCGCTACATCGACGAGATGGGCATGCGCCACACGATGGAGCTGGCGCTGGCGACGATGGACGTCAACACCCACCTGCACGTCAGCTTCGATGTCGACTTCCTCGACCCCGACATCGCCCCCGGTGTCGGCACCACCATCCCCGGCGGCCCGACCTACCGCGAAGCTCAGCTGTGCATGGAGATGATTGCCGACACCGGCCGCCTCGCCAGCCTGGACGTGATGGAGCTGAACCCGGCGCTGGACGTGCGCAACAAGACCGCCGAGATCGCGGTCGACCTGATCGAGAGCCTGTTCGGCAAGAGCACGCTGATGCGCAAGTAAGGCGCGGCGCCGGCCGGGATGGCCGCGCGCCCCGTTCTGGGGCGGTGCCGATCGCAGCCCGCGGGTAAGCCCGCAGCCCTGGCGTTCAAAGGTAACACCTGCTCACCACTGACAACGGTGCAGCAGGAATGGGCGTTGCCCCTGCTGGTGAGAATGTCATCAGCTCTCTACTTTGGCCCGCCATGCGCTCCTACTTTTCCGCCCTGATGTTGTCGATGCTCGGTTTTCTGGCGTCCTGCGGGGGCGGCGGAAAGGCCGCCGAGTCGTTCGAGCTGTTCAAGGGCGCTGTCTACCAGGCCACCGAGGTGCGTGAATTCAACGACCTGGCCTACTCGACCCGGCCCAACTGGAACGGCGCGCAGTACACCTCGGACCGCCGCAAGGCGCAGGAGGTGGGCAGCGACCGGCTGACGCTGCTGATGGACGTGTGGGTGCCGCCGAACGCCACCGCCACCACGCCGATGCCGCTGGTGATCTTCGTCCACGGCGGCGGCTATACGCAGGGCGGCAAGGAAGACCGTGCCGACGACGCCACCGGCTACGCCCGCGCCGGCTTCGTCACCGCTTCGATCAACTACCGGCTGACGCCCGACAACACCGACAGCGCCGAGCAGCGCACCGCGGCCATCGTGCAGGCCTCGGACGACCTGCTGAACGCCGTGCGCTACCTGAAGGTCAACGCCGCCACCTACCACATCGACACCTCGCGCATCGCGATCGTTGGCACATCGGCCGGCGGCGGCCTGGCGCTGGTCGGCGCGATCGAAGGCGACCCCGATGTGCTGGCCGGCACCTCGTCCGACTTCCCGGGCATCTCGTCGCACGTGGCGGCCGTGGTGTCGACCGGCGCCACCTTGATCGACCCGATGTTCGATTCCGACCCGCTGCTGCACTACGATCGCAACGACGCACCGGTGCTGCTGTTCCACACGACCCCGCAAGACCAGACCACCGGCGCGACCTGGGACGGCAACGTGGTGCCGACCAAGCAGCGCATCGACGCATCCGGCAACAGCTGCACCACGATCCCGACCCCGGACGCGCCGCACACCGTGCCCTTGGGGCTCGACAGCAAATGGTGGCCGACCGTTCGCGACTTCCTCTGGGCCCAGCTGAGCCTGTCCGTCCTCTGAGCCTGCACCGGCTCGCGCGGCGCGCGGGCCGTTGGCTGGCCGGCGCCGCCGTCTGCCTGGCGGCCCTGCCCTCGCCGGCCGCCACCTTGCGCGTGGCGACCGGGTTCGACCCGCAGTCGATGGACCCGCACGCGCTGGCGCTGCTGTACCACTCGCGGGTCGTCTACCAGATCTACGAATCGCTGGTCGGCCGCGACGCCAACATGAAGCTCGAGCCCGCGCTCGCGCTGAGCTGGAGCCAACCCAACCCGACCACCTGGCGCTTCAAGCTGCGCCCCGACGTCAAGTTCCACGACGGCACCCCGTTCACCGCCGACGACGTGGTGTTCTCGGTCGAGCGCGCGCTGACGCCGCCGTCGCAACGCGGCTTTCAGCTGCAAGGCGTCACCGGCGCCAAGGTGGTCGACCCGCTGACGGTGGACCTGCTGCTGTCGGCGCCCGACGCGGTGCTGCCAGAGAAGCTGCAGTACTGGTGCATCATGAGTCGGGCCTGGGCGCAGAAACACGGCGTCGAGAAGCCGCAGGACTTCAACGGCAAGCAGGAAACCTTTGCCGTGCGCAACGCCAACGGCACCGGGCCGTTCCGGCTCGACCGGTACGAGCCGGACGTGAAGGTGGTGCTGAAGGCCAACCCACAGTGGTGGGGCCGCGGCGACAAGCGCAACGGCAATCTCGACGAGGTCAGCTTCGTGCCGATCCGCTCCGATGCCACGCGGCTCGCGGCGCTGGCCTCGGGCGAGATCGACCTGGTGCTGGACCCGCCGTTCCAGGACATCGAACGCCTGAAGCGCGACGACCGCCTGAAGCTCGCGCAGACGGTGGACATCGGCCAGCAGTACCTGACCTTCGACCAGGCCAGCGACGAGCTCGAAGGCAGCGACGTGAAGGGCCGCAACCCGTTCAAGGACCTGCGCGTCAGGCGCGCCGTCTACCAGGCGCTGAACGTCGACCTGATCGTCGCCAAGGTGCTGCGCGGGCAAGGCCATTCGACGGGCGCTTTTCTGTCGCCACTGCTCGACGGCTCGCCGCCCGAGCTGGACAAGCGCCTGCCCTACGACCCCGCCAAGGCCCGCGCGCTGCTGGCCGAGGCCGGCTACCCCAACGGCTTTTCGGTCACGCTCGACTGCGTGAACATCGCCTACCGCGAAAACGCCTGCCAGGCCGCCACCGCGATGCTGACCCAGGTCGGCATTCGCGCCACGCTGCGCTCATCGCCGACCAACCAGTTCTTCCCCAAGCTGAGCCAGGCCAGCGCCAGCTTCATCGAGTTCGGCTTCACGCCGCAGCCTGATGCCTGGTCGACGCTGAACGCGCTGTTCCACAGCAAAGGCGCCGGCACAGGCACCGGCACCTTCAACGCCGGCCGCTACAGCAACCCCAAGCTCGACACGCTGATCGACAACATCCGCACCGAACCCGACCTGACCCGCCGCCGCGCCCAAATCGGCGTCGCACTGCGCCTGATCGGCGACGACCTGCCGTTCATCCCGCTCTACCGCCGCACGCTGACCTGGGCGATGGCCAAGAAGGTCAGCCTGGTGCAGTGGGCCAACGACACGGTGGAGCTGCGCTGGGTCAGTGTGAAGTAGCCGAAGGGGCAGGCTCGCACGGCCCATGGTGCTGGCGAAAGTCTCGCGGCCGGATCGCACCCAGCTGCGCATGCAAGCCGCGCCGGGCACGGCGGGCGTTCATCTCTTCGTCGGCGTAAGGCCCCGGGTCGTTGCGAAAGTGGTCGCTCCAGGCGTGGCCGTCTTGCACCAGGCGGGCGCCGATGTCGTGGTGGGCCACCGAGATGCGGGCCAGGGTGCGGCCCCAGCTGTCGCGGCCGAAGGTTTCGATCTGCAGCTCTTGCCGGTCGACCAGCTTCGCCAGCGCATCACGCGCGGCGACGCCGCCGGCCTGGCAGATCTCGGGCGCGTCCATGCCTTGCAGGCGCAGCTTGATCGGCTTGCCGCCGTCGGCGAACCGCACCCACAGCGTGTCGCCGTCGCTGATGCGCGTGGCCTGGCCGGTCGTCGCGGCCCACGGTGCGCTGACAAAGGCGGTAAGCAGCCCAGCGGCGACGAGCCACCTCATGGCCCGGTGAAGAAGGCGCGGTACAGCGCCCACACCAGCAGCCCGAGCAGCGCCAGCCACACCAGCGCGATCAGCAAGGCGCCCCACCACAGCTTCGGCAGCCGCTCGGCGTGGATCTCGGCCTCGCGCATGCAGCCGGCCCACAACGGCGCCGGCACCAGCTTGACGACCAGCGCCACGCCGAGCGGGATCAGCACGATGTCGTCGAGCTGGCCAAGGATGGGGATGAAGTCCGGGATCAGGTCGATCGGGCTCAGCGCGTAGGCCAGCACGCCCCACGCGACCACCTTCGCGCCGCGCGGTGTCTCGCGGTGGCGGGCCAGCTTCCACAGCGCGATCAGGTAGGTCGCCAGGCGGGTGGTCGGCGCGAGGCGCCAGGCTTTGCCGAACAGGCTCATGGAATGGATCGGTGGCCGTTCATGACGACGATGGCGGCGGATTGTAGGCAGGCCCCTTCGGCGCCGCGCGGGCACCGCGGGGCCGGGGCGGCGCGGGCGGCGGCGCCTCGAGCCGCTGTTCGGATTCAGCCAGCAGGCGCGCCAGCCGGTCTTTCATCTTCTCGTTGCTCAGGCGCTCGCGAAAGCGCTCGACCATCAAGGGCAGCGCAAACGGGCTCGGCACCTGCAGCTCGGACCAGAGCACGCGCCGCGCCGACAGGTCCCGCAGCACCTCGCGCAGACGACTCAGCTCCAGCTCCTGCGACAGCGCCTCTTGCTCGGCCTGGCCGAGCAGGCGGTTGCCGGCGTCGTACTTGCGAAACACCTCGTAGAACAGCGACGACGAGGCCTGCAGCTGGCGCGCGCCCTTGTTCGCGCCCGGGTAGCCGGTGAACACCAGGCCGGCGACACGGGCGATCTCGCGAAAGCGGCGCTGCGCCAGCTCGCGTGCGTTCAGGCTGGCGAGCACGTCGTCGAGCAGATGCTCGGTCGTGAAGGCCTGGTCGGCCTCCAGCGCCTCGGTGCTGATCGGCTTGGCGCCGAGCAGCTCGAAGCCGAGGTCGTTGAAGGCCAGCGAATAGGTGTTGGGCTCGTCACGCGCCAGGCGCCAGGCCAGCAGGCCCGCCAGGCCGAGGTGCACATGCCGGCCGGCGAACGGGTAGACGAACAGGTGGTGGCCTTCGCGCGAGCGGTAGCGCTCGACCAGCAACGTGCCCGGCTGGGGCAGGCGCGACAGCCTGCGCTGAGCATCCAGCATCGGCCCGGCGGCGCGCAGCTCGGGGCTGTCCAGGACCAGGCTGCCGCCGGGGCCCGAACCGGCGCGCTCGACCACCGTGCGGACCGCGTCGGACATCTCGGTCGAGAACGCCATGCGCGCGCCGTTCCACACCACCACGCGGCCCTTGGGCTTGGTGGCCGTGCGCACGAAGGCCGTCATCTCTTTGGTGCGCACGTATTCGAGCACCCGGCCCGCAAAGACGAAGCAGTCGCCAGCCGACAGCCGCGCGATGAAGCTCTCTTCGATCGTGCCCAGCGTGCCGCCCGACACCCAGGCGACCTTCATCGCGCTGTCGCCGACGATGGTGCCGATCTGCAGCCTGTGGCGCTGGGCAATGCCGCGGTCCGGGACCCGGTAGCGGCCCGCCCCCGGCCGCGCTGCGTCCGCCCCCCGTGGGGGCTCGGCGCCGCCTAGGAGCGGCCCGTCGCCGGCGCCGGCGCCCTCTTCGGCCACCCACTGCACGCGGTGGTACTCGGGGTAGGCGTGCAGGCTCTCGCCACCACGTTCGACGAAGGCCAAGGCCCAGTCGAACTCGTCGCGCGTCAGGTCGCGGTAGGCGCGCGCCCGGCGCACCTCGTCGAACATCTCGTCGGCCGTGAAGCCGCCGCCAAGCGCCACCGTGACCAGATGCTGCACCAGCACGTCCAGTGGCTTGTCGGGCGAATCCCGCCGTTCCACCCGGCCAGCCAGCGCCGCTTCGCGCGCCGCCGCGGCTTCGACCAGCTCCAGCGTGTGGGTCGGCACCACCGTCACACGGCTCGGTCGCCCCGGGGCATGGCCCGATCGACCGGCGCGCTGCAACAGCCGTGCAATGCCCTTGGCCGAGCCGATCTGCAGCACCCGCTCGACCGGCAGGAAATCGACCCCCAAGTCGAGCGACGAGGTCGCGACCACCGCCTTCAGCGTGCCGGCCTTCAGCCCGGCCTCGACCCACTCGCGCACCGCCTTGTCGAGCGAGCCGTGGTGCAACGCGATCGAGCCGGCCCAATCGGGCCGCGCTTCGAGCAACAGCTGGTACCAGATCTCGGCCTGCGAGCGCACGTTGGTGAAGATCAGCGTGGTGCCGGGGCTGTTCTCGATCTCGCGCACCACCGCCGGCTGCATCTGCGCGCCCAGGTGGCCGCCCCAGGTGAAGCGGCCGGGTTCGTCGGGCAGCAAGGTGTCGATGAGCAGCGTCTTGTCGATGCGGCCTTGCACCAAGCGGCCGCCGTCGTGGCCCAGCAGCGTACCCATCGCCTCGCACAGGTTGCCCAGCGTGGCCGACAGGCCCCACACCACCAGGCCCGGGTTCCAGCGCGCCAGCCGCGCCAGCGCGAGCTGCACCTGCACCCCACGCTTGCCGCCGATCAGCTCGTGCCACTCGTCGACGATCACCGTGTGCACCTGGCCCAGCTCGGCCTCGGCGTTGGCGCGCGTCAACATCAGGCTCAGCGACTCGGGCGTGGTGACCAGCACCGTGGGCCAGCGCCTGTCTTGCCGGGCCCGCTCGGCAGACGGCGTGTCGCCGCTGCGCAGGCCGAGCGTCGCGCGCGGCCGCAGGTCTGCCAGCGGGGCCTGCAGCGCGCGCAGCGTGTCGGCCGCCAGGGCGCGCATCGGCGTGATCCACAGCACCGACAAGGGCGGCGCCGCCGAGGCCCTGGATTCGGCGATGCGCGCGATCGCGCCGAAGGCCACCGCGTAGGTCTTGCCGGCGCCGGTGGTGGCGTGCAGCAGGCCACTCTCGCCGCGGCCCATCGCCGCCCAGACCTCGCGCTGGAACGCGAACGCTTGCCAGCCGCGGCCGGCGAACCAGGCCTCGGCGGTGCGCTGCTCAGCCATCGTTCGGCAAGGCGCTGACGATCCAGCCTTCCAGCGCATCCAGCGAGGCTGGCAAGCCCCAGCCCGGCTGCGCGCTGGCCCAACCGGCCTGCAGCAGGCACAGCACCGCGTCGAGCTTGTCGCCGCTCGCATCGGCCACCAGCGCATCACGCTGCGCATGGCTCAGCCTCAGCCGCAAACCCAGGCGCGTGCGGCCTTGCTCCAGCGCGTCGATCATGTCCTTGCGGGCGATCAGCCGCTCGGGCGTCTGCTTGGCCTTGTCGTCGCTCTTGTACGAGCGTGCGCCGACGAGCTCACGCGCCAGCAGGCCGGGGTAGGCCTCCAGCGCCACGCGGTCGGCGTCGCCTTCGTGCAGGCCGGGCAGGTGCACCCCAGCCTCGATCAGCCGGGGCACGCCGGCATGCAGCATGAAAGCCACCGGCGGGTTGACCCACTTCATGCTCGGCGACGAACCGGCCGGGCCGTCGCAGGCGCGGTGGGCAAACTTGGCTCCGGCCGGTCGTGCGGCACAAAAGGCGGCAAAAGTGTCGCGGATCTGTTCGCGGCTCAGGGCCCCGTAGTGCTGCATCAAGGCCCGCCAGTCGGTCGGCCAGCCCAGGTGCTCGACCAGCTCGCGCGGCAGGCCGAACGGCAGATCGAAGCCGCCGACCCAGGGCCCCGGCGTGCGCAACAGCCGCTCGAACTGATCGAGGCTGGTCACGGCCTCGATCGCCTCCAGCCGCAGCACCGCGCCGGCCCGCCGGCCCCAGGCCGCGACGATGGGCTTGGCGGCTCGCGGCGCGCTCGAAAAATCGACGCCGAGCAGCCGCGGCGAGGTGGGTGCGTCATCGACGCGAGAAGAGGTCGGCATGTTGCGTTGGATTCTCGCCGGCCCCTCGCGGGCGGGTGCGGGTGCGGTCATCGCGGCCGACAATCACGCCCATGCCTGCTCGCCGAAAGTACCTTCTCGCCCTGGTGGCGCTGCTGCTGATCGCGGCCGTCGCCGGGGCCTACCACGTGGCCCTGCAACGCCTGCAGGGTGTGTTGCTGCAATCGCTGGGCCCGCGCGCCAGCGTCGGCGCCATCGAGCTCGGCTGGTCGGGCCTGACCGTGCGCGACCTGCATGTGGGCGCCGGGCCGGGCTGGCCGGCCGACGAAGAGTTGCACGCCGCCCGCGTGCGCGTGCGGCCCGACCTGGCCAGTGCGTTCGGCCGCGCGTGGCGGGTGCAGCGGGTCGAGATCGACGGGGCCCGCATCGTGCTGCTGCGCGGTCGCGATGGGCGGCTGGGCGTGCTGCCGTCGGTGTTGGGCGAGACACGCAAGACACCGCCCGCGCCGGCAGCCTCGGCGGCCAGCGCCGCCTCGCCGACGCGCGTGCTGATCGACCACCTGGTGTTGAACCAGGTGCAGGTCGACCTGTACGACGCCAGCCTGCCGGGCCAACGCGCGCCGCACCGCGTGCAACTGGCCGACCTGAACGCCCAGCTCGACCACCTGGCCGCGCCGACCTTCGACGAGCCGATGGCGATCACGCTGCAGGCCCTGTTCAAGGGCCCGACACAGGACGGCAAGCTGCAGATCGACGGCGAGCTGACACCGGCCACGCGCGAAGCCGACCTGAAGATCCGGCTCGACGGCGCCGACCTGCTGGCGCTGCAGCCCTACCTGCTGAAGGCGGTGGACGGTGGCATCAAGCATGGCCTGCTGGACTTGTCGGTCGATGCGCGGGTGCATCAACAGCGGCTGCACGCGCCGGGGCAGGTGGTGCTGACGGGCCTGCAACTGGCCAACGGCCCCGGCGTGATGGACCGTTTTGCCGGCATGTCGCGCCAGGCCGTGCTGGCGGGGCTGGAGCGCAAGGGCCGCATCGAGATGAAGTTCACCCTTGAGGGCCGGCTGGACGACCCGTCGTTCTCGATCAACGACAGCCTGGCCAAACGCTTCGCCAGCGGGCTGGCCGAATCACTGGGGGTCAGCCTGTCCGGTGTCGTCGAGGGCGTGGGCGACATGGTCAAGGGGCTGTTCGGGCGCTGAGGCGGGCGCCTGCCCTGCGCCTCAGCCCGGCGTGGTCAGGTAGACCCGGGTCATGCGCACCATCTCGCGCGTGGCCTGCTTGATCGACACGCCGGGCGGCCGCTCGAAGACCACCGCGTGCACCAGCCCGTGCAGCGCATGCATCAGCAGGTAGACCGCCAGGCGAGGGTCCGGCACGCGCACCTCGCCCGGGTAGCGCGCCAGCAGCGCGCGGATCTGCGCGCTGATCTTGGCCTCGGTCTCGACGTGGTCGTCCAGCACGTCCAGTCCGGAGAGCTGCGTTTCGAGCACGCGGTGCAGGCCGGCCTCGACCCGGTGCGCCTCGACGACGCCTTCGATCAGCAGGCTCAACGCCGCTTCGAAGCCCAGGCCCTCGCTGTCGGCCAGCGCCTGCTCGACGACCTGGTTCATCTCGCGCGCATGGCGCTCGTGCAGCGCGGCGATCAGGGCGTCCTTGTTCGGGTAGTACTGGTACAGCGAGCCAACGCTGACACCAGCCCGCTCGGCCACCAGGTTGGTGTTGGTGGCCGCATACCCGCGCTCGACCAAAACGCGAGCCGCGGCGTCCAGAATCGCCGTGACGGTGGCCTGCGAACGCGCCTGGCGGGGTGATTTGCGGGGGCTGATCGTGGGCGTGACCATGGTTTCGGTGGACTACGGAAATGCGAGTTGGAAATGTGAGCAGAAGCTCGCATAGTCTGGGGCAAGCGCTGCGGCGCGTCAAACCCACCCCCGATTCCTGCCCGAGCCGATGACCTCACGCCCCTACACCGTCTTCATGCTGCTCAAGGCTACCGCCGCGTGGCTGGCCCTGAGCGCCGACCAGCGCACCGCGATCTACGATGGCGCGTTGCTCAAGGTCTTCAACCGTTTCCCCGAAGTGCGGCTGCGCTTCTTCGACGCCAGCGCCTTTCACGGCCGCTGCTCGGACGTGCTGGTCTGGGAGACGAGCGACATGCCCGAATACCGCAACGCGGTCGACGCGCTGCGGTGCGACGACCTGCTGGCCCAACCGTATTTCGACGTGCTGGACGTGATCCCCAGCATGGCCGACGGTGGCCGCGAGCCGGGCAGCAGCGCGTTGCCGGCCTGGGCCTGAAGGCGCACCGCGCCGCCGGGGCGCGTCAGCGCGGGATCAGGTCGCAGGCGCGCTTGACCACCTGCAGCAGCTGGTCCAGCTCGACCGGCTTGGTCAGGTGCTCGTCGAACCCGGCCTCGCGGGTGCGCTCGCGGTCGCTGCGCTGGCCGTAGCCGGTGACCGCCACGATGCACATCGGCTGGTCCATCGTCTGCCGCAGCAGGCGGATGATCTCGAACCCGTCCTGGCCTGGGATGCTCAGGTCCAGCAGCACCAGCGTCGGGCTGATCTTCTGCGCCAGCTGCAGCGCGTGCTCGGCGTTGTAGGCGCCATAGGCTTCGTGGCCGAGCTGTTCGAGCAGCGTCACCATCGAATCGGCCGAGTCGCGGTTGTCGTCGACCACCAGCACCCGCAGGTAGTTCACCCGCGGCGCCGGTGCTGCCAAGCCGCCGGCCGCGGCCGACGCGGACGGCTGGCACGGCAACACCAGCTCGAACATGGCGCCGCAGCCGCGCCCCTCGCTGTGCGCGACCAGGCTGCCGCCGTGCAGCTCGGCCATCGTGCGGGCCAGCGTCAGGCCGATGCCCAGGCTGCTTTCCGACGGGTCGCGCGCCACGCCAGGCTCTTGCTCGAACAGGCCGAAGATGCGCTGCAGCGCCTCGGGCGCCACGCCCTGGCCGTTGTCGCGCACGCGGGTGATGCAGCGCGCGCCGTCGACCGCCGTGCTGATCGACACCTGGCCGCCGGGCGGTGTGTAGCGCGCCGCGTTGATCAGCAGGTTCTGCAGCAGCTGCGCGAGCCGCGTCGCATCGCCGTGCACCTGGATGTGCCTCGGCGCGTCGACCTGCAGCTGGTGGCGCTTGGCGGCCATCAGCGGTCGCACCGCATCGACGCTGGCCAGCACGATCTCGCGCAGGTCGAGGTCTTCCTTGCGCAGCGACAGCTTGCCGGTGGCGATGCGGCCGACATCGAGCAGGTCGTCGACCAGGCGCGTCAGGTGCAGCGCCTGCCGATCGACCATCTCGCCCATCTTCTGCACCAGCTCGGGCAGCCCCGGCTGCATCTTGATCACGCTGACGGCGTTGCGGATCGGCGCCAGCGGGTTGCGCAATTCGTGCGCCAGCATCGCGATGAACTCGTTCATGCTGCGGCTGGCCTGCTCGAGCTCGAGCAGCCGGCGCTGCTGCGACAGGTCACGCGTGACCTTGGCAAAGCCGCGGTGAACACCCTCGGTGCCCCAGACCGGCGTGATGATGACGTTGGCCCAGTAGGCGCTGCCGTCCTTGCGCACGCGCTGGCCCTCGATCTCGGCCCGGCCGGTGGCCAGCGCCTGCGCCAGCTCGGCCGCGGGCTTGCCGGCCGCCGCGTCTTCGTCGGTGAAGAACATCGAGAAGTGGCGCGCAAGCACCTCGCTCGCCGTGTAGCCGGTGATGGCCGCGGCGCCGCTGTTCCAGGTCAGCACGTGGCCGTCCGGGTCGAGCATGAACAGCGCGTAGTCCTTGACGCCTTCGACCAACAGCCGGAACTGCTCTTCGCTGCGCCGCAGCACCTCGTCTTGCAGGCGGCGCTCGGTCAGGTCGCGGGTGACCTTGGCGAAGCCCTTCAGCTGGCCACTGCTGTCGTGCAAGGCCGTGATGACCACGCTGGCCCAGAAGCGCGTGCCGTCCTTGCGCAGGCGCCAGCCTTCGTCTTCGATGCGGCCCTGCAGGGCGGCGCGCCGCAGCTCTTCGCGCGGCCAGCCGGATTCGACCCTGTCGGCCGGGTAGAAGCGCTCGAACGACTGGCCGATGATCTCGGACGGGAGGTAGCCCTTGATGCGCTGGGCACCGGCATTCCAGCTGATCACCCGGCCATCGGGGTCGAGCATGAAGATCGCGTAGTCGGTGACGCTGTCGACCAGCAGGCGAAAACCCTCGTCGGACGCCTGCGGCACCGGTGCGGCAGACGGTGAATGGGCGGCCGAAGCAGAAGGGCTGGCGGGTCTCAAACGGTGGCCTTGCGATCAATGAGGTCGAGTGTCGCCGCAGATGCAAGGTCTGACCGAGAGCAACCACGCGCAGCCAACGAGATGGCAATCGCCGTGCCTGACCACCGCCCGCCCGCGCCACCCACCTGCGCCACCCAGCCGCTCGAGGCCCACCCACTTGAGGATTGTTGAGTGCGGCATCGGCCGGCCCGGCAGCGGGCGCTGCTACGGTTCGCCGCGTCCAGAACAACGTCAAGGAGACCCCCATGCACCCCGCCCTGCCCCGCTCTTCGTCTTGGCCCCTGCTGTCGCGCGCGGCCGCCGCCGCCCTGTTGGCCACCGCCGCCGCCGCCCAGGCCGCGCCGGTGTGGGTGTCGATGGACGAGGCGGCCTACCAGTTGCTGCAGTCCCAGCACATCGCCCACGCCGATGCCGAGCGCCACCCGCTGCCCGCAACCGCCGGCCAGCAGGCCCGGCCGGGCCAAGAGGCGCTGGTGATCCTGCGCGCCGACGACAACGACCTGTCGCGCCTGTCGCTGGCGGCACACGCTGCGCTGCACCGCTGCGGCGGCTTCATGGTCCACGCCTCACGCGAAGAGGCACGCGACAGCGTGGCCGCGGCGGAGCGCCATCTGCGCGGTGAGCCCGCGGCGGCGCGGGCCACGGTGCCCGACTACCGGCTGAACGACCAGGCCACGGTCAACCCGCTGCTGCCACAGCTGAAAGAGAGCGAGATCCTCGCGACGATCAGCCACCTGCAGTCTTACGCCAACCGCTACTACCGGCACGACGTGGGGGCCCGCGCCTCGAACGAGCTGGCGGACACCTGGCGTGCGCTGGCCGCCGGCCGCAGTGACGTGACAGTCAGCCAGGTCGCGCACAAGGGCTTCGTCCAGAAGTCGGTGATCCTCGAGATCCGCGGCACGGTGGCGCCGAACGAGATCGTCGTGATCGGCGGCCACCTCGACTCGATCTCGCCGCAGGCCGTGGTTCGCCCCGGTGGCCGGGCGCCCGGCGCCGACGACGACGCATCGGGCATCGCGACGCTGCAAGAAACGATGCGCGTGCTGCTGCAAAGCGGCTACCGGCCCGAGCGCACGCTGCATTTCATCGGCTACGCCGGCGAAGAGGCGGGCCTGCTCGGCTCGAAAGACATCGCCAGGGCCTACGCGGCCCAGGGCCGCAACGTGGTCGGCGCGCTGCAGCTCGACATGACGGACTACCAAGGCTCCAGCAGCGACATCACGCTGATCAGCGACTACACCAACACCACGCAAGACGACTTCGTCGCCGCGCTCGCCGCCGGCTACCTGCCCGAGCTGACGGTGGTGCGCGACATCTGCGGCTACGCCTGCTCGGACCATGCGTCGTGGACGGCCAACGGCTACGCCGCGTCGTTCCCGTTCGAGGCCGCGTTCGGTGAGGACAACCCGCACATCCACACCACGAAGGACAAGCTGACCCAACTGGGCAATTCGGCCGCGCATGCGCTGAAATTCGCCCGCCTGGCGCTGGCCTATGCGGTCGAGCTGGGCAGCGACCACGGCCCGGCGGCGCAGTAAGCCGCAGTCAGCCCCACCCGGCGGCGGGGTGATCCGGCCGGTTCGGAGGGCTTTTTCCCGCCCCTGGCGCGCCGGCATTTCCCGCACGGTGGCGCCGGGGCGGCATCACTGGGACAATAGCGGGTTGGCGCCGCCCGGCGCCTGGTCCGCTGGCGCATGCTTTCCAGCGGCGCTCACCGCCCCCACCCGTGACGACCACCACCGCCCCTGCGCGCCCCACCGCGCCCGTTGCCAAGCCGAAGACGGCGCCCGCCGCCAAGCCGCTGACGGCCTACCGCCCCTACTGGGCCAAGCGCTTCGGCACCGCGCCGTTCCTGCCGATGAGCCGCGCCGAGATGGACAAGCTCGGCTGGGATTCGTGCGACATCATCATCGTCACCGGCGACGCCTATGTCGACCACCCCAGCTTCGGCATGGCGGTGATCGGCCGCACGCTCGAGGCGCAAGGTTTTCGCGTGGGCATCATCGCCCAGCCCGACTGGCAGTCGGCCGACCCGTTCAAGGTGCTGGGCAAGCCGAACCTGTTCTTCGGCGTGACCGCCGGCAACATGGACTCGATGATCAACCGGTACACCGCCGACCGGAAGATCCGCAGCGACGACGCCTACACGCCCGGCAACGTCGGCGGCAAGCGCCCCGACCGCGCCTCGCTCGTCTACGCCCAGCGCTGCAAAGAGGCCTTCAACGACGTGCCGATCGTGCTCGGCGGCATCGAAGGCTCGCTGCGCCGCATCGCCCACTACGACTACTGGCAGGACAAGGTCCGCCGCTCGGTGCTGATCGACTCCAAGGCCGACCTGCTGGTCTACGGCAATGCCGAGCGCGCCATCGTCGAGATCGCCCACCGCCTGGCCGCGCGCGAGCCGATCGCCCAGATCACCGACATCCGCGGCACCGCCTTCATCCGCCGCCACGACGACCCCACGGCCGCCGGCTGGTTCGAGGTCGACTCGACCGAGGTCGACCTGCCTGGGCGCATCGACGCCCACATCAACCCGTACCAGACGACCAGCGAGCAGGCCGAGGCACAAGGCACGACCTGCTCGAAAGAACAAGGCGGTGACGCACCGGCCGCCCAGACCGCCGAACCGGCCGTCAAGCCGATCACCTTCGTGCGCAACACCACCGGCCGCGTGGCGCTGCCGCCGCGCGAGAAGACGGTGGTCCGCCTGCCCAGCTACGAGCAGGTCAAGAGCGACCCGGTGCTCTACGCCCACGCCAACCGTGTGCTGCACCTGGAGACCAACCCCGGCAACGCCCGCGCGCTGGTGCAGCGCCACGGCGAAGGCAAGACCGCACGCGAGGTCTGGATCAACCCGCCACCGATCCCGCTGACCACGGCCGAGATGGACCACGTGTTCGACCTGCCCTACGCCCGCTCGCCGCACCCGGCCTATGCGGACGAGAAAGGCGGCCACGACGGCGCGACCAAGATCCCCGCGTGGGAGATGATCCGCTTCAGCGTGAACATCATGCGCGGCTGCTTCGGCGGCTGCACCTTCTGCTCGATCACCGAGCACGAGGGCCGCATCATCCAGAGCCGCAGCGAAGACTCGGTGATCCGCGAGATCGAGGAGATGCGCGACAAGGTCAAGGGCTTCACCGGCGTCGTCTCCGACCTCGGCGGCCCCACGGCCAACATGTACCGCATTGGCTGCAAGAGCCCGGCGATCGAAGCCGCCTGCCGCAAGCCGAGCTGCGTGTACCCCGGCATCTGCCCGAACCTGAACACCGACCACGGCCCGCTGATCAAGATGTACCGGCGTGCCCGCGCGCTGAAGGGCGTCAAGAAGATCCTGATCGGCTCGGGCCTGCGCTACGACCTGGCGGTGCAGTCGCCCGAGTACGTGAAAGAGCTGGTGCAGCACCACGTGGGCGGCTACCTGAAGATCGCGCCCGAGCACACCGAGGGCGGGCCGCTGAGCAAGATGATGAAGCCCGGCATCGGCAGCTACGACAAGTTCAAGGCGATGTTCGACAAGTACAGCGCCGAGGCCGGGAAAGAGCAGTTCCTGATCCCCTACTTCATCGCCGCCCACCCGGGCACCAGCGATGAAGACATGATGAACCTGGCGCTCTGGTTGAAGCGCAACGGCTTTCGCGCCGACCAGGTGCAGACCTTCTACCCCAGCCCGATGGCCACCGCGACCGCGATGTACCACAGCGGCCGCAACCCGCTGAAGGGCGTGCACCGCGACCCCAAGCGCGGCGGCGAGATGGTCGACGTGGTGCGCGGCGAGCGCCGCCGCCGCCTGCACAAGGCCTTCCTGCGCTACCACGACCCAAACAACTGGCCGCTGCTGCGCGAAGCGCTGAAAGACATGGGCCGCGCCGACCTGATCGGCAACGGCAAGCACCACCTGATCCCGACCTGGCAACCCGCCACCGACGGCAGCTACCAGACCGCGCGGCGCAGCAACTCGACCCCCACGCCGTGCGCCAAGAAGGGCGTGGCGCTGAAGACCACGCAGCCGGTCAAAGGGCGGATCCTGACCCAGCACACCGGGCTGCCGCCGCGGGACAACGGTGGGCGGCCCGCCAGGCCGGGCACGCCCGCCCGGCCCGCCGCTGCGGCGCGCAAGACGCGCGTGCGCTGAGCGCGAGCGGCGTCAGGCTGCCCGCACCGCAAACTGCCGCCGATAGGTCACCGGGCTCACGCCGGTGACCAGGCGGAAATGCCGGCGGAAGGATTCTTCGGAACCGAAGCCAGTGCGCTCGGCGATGTCGGCCATCGGGCGGCGTGAACTCTCGAGCAGCTCGCGCGCGGCGGCCACGCGCTCGCGCGTGACCCACTCCAGCGGCGTCAAGCCCGCCGTCTCCTGGAACTGCCGCTGCAGCGTGCGCACGCTCATCGCCGCGCGCTTGGCCATCGAGGCGGGCGTGTGCGGCTGCGCAGGGTGCGCGCGCACCCAGTCCATCAGGCGCGACAGGCGCGCGGCCTCGTCCACCGGCATCGGCCGCGGCACGAACTGCGCCTGGTCGCCCACCCGGTGCGGCGCGATCACCAGGCGTTGCGCGACCTGGTTGGCGATCTTCGCGCCGTGGTCGCGCCGCACCAGGTGCAGCAGCATGTCCAGCCCCGCGGCCGAGCCGGCCGAGGTGAGGATGTCGCCCTCGTCGACGTAGAGCGCGTTGGTGCGCACGTCGATCGCCGGGTGGCGCTCGCGCAGCTTGTCGGCATAACGCCAATGCGTGGTGGCAGCCTTGCCGTCCAGCAGGCCTGTGGCGGCCAGCACGAACACGCCCGAGCAGATGCTGGCCAGCCGCGCGCCGCGGGCATGGGCGCGGCGCAGCGCGCGCAGCAGCGCCTCGGGTGGCGCCTCGTCGGCATCCCGCCAGCCGGGCACGACGATCGTATCGGCCTTGGACAGCATCGCCAGCCCATGCGGCGCCACCACCTGGATGCCGCCAGCCGCGCGCACCGGCCCACGCTCGGCCGCGCAGACGGCGAAGCGGTACCAGTCGACACCGAGCTCCGGCCGCGCGAGCGAGAACATCTCGACCACACAACCGAACTCGAATGTGCACAGGCCGTCGTAGGCCAGCGCGGCGACCAGGTGGTCCTTCATGGCGTGATCTTACCGGTCGGCGTCGCTGCGGCCACTGTTGCCAGGGCCGCATCGTTTCGACAATGGCTTCATCCACCCACCGAAATGGAGAGCCCCATGACCACCGCCGTGACCGCCACCACCCCTGCCGCATCACCCGACGCGCTGGCCCACTTCGAATCTGCGCTGCGCTTCGAGACCGACTGCTGGGACGTGCACGACGCGCTATCGCGTGGCGCCGATTTCGTGCTGCTGGATGTGCGCAGCCCCGAGCTGTACGCCCGCGGCCATGTGCCCGGCGCGATCAACCTGCCGCACGGCAAGATCGTCGAGAGCAGGCTGGCCAGCTACCCGGCCGACACGATATTCATCACCTACTGCGCCGGCCCGCACTGCAACGGCGGCCACCGCGGCGCCATTCGGCTCGCCAAGCTCGGCCGGCCGGTCAAGCTGATGATCGGTGGCATCACCGGCTGGCTGGACGAGGGCTTTGCGCTGGCCACGGGCAGCGATGCCGGTTCGGTGCACACGGCGCACTCGGCGCAGGCCGCCATCGCCAGTTGAACCCCGCTGCGGTTGGCCGCGCCGCGCGGCCCACGCGACCGAGTGGTTGCAGCTGACGCGGGCGTTGGCTGAATTCGGAAGTTATGCCGCCCGCTTCACCGTCATCGCGGCAGGTTGTCGGTGGCTCGAATGAACTTCGCCACCTCGTCGTGCAACGTGCGCAACGACGCCGGGTCGTCGTACATCATGTGGCCGGCCGGGTAGTGCTGGATCTCGATGTTGCTGCGCAGCGCGGCCGGCAGCGGCAGTTGGTCGAGTTCGAACTCGGCGGCGAAGAAGGTCGTCGCGAGGTCGAAGTAGCCGGCGTGCATCTGCACCTTCAGCCGCGGGTTGACCTTCATCGCGGCGGCCAGGTCGGGCATCACGTTGACCGTCTGCGACAGCGGCATCTCCACGCCCGGCGGCTGGTGGTGCCAGTCCCAGTGGCGCCAGATGTCGATGCCGGGCTTGTAGACCATGTCCTGGCCGAACTTCAGCGTGGTGCGCAGGTAGTGGTTGTAGGCGGCCACATAGGCCGGGCCGATCGCCGCCGATTGGGCGTCGTAGTCGGCCTCCTTGCTCAGCCGGTCCAGCGCCGGGCCGGTGTAGCGCGTGTCGAAGCGGCCCACCACCTGGCCCTGGTCTTCGAGCAGGTTCTGCGTGAACATGCCGCCGTTGATGCGCAGATCGGCCTTGTCCAGGTAGGCCGGCTTCAGGCCGGTGTAGCGCGCCAGCGTGTCGATCACCTGGCGGCGCTTGTCGGCGTCGAGCTGGCTGCCGGCCTGCAGCGCTTGCAGGTAGTCACCCAGCGCGAACCGGCGCACCTCGGCCAGCAGCGGCTCCAACGCGGCGCTGTCTTTCGGGAACGCCGGCAGGCGCCGGTGGTACCAGGCGGTGGCGGCGTAGGTGGGCAGCGCCAGCGCATACGGCAGGTCGATGCCGGGGTTGAACTGCGCCTCGTCGACCGAGAAGTTGAAGTTCAGGATCTGCGACAGCAGGATCACGCCGTTCAGGTCGATGTTCTCTTCGCGCTGCAGCCGCGCCGCCAGCACCGCGCTGCGGGTGGTGCCGTAGCTCTCGCCGAACAGGTACTTCGGCGCGTTCCACAGCTGGTGCTGGGTCAGGAACTTGTGGATGAACTGGGCGAAGGCGCGGGCATCCTGGTCGACGCCGAAGAATTCTTTTTCCTTCTCCTTCAGCTTCTCGCGTTCCTTCTCCTTGTCTTTGTCGACCGCCACGATGCGGCCGAGCGCCGTGCCCGGTGCATCGATGAAGACCAGGTCGCTGACGTCGAGCAGCGAGAACTCGTTGTCGACCCACTTGTAGGGTGCCGACGGGCCACGCTGGCCGTTGGCCGTCAACACACGCTGCGGGCCGAAGGCGCCCAGGTGCAGCCACAGCGTGGCCGAGCCGGGCCCCCCGTTGTAGAGAAAGGTCACCGGCCGCGGCGTGGCCGACGCGCCGGTGGCGCCCGAAGCACGCTTGAAGTACGCCACGTACGACATCGTCGCGCTCGGCTCGTCCTTGCTGTCGTCGATGACCATCAGCCCGGCCACCGCGCGGTAGTCGATGCGCTGGCCACCCACCTGCACCGAGCCGGTGGTCTCGCGCTGGCGCGGCTGCAGGCGCTCGTCGGCGGCGATGGGCGCTTTGGTCTCGTCGTCGGGTGCCGAGGCGGCACGCTGCGGCGCGTCGACCGGCTTGTTGGCCGCCTCGGCGGTGGGCGCCCAGGCGGCGAAGGCCAGGCTGAGCGCCAGGCAGGTGGTGAGGCGGAACAGGTGCATGGTGGGCGATGGGGCCGAGCTGCGAGGCCGGCATCATCGCCCAGGCCGCCGATCCGCGGCATGCCCCGGCTCAGCCCGTGGTCAGGTCGTAGACCGCCTGCACGAGCTGCGGGCCGTCCGGGTGCGGCCGCGTGTGGGCGCCCAGGCCGCGCATCAGCACCAGCATGCGGCGGTTCTCGGGCAGCACATCACCCACCAGCGCACGGATGCCCTGGTGCCGCGCGTGGCGCGCCAGGCGGTCCATCAGTGTGCGGCCCAGGCCCAGGCTCTGCCAGTCGTCAGCCACCGCGATCGCGAACTCGGCCTCGTCGGGCTGCTCGGCGCTGCGCACATAGCGCGCATCGGCCACCAGCGGCAACGGCGGCAGCACGGCGCGGTCACCATCGGCCAACACCTCGGCCACCAGGGCCACGTGGTCGCGGTGGTCGACCTCGGTCATCTGACGCAGCAGCGACGGGCTCAGTTGCCGCAGGCCGACATGGAAGCGCTTGTGGCGCGAGGCCAGCGACAGCCCGCCGACAAAGGCCTGCTCGGCATCGGCGTCGTGCGGGGCGATCGGGCGCAGCCGCACGCTGCGCCCGCCGGGCAGCGCCAGGCGCTCTTCGCGCGGCGGGGCGGCGGCCGGGCGCGCCTCGGGCTGCAGCGCAGCCAGCCAATGGAAGGCGGCGTCCATCACAACAGCGCCTCGGCAACCAGGTCGTCGACCGGGCGCAGCTCGAGCACCGCCGGGCCGCCCAGCGCCTCGACCACCAGCGGTGCTTCGCCGGTCACGTCGAAACCGTCGCCGGCTTCGAGCACGATGTCGCGCGGATCGTTGTCGATGGTGACCCACAGCGTGCCACCGGCGCTGGCCAGGTGGGCGGCGGTGGCGCTGGTCAGGCGGGTGCTTTGGCCGCGTTCGAGCAGCATCCGGGTGCGGGCGGTGTCGATCAACATGGTGTGCTCCTGGTGGGAACGGGGGTGATGCGTGGTTCGCATGCATGCGGCGCTTGCTTTGGCGCCACCGTGGGGCGAATAATCCCCTGACGTGGCATGCGCTGACAAACGATAGTTGTGCATGCCATGCATTCCACCAGCGCATGCAAAAACCACCTGACCGACTGCCCCCGCTGGATCTGCTGGCCTCGTTCGAGGCGGCCGCCCGGCACCTGAGCTTCACCCGCGCGGCGGCCGAGCGCTTCGTCACGCAGTCGGCGATGAGCCGGCAGATGCGCGCGCTGGAAGACGAGCTGGGCGTGGCCTTGTTCACCCGCCGGCACCGGGCCCTGGTGCTGACGCCCGACGGCCAGCGCCTGCTCGCCGCCTGCAGCGCCGCACTGGGCACGCTGCGCGGCGCGGTGCGCGAGATTCGGGCGCCGAACCGGCGCGAGGTGTTGTCGCTGACCACCACGCCGGGCTTCGCGGCGCTGTGGCTGATCCCCCGGCTGACCGCCTTCACCCGCGCCCACCCGGGCATCGACGTGCGGCTCGATGCAACGCTCGAGAACCGCAACCTCGCGGCCGAGGGTTTCGACCTGGCCATCCGCTACGCCAAGGTGGGCTCGGCCGGCGGCCTGAGCCTGTTCGAAGAATCGATGCTGCCGGTGTGCAGCCCGCGGCTGCTGGCCGAGCTGGCCGCCCCCTTGCGTGAGCCGGCCGACCTGGCCCATCACACGCTGCTGCACATGACGCTGGGCGACGACGCCGGCGGCATGCCGGTGGAATGGGAAAGCTGGTTCACCAGCTGGGGCTTGGCCGATCTGCAGCCGGCCGCGCAGCTGAGCTTCACCAGCTACGCCGAGGCGATCACCGCCGCGGTGGCCGGCCAGGGCGTGGCGATGGGCCGCCGGCCGCTGGTCGATGCGCTGCTGGCCAACGGCCAGCTCGTCACCCCGTTCGAGGGCCAGCTCGCCTCGCCCCGGGCCTACCAGCTGATCATCGACCCCGCCGCGCGCAGCCGGCCCGCGGTGCGCGCGCTGGAGCAGTGGCTGCTGGCCGAGGCCGCGCGGGTGCGGCCTCACTTCGCCGTCGGCTGATCAGCGCGGCAGGTAGGCGTTCGCCTCGACCAGCTGCCAGCCCGGCGTCGCGTCCACGCAGTGGCGCAGCAAGTAGCTGTGGCCGGCGCCGTACAGCACCAGCAACCGGTCACCGGGGCGGGCCAGTTGCGCCAGGCGCGCACAGATGCCCAGGTTGCGCGCGTACCAGCTGCCGACCAGCGCCACGCCTGGCTGGTCAGCCCCCCGGCCCTGGCGCAACGCGGTCATGTACCAACCGTGGTCGTCGCGAATGCTGTCGGGTTCGTTGAGGCGCCGCAGCAACTGCCCCACCGTGGCGTGTTGCTGTGCCGCTTCGAACTCGCGCGTGCGCAAGGCCATCGCGTCCATCGAGCGTTGAAACTCAGCGGCGTTGCCGCTCGTCTTGGCAAAGGCCTGCACCGGCTCGAACGGGAAGTCCCCGTCCACATCGACGCCGTAGACCTCGGCATGCCCCAGCTGCCGGGCGAGCCGAAAACCGATCTGGTCGATCTCGTTGCGCTTGTCCTGGCCCTGGCCGGCCAGGTAGGCGCGGTAGCTCGGCAGCGCATGCTGCGGCAGCGCGTCGGCCTGCGCCTCGACCGCCACGCGGGTGGGCTTGAAAGCGGCCAGCGCATCGACCACCTCGCGCACCTGCGCCTGCCGGGCAGGCTGCAGCACGTCGTCGACCTTGACGTTGTTCAGATCCAGCCCCGGGTTGCCGAAGTGGTAGGTGCCCAGCACCATCACCTGAACGGGCTCGGCGGCACCGGCCCCTGCGGCGCCCCAGCAAAGCACCAACGCCAACAAGATTCTTCGCATGGATCCTCCTCGCTGCCGCCGCACCAGCGCGACCGGCTGCGGCGCACTGTAGACAGCCGCGGCCGATGGCGCCTCGACGCGGCGACGAAGCGGCAGCGTTGGAGGATGAGCGGGCGATCTGGAGCGGTGAGCCGGTCAGGCGCTCTTCTGAACGAGCCCCTCGCCATGCGGCGCCGCGCGGAACGCCGCCGTCTGCTCGGCCCGGTCCGTCCAGGCCGACAAGGCCGGGAAGGCTTCGGCCTGCACCACGTCGGGCAGCATGCTTTGAATGAAGTGCCAGGCCACCGCGGTGCTGATGCCCGCCTGGTCCAGCCGGGCCGGCGGCGGCGCGAACGGGTGGCGGCCCACGGCGTCGTCGAGCTTCTGGCAGGCCGCATGCAGCTGGCCGGTGACCCGGTCCAGCCACGGCTGGTGGCGCTTGTCGGCCGGCCGCAGCTCACGCTCGTAGACGATCTGCACCGCTTTCTCGCAGGCGGCCAGCGCCAGCCCGATGCGGTGCAGCGCATGCTGGCGATCGGGCAGCGTGGCCGGCATCAGCCGCAGCTCGGGGGCGGCCAGTGTCTCGGCGTAGTCGAGGATCAGCGACGAGTCCATCAGGATCTCGCCGTCGTCGCAGACCAGCGTCGGCGCCTTGACCACCGGGTTGATCTCGGCGAAGTGCTTGAAGGTCCGGAACACCGACAGGTTGTGGTGCTCGAAGCGCAGCCCGAGCAATTGCAGCGATATCGCGACCCGCCGCACGTACGGTGAATCCAGCATGCCGATCAGTTGCATGGCGTCTCCTTGAAGTGGCCGAAGAAGTGGGCGAAGAAAAGGGCGTTGTCCGTCTGCGCAGGTTCGTGGAACACCGCGGGTGTCACCGATCTTCGTGCGCTTCATGCCTGCGTGTCCAGCGCCCACCCTGATGCCAGCAGGTCAAGCCAGCAGATCGAGCGTGGCCGGCCTCGGAAACAAGTGCTTGCCAAGACAGGTAGAACTGCGGGGGGATCCGGGTAGTTTGGCGGATTGCCCGGCGCCGCAAGCGCCGCTGAAGATCGCGGCTCTCGTCGTGGTTAGTGTCCTGCCCCACAAATACCTGCCATTGAGATTCGACCAGATGGGGATGATCGTGCGGCCGGACGGCTGGGCAGATACCCAGCGTATCTGCCCTGATGGCCGGGCGCGCGAGCGCGCCATCTGGTCGAACCCGAAGGGCGGGCCGAAATGGGGCGCTCGCAGCGTCGCCAAGCCGGGCAGATACCACGAGGTATCTGCCCGGCTCGTCGCCTCCCGATCATCCCCATTGCGGCCCGTCGCAATGACAGCTATTTGCGGGACAGGACACTAGATGCCGCGACGCCCTTTCAACCCCAACTGCGGATGAACTCAGCATGACGCTTTCGATGGTTCCGAGCTGGCCTGGCCTGGTGGTGGCCTCGATGGTGGCGCTGGCCGCTGCGCCAGCGCACGCGACCAAATATTCGGTCAACGATGCCGCCGGCCTGCAATCGGCCCTGGGCAAGGTCGCGCCCGGCGACGTGATCGTGCTGGCGGCGGGCACCTACCGCGGCAGCTTCGTGGCCACGCGCAGCGGCGCCAAGGGCAACCCGATCACGCTGCGGGGCCCGGCCGATGCGGTGTTGACCAACAGCGGCTACGGCTTCAGCCTGAAGGCCAACTACTGGAAGCTCACCGGCTTCACGGTCAACGGCGCGTCCAAGGGCATCGTGCTCGACAACGCACACAACAACCTGCTCGACAAGCTGACGGTGAAGAACGTCGATGGCGAAGGCATCCACTTTCGCACCTTCAGCAGCGACAACGTGCTGCGCAACAGCACCGTCAGCAACACCGGCCTGGACACCCCCGGCTACGGCGAAGGCGTCTACGCCGGCTCGGCGGTGTCCAACTGGCCCGTCTACACCGACGGCAAGCCCGACACCAGCGACCGCAACTGCATCGCCAACAACCACATCGGCCCCGGCGTGACGGCCGAAGGCATCGACCTGAAAGAGGGCACGACCGGCGGCATCGTCGTCGGCAACACCTACGACGCGACCGGCATCTCAGGCGAGAACTACGGCGACAGCTTCATCGACGCCAAGGGCAACGGGTACCACATCTACGGCAACAAGGTCAGCAACCCCGGCAAGACGAGCGTGCTGAAAGACGGCTTCCAGACCCACGTCGCCTACACCGGCTACGGCAAGGACAACATCTTCCAGGCCAACACCGTCGACCTGCAGTCAAGCGGCTACGGCTTCTACATCACCACCTCGGGCACCGGCAACAAGGTCTGCACCGACAACAGCGTCACCCACGCCGGCTCGGGCGTGGCCAACGTGTCGCAGGTCAGCTGCTCGAACCCGCAGCCGGTGTGCCCGAAGGTGCTGTCGCTGCCGTTGCGCTGAGGGTTCAGGCGGCGTGCTTCACCAGCTCGCCACCGCGCACGATGGCCCGCAGGTGGCGGCCGTTCGCCGCCAGCAGGCCGATGTCCTTCAGCGGATCCCCATCGACCAGCAGCAGGTCGGCCTGCGCGCCGGGCGCGATGCAGCCGATCTGGCCTTGCATCATCAGCATCTCGGCCGCGGTCGACGTGGCCTGGCGCAAGATCTCGACCGGCGAGAAGACCTCGCTGCGCAGCGTGAACTCGCGGCATTGGTCGGTGTAGGTGCGGCCGAGCAGGTCGGTGCCGTAGCAGACCTTCACGCCGGCGCGGCGCATCGCGTCGAGCCCGGCGATGGCTTGGCCGAACACCTGCTCGACCTTGGCCTGGCTCTGCGGCGGAAAGCCCAATGAGCGGCCCTGCTCGACCAGCGCGAAGATGATGGCCATCGTGGGCACGATGTAGGCGCCGCGCTCGGCCACGAAACGCGCGGTGTCGTCGTCGATCAGCGTGCCGTGCTCGATGCTGCGCACGCCGAAGTCGACACACCGGCGCACCGCGCTGGCCGGGTGGCAATGGGCCGAGGCATAACTGCGGCGTTCGGTGCACTCGTTGACGATCGCGCGGATCTCGTCCTCGCGGTACTGGTTCATCCAGATCGGGTCGGTCGGCGACGCGACGCCACCCGAGCCCATGATCTTGATGCAGTGCGCGCCCTGGCGAAGTTCCTCGCGCACGGCCTTGATGCAGGCGTCGACACCGTCGGCGATCACGGCGAAGGTATTGGCCAGTGGCGAGCCGGCGCAGCCGCAGACCGATTCGTAGCGCGGCCGTTCCTCGATCGGCCGCATGTCGCCGTGGCCGCCGGTCATCGATAGAATCTTGCCCGAGTACAGGTAACGCGGCCCGCGCACCAGCCCGTCGGCCAGTGCACGCCACAGCGAGTGGTTGCCGCCGCCGATGTCGCGCACGGTCGTGAAGCCGCAGTCCAGCGCGTGGCCCAGCATGCGCACCGCGTGCGCCGTGCGGTAGGCATCGCCCATTGCATCGATCTTCGCCACCGCCACGTCGCTGGCGAAGGCGTGCACATGGCAGTCGATCAGGCCCGGCATCAGCGTGCCGCCGGCGCAGTCGACGACGGGCGTGTCGTCCGGTGCGACGAGCGGCGTGGCCGACAGCTCCTTGATCAGCCCGTCGGCGACGCGCAGCCACATCCCGTCGGCGCAATCGGCATTCGTGCCGTCGAAGACGCGGGCGTTCTTGAACAACAGCGAGTTCATCGGGCGTGATCTCCAGGTCGTTGCGAAGCGTCGGCAATGGGGTGCAGGCCTCTCCTCCGACTTGCGGATGCGGCGGGCGGGCAGCCGGGCCACAGTCCACCGGGCCGACTGTATCGCCGGCCTGATTCGGGGGACCCCAGCATGCCCAGCCTCACGCCTTTTCGCGGCATCGCCGCGGCCGTCTTCACGCTGGCGTCGCCGCCGGCACCCGCTCAATCTGCACAGCCCCCGGTGCCGGCTACCGCGCCGGCACCAGCGGCCTCAGCGGCGTCGGCCGCCTCCGGCGACGACCTCGGTTCGCGGGTGTTCGGCGTGCGCTACTTCCAGCCCTACGAAGACAACTACATGCTCTACCAGCAGATGGACAACCGCGGCTGGGCCGAGCGTGATGAATCGGCTTGGCGCGGCCACTACTCGTTCAAATACTCGCTGCTGTGCCGGCCCCGCCCCGAGCCGCCGAGCCAAACTGAAAGCCGCAAGAACCGCAGCGAGTGCGACGACACCAACGAGCTGTTCCTCTTCTACACCGGCGCCTTCGACTTCTACATGGGCACCCGTCCGTCGAGCCCGGTCATCAACCGCCTGAGCAACCCCGGGCTGCAGTGGCGCATGCCCTGGCGCCGCCGCTTCGGCCTGGGTGTGATGGCGCCGAGCAATGCCTTCGTCGGGCTCGAGCACCTGTCGAACGGGCAGACCACCGAGATCAGCTCACCGCGCGAGATCGAGGCCGTGCAGCGTGCCTACCAGGCCCGCGACCGGGCCTACTTCGACCAGATCAGCCGCGGGGTGGACTTCGTGTCACTGGCTGCCGACTGGCAGTCGGACGACGGGACCGGCTTCGCAGGCCGGCTGCAGTTGCGCCACTACCTGCACCAGGACACCAACGTCACCTGGGGCCCGCTGGCCCGCACCAAGCCCCGCCTGGCCGACTACCAGCGCGCCAGCATGCTGCTGCGCTATGCCTTGAACGACGCAGTGTCGCTGGAGACCCGCTGGACGCTGGGCGACCGCGGGCTGAAGACCGACTCCTGGGACCTGGGCCTGCAGGTGTCGCTGTGGCAGGAGGCCGTTCCGCTGTACGTGCAGGTGCACCACGGCCCGCTGAACACCCTGTCGAACTACACCCAACAGCAAGACTCGATCGGCATCGGCCTGCGTTTCAACCACTTCATTCAGTGAAAGCGCGCGGCACCGACATCAGCCTTTGACCAACGGGCGCTCCAGAACTTCCAGAACCTCGCTCAGGAACTCGATCCAGTTGAGCTCGAAGCGGATGCCGGCCTTGAGCACGTGGTGTTGCAGCGCCGTCTCGCGGCCCTGCGGCACGCCCGCGGGAAAGTCACGCGATTCGATGTCGCGGTAGTGCGCCAGCTTCTCTTCATGCGAGGCCCGGCGCTGGCGGATCAGCTTGTCCAGCCCGGTCGGCCCGACGGCGGCTTCGGCGCGGATGCGCACCATCAGCTCGTCGCGCATCCCCGCCGGCTCGTGCTGTTGCACGATCCAACGCTTCAACTCGCGCTTGCCGGCCGGCAGGATGCGGTAGGCGCGCTTGCGGCCACGGGTCGATTCCTCGGGCAGCGATTCGATGAAGCCCGCCTCTTCGAGCCGCGCGAGCTCGCGGTAGATCTGCTGGTGCGTCGCCTGCCAGAAGTAGCCGATCGACTTGTCGAAGCGCGCCGCCAGCTCAGAGCCAGAGCCGGTGCGCTCGGCCAGTGCGGTGAGCAATGCGTGCGGAAGAGACATGGGTCGAGGTTACAGCGCCATCGTTCAGGGTTTTCCCGATCATGCCGTTTCTGCAACTGGTTGCATAGTCGGGACAACGTTTATGCAACTGGTTGCACTGACATCGGGAACGTCCTCATGAACCACTATCCCCACCTCCTTCGCCCGCTCGACCTCGGCTTCACCACGCTGAAGAACCGCGTGCTGATGGGCTCGATGCACGTCGGGCTCGAAGAGGCGCCCAACGGCTTCCAGCGCATGGCCGCCTTCTACGCCGAGCGGGCGCGCGGCGAGGTCGGGCTGATCGTCACCGGCGGCATCGCGCCGAACGAGCGGGGCCGCCCGATGCATGGCGGCGCGATGCTGACCAACGAAGACGAGGCCAAGCGCCACCTGCCGATCACCCAGGCGGTGCATGCCGAGGGCGGCAAGATCGCGATGCAGATCCTGCACTTCGGGCGCTACTCGTACGACCCGAAGCTGGTGGCGCCAAGCGCGCTGCAGGCGCCGATCAACCCCTTCGTGCCGCACGCACTGAGCGGCGACGAGGTCGAACAGACGATCGACGACTTCGTCAACTGCGCGGCCCTGGCCCAGCACGCCGGCTACGACGGCGTCGAGATCATGGGCTCCGAGGGCTACCTGATCAACGAGTTCATCGCCGCGCGCACCAACCACCGCGACGACGAATGGGGGGGCTCGTACGAGAACCGCATGCGCTTTCCGCTCGAGATCGTGCGCCGCGTGCGCGAGCGCGTCGGCCCCAACTTCATCCTGATCTACCGGCTGTCGATGCTCGACCTGGTCGAAGGCGGCTCGACGCTCGACGAGGTGATCCAGCTCGCGCAAGGCATCGAGCGCGCCGGTGCCACGATCATCAACACCGGCATCGGCTGGCACGAAGCGCGCATCCCGACCATCGCCACCAAGGTGCCGCGCGGCGCGTTCGGCTGGGTCACGCAGAAGCTGATGGGCCAGGTCGGCATCCCGCTGGTGGCCACCAACCGCATCAACACGCCCGAGATCGCCGAACAGCTGCTGGCCGACGGCGCCTGCGACATGGTCTCGATGGCGCGCCCGTTCCTGGCCGACTCGCAGTTCGTGCGCAAGGCACGCGAGGGCCGCGCCGACGAGATCAACACCTGCATCGGCTGCAACCAGGCCTGCCTGGACCACACCTTCGCCGGCAAGATCACCTCGTGCCTGGTCAACCCGCGCGCCTGCCATGAGACCGAGCTCGTCATCAAGCCGGCCGAAGCGCGCAAGCGCGTGGCCGTGGTCGGCGCCGGGCCGGCAGGCCTGAGCTGCGCAGTGACCGCCGCCGAGCGAGGCCACGCGGTGACGCTGATCGAGGCCGGCGCCGAGATCGGTGGCCAGTTCAACATCGCCAAGCGCATCCCGGGCAAGGAAGAGTTCTACGAAACGCTGCGCTACTTCAAACGCCAGATCGAGCTGAACGGCATCGAGCTGCGGCTCAACACCCGCGCCACCGCCGAGGCCTTGGCGCAAGAAGGCTTCGACGAGATCGTCATCGCCACCGGCATCGTGCCGCGCCGCCCGCCGATCGACGGCGTGGAACACCCCAAGGCCGTGAGCTACCTCGACGTGCTGCGCGACGGCCGCCCCGTGGGCAAGAACGTGGCGATCGTCGGCGCCGGCGGCATTGGCTTCGACGTGGCCGAGTACCTGACGCACAGCGGCGACAGCGCCAGCCAGAACCCGGCGAAGTTCTTTGCCGAGTGGGGCGTGGACACCCGCTATGCCACCGCCGGCGGCCTGCGCAAGCCGCAGCTCGAGCAGCCGCCGCGCAAGGTGCACCTGCTGCAGCGCAAGAAATCCAAGGTTGGCGACCAGTTGGGCAAGACCACCGGCTGGATCCACCGCACGGCCCTGAAGGCGCGCGGCGTCGGCATGACCTCGTCGGTCAGCTACCAGCGCATCGATGACGCCGGCCTGCATGTCACCATCGATGGCACCGAGCAAACGCTGCCGGTGGACAACGTGGTGATCTGCGCCGGGCAAGAGCCGCTGCGCGAGCTGCACGACCAGCTGCAGGCCGCCGGGCACAAGGTGCACCTGATCGGCGGTGCGCACGAAGCGGCCGAGCTCGATGCCAAGCGCGCGATCGCGCAGGGCACGAAGCTCGCTGCGGCCCTTTGAGTTGTTAGGTCAGGAGCAACCGATGATGCCAGCCCCCGCCCACCTTCACCCCGCCGTGGCCCAGTCACTCGACAAGTGGCACACGCTGGTCGCGCACAAGGACCTCGACGCACTGGAGGCGATCGTCCACCCCGAGGCGGTCTTCCGCTCGCCGATGGCTTTCAACCCCTACAGCCCGGCACCGGCACTGCTGCTCGCGCTGCGCACGGTGATCACGATCTTTCAGGACTTCACCTACCACCGCCAGTTCGCCAGCGGCGACGGGCTCAACGTGGTGCTGGAGTTCAGCGCGGTCGTCGACGGCAAGCAGCTCAAGGGCATCGACATGATCCGCTTCGACGAGCAAGGCCGCATCGTCGAGTTCGAGGTGATGATCCGCCCGCTGAACGCGCTGCAGGCGCTCGGCGCCGAGATGGGCGCCCGGCTCGGCCAGGTGCTGCCGGGCTTCAAGCACAAGGCCTGATCACCCGGCCTGCACACGCCGCTCAGGTGCCCGGCTCGGCGTGTGCCGGCGCGGCGGGCGCGGCGCAATGGCGCGCCTCGCCCAGGCCCTTGAGGTAGGCGCGGCGCACGGTGCCGGCAGCGATCGCCGCGGCGACCTCTTTCGAGTAGCGCTCGGCACCGCTCAGCTTGCGCACCCAACCGCGAAACGGCACCAGGCCTTCGGCGGCGCTCTTCAGCGCGCCAGCGGCGGCATTGCCGACCTCCTTGCTGCCGCGCTCCACCAGGCTCGGGTTGCCCGGCGTCGCGGGCGTGTCCAGGTCGCTGCCCAGCACCTCGTCGAGCGCGCGCACCTCGGCCGCCAGCGTGTCGCAGCTGCCGTCGACCGGCACGGCATACGGCGACTTCTGCGCGCTCTTCAACGCAGTCGGGATCGACGCATGCACGAGGTTCAGGTCGGACAAGGGCGAGGTCACCGCGTTGCCGACCGAGCTCTCGAACTCGCCCGGCTTGCGCTCGGGCGCACCGGCCTCGGCCGACGCCGGCGGGGTGCGGGCCGACGATTGCGCGGGCGCATTGGCGCAGGCCGCCAGGGCCAGCGGGGCCAGGGCGGCCAGCAGGTGCCAACGCGGGTCACGGCGTGATCGAGTGTTCAGGTGCATGGTGGTGGTGAGTTGGGGGTGATCGTGTGGGCTGGGCTCGCCCAAGTTTGTTTTCGAGATGTCCGGCACGCCGACCCATAACCAAGTACATTCGACGGGTAGGCATGCTCAGGACCGACTCTCGTAGGTCTCTTCTTCTTGTCGGTCGCTCTGGCCGGTCTGTCGAAATCCCTCAGGTGTATTTCTTGGCGTCTCTGCATGCGCTGGCATGTGCTGCGCATCACTTGAAAGGAATCGATATGACAATGGAAACTGGCACCGTGAAGTGGTTCAACGAAGGCAAGGGTTTTGGGTTCATTGCGCCCGACAGCGGCGGCAAGGATCTGTTTGCCCACTTCAGCGAAATCAAGGGCAGCGGGTTCAAGACCCTGGCCGAAAGCCAGCGCGTCGAATTCGAAGTGACCCAGGGCCAGAAGGGCCTGCAGGCTTCGAACATTCGTGCAGTCGTCTGATTGACACGCCTGGCTCGCACGCGAGCCAGCCAGCAAAACCGCGGCCTCGTCCGCGGTTTTTTCATTGGAGCCCGCCATGAAGAACCTGCAGGAAGCCACCGAGATGATCTGCGACCTGAAGGGCAGCCTGGTGGCCATCGACGCGCTGCTCACCGCGCTGGTGCGCCAGTTGCCCGCCCAGTCGCGAGACGAGCTGATGCGTGCGTATGAGGTGCATGCCGAAGTGGCCCGCACCGTGCTGCTGCACACCCCCATCTCCGACTTCACGGTGACCGCGTTCGAGCGCGATGTCTCACGCATGTCGAGTGTCATCGCCGCGTGAACCCACGGCCACGCGCTACTTGGACACGTTGAGGAACGGGATCGGCGCACCGGCGTAGATCGCGCTCGGCAGCTGGCCGTTCCATTTGTCGGCCTTGACCTTCTCGACCTCGATGCGGCGCAGCTCGAGCACGTCCTTGTTCTGCGCCAGCGCGGCGTTCTGCACCCGCAGCGCTTCGGCCTGGGCCTTGGCGATCGTCAGGTTGGCATAGGCCTCGCCGTCGGCTTCGGCCTTGCGCGCATTAGCCTCGGCCTCGGCGATCGCCACCTTCTGCTTCTGCTCGGCCTCGACGGTGTGCAGCTTGTTCTCGGCCGCCAGGCGCAACTGCTCTTGCGTCACCTTGTCGTTGATCGCGTGCATGTACGAGTCGGAGAACGAGAAGTTGCGCATGTCGATGTTGATCACCTGCGCGCCGTAGATCGACAGCTTTTCGCGCAGCGCAGCGTTGATGTCCGACGAGACCTTGGCGCGCTGCGAGATCAGGTCCGGCGCGGTGTACTTGGCGGTGACCGCCTTGAAGATTTCCTGCGTCGCCGTTTGCACGTACGAGGCCAGGTCACCGTCGTGCGAGTATTTCTCGAACACCTCGGCCACGCGGTCGGTGGCGATGCTGTAGCGCACCGTCATGCTCACCTTCACCGGCTGCGTGTCGCTGGTGCTGCCTTCGGCGTTCTCGATGTCGGCCTTCTCGGCACGGATGCTGAAGTTGTGCAGCTTGCGCCAGGGCGGCAGCACCGCCAGGCCCTCGTCTTCGATGCCGACGATGCGGCCGAACTGCGTCACCACGCCGCGGCTGCCGGTGGGCACCGCATAGAACGGCCAGATGACCACGAGCGCGACCACGGCGCCGATCGCCATCAGCACCCGGCCCAACCAGCGCACGCGCCGGTCTGCATTGGTGAATTCCATTTTTCCCTCCGGTCCGGCGGTGCCCGCCGTTGTTGATGATTTCTTGTCGGTCGATGTGCTGTCAGCCACCCAGCCGCTTGGCCACCGGGTGGCGGCGCAGCCGGTGCGCGTCTGGCAGGCCACCGCCCAGCAGCGGGCACAGGTAGAGGCGGAAGGCGTCGGTCACGTCGGTGCCGCTGTCGGCGATGAAGGCGTCTTCCATCGTGCGGGTCTTGCCGGCCACGTCGGACAAGGCCATCAGCTCGTACGACACCGCGTACTGGCCGCTGCGCTTGATCGCGACCGAGCCATCGCGGTCGCCCCACAGCGCGAACTGCACCGCCTTCTCGCCAACCTCGCGCGCCTCGCGCTGGTCGACATCCGACACGCAGCCGAGGAACGATCGCTGCAGGTAGCCGAAGGTGTCGCCCCGCACGCGCTTGATCTTCAGCTGGTTCTTGATCTCGTCGCACAGCAGGTCGGCCAGCGCACCGGTGCCCGACAGCTGCACGTTGCCGTGCGCGTCGCGCTCGACGTTCTTCACCAGTTGCTCGGCGATCGACTTGCCGCTCGCGTCGTGGATGCCTTCGGACACCGCGATCACGCAGCGGCCGTAGCGGTCGTGCACGGCCTTCACGTCGGCCAGGAACTTCGGCAGCTCGAACACCCGTTCGGGCAGGTAGACCAGGTGCGGGCCGTCGTCGGGATACTTCTTGGCCATCGCGGCCGCCGCCGTCAGGAAGCCCGCATGCCGCCCCATCACCACGCCGACATAGACACCCGGCAGCGCCGCGTTGTCGAGGTTGGCACCGGCAAACGCCTGGGCCACGAAACGCGCGGCCGACGGGTAGCCCGGCGTGTGGTCGTTGCCGACCAGGTCGTTGTCGATCGTCTTCGGGATGTGCATGCAGCGAAGCGGGTAGCCCGCGGCCTGGGCCTGCTCGCTGACGATGCGCACGGTGTCCGACGAGTCGTTGCCGCCGATGTAGAAGAAGTGGCCGATCTCGTGCGCCTTCAAGACCTTGAAGATCTCCTGGCAGTACTTGAGGTCGGGCTTGTCGCGCGTGGAGCCCAGTGCGGCCGCCGGCGTGGCGGCCACCAGCTCGAGGTTGGCGACCGTTTCCTGGGTCAGGTCGTCGAGGTCTTCGTTGACGATGCCGCGCACACCGTGGCGGGCGCCGTAGACGCGCGAGATGCCGGCAAAGCGCCGGGCCTCGAGCACCACGCCGACGAGCGACTGGTTGATCACCGCGGTGGGGCCGCCACCTTGGGCGACGAGAACCTTGCTGCTGTCCGACATGCACTGCCTCCTTCAACCGGTTGCGGGTGATTGTGCATGCGAGTGCACCGTCTCAGAAAGACGTCCCAGGCGGGACACCCTTCAACGGCCTTGTGCGGCATGATGCAGCCCGCCCTTTTGGCTTGCCTGGATAGAGGAGAACCCTGAATGATTGCAGCCGTGCTGGTGGCGCTGGTCGCCCTGCTCCACGCCTATTTCCTGGTGCTGGAGATGTTTCTCTGGGACAAGCCGTTCGGGCTGAAGACTTTCCAGAACACCCAGGAGTTCGCCACCGCCAGCAAGGTGCTGGCCGCCAACCAGGGCCTGTACAACGGCTTTCTGTCAGCCGGCCTGATCTGGGGCCTGTGCGGCGGCGGCATGCAGGTGCAGGTCTTCTTCCTGGCCTGCGTGGTGGTCGCCGGCGTCTACGGCGCCGCCAGCGTGTCGCGCAAGATCTTCTTCATCCAGGCCATGCCGGCGCTGCTGGCGCTGGGCGCCATCTACCTGGGCGTCTGAGATGTCAACCCATCGCTAGAGCGATGACGCCGGCGGCCATCAAGGCGGCGCCCGCCAGGCGCCAGCCGCGGTCGGCCTCGCCGAGCAGGCGGCCGCCGATCAGCGCGGCGAACAGCATCGACACCTCGCGCGCCGGCGCCACATGCGACAGCGGCGCCCGCTGCGCCGCATACAGCACCAGCACATAGGCCAGCGGGCTGATGGTCGCCATCACCAGCGCGTAGGGCCATTGCGAGCGCCACGCGGCACGAAAGCCCGCACGGTCCTTCCAGTACGACGGCAGCATGAACGGGATGCGCGCGAGGTTGCCGAAGTAGTCGACCAGGATCGGCGAGATCAGCATCACCTTGACCGCATAACCATCGATCAGGGTGTAGCCGGCGATCAGCACGCCGGTGAGCGCCCCCCAGCCCAGGCCCGCACGCACCCGCGCGCGCTGCGCCGGGTCGTGTGCCTCGTGCGCCTTGTGCCACAGCGCGGGCCCACCCGCGATCAACCAGATGCCGCCGACGATGCCGGCCAGCCCTGCCAGCCCGACAGCGCTGGGCCATTCCGACAGCAACAGCATCGCGCCGACCGAACTCAGCAGCGGGCCGGTGCCGCGCGCCACCGGGTAGACCACCGTCAGGTCGGACTCGCGGTAGCCCTTGAGCAGCACGTTGAAATAGACCAGGTGGGTGATGCCGCTGGCGACGATCAGCAGCCATTCGCGCAGGCCCCAGCGCGGCACCGCGTCCCAGGCGACCCACAGCCCCAGCGGGGCCCAGATCACGACGATGAGCAGCGCGCCCATCAAGACGAAGTGGTGATTGCCGCCGGCCTTCTTGGCGGCCACGTTCCATGCCGCGTGCAACAACGCGGCCACCAGCACCAAGGCCAGAGCAAACCATGACATGTGCGGCGATTGTGCCCGGCGGGCGCAAAATGGCCGGCAAACTCCATGGAGAGCCGCCGCATGACCCGACCCGCCCCCACCCGCCGCCGCGCCCCGCTGTCGGCACTGTTCGCCGCCTCGCTGCTGGGGCTGAGCTTCACCGTCGCCGCGGCCCCGGTGCCGCCGGCCCTGCCCTCGGCGCCGGCGCTGCCGGCCGCCCCTGCCCCGGCGTTGCCGGCTGCGCCCGCGTTGGCCGCGCCGGCTGCGCCCTCGGCAGCCAGCCCGACCCAGGCCCACGTCAAGAAGGCCCATGCCAAGACCACGGCCAAGGCGGGGCATGCGAGCACCAAGCAGGCCAAGCACCTGAAGAAGGCCAAGGCGGCGCACACGAAGGCACACAAGGCCGTCAAGCACGCGCACGCAGCGAAGCACGCGCCGAAACACGCGCTGAAGGCCGCGCCCAAGGCGCGCACCGGCGTTTGAGCGCTCGCCGCCGCCAGCCCCGGGGTGCCGCATGAACCCGGTGCTGGTGCAGGTGCTGCGCGGCAGCACGGTCGAGTCGTTCCACCGCGGTGCGCTGGCGATCGTCGACGCCGACGGCGCGGTGCACACCGCGCTCGGTGACATCGACCGCCCGATCTTCCCGCGCTCGGCGGTCAAGGCGCTGCAGGCATTGCCGTTGGTGGCCAGTGGTGCGGCCGAGCGCTTCGGGCTCGACGACGACGCACTGGCGCTGGCCTGCGCCTCGCACAACGGCGAGCCGGCACACGCGGCCACCGCCGCCGCGGTGCTGGCCCGGGCCGGGCTCGACGTGGGCGCACTCGAATGCGGCACCCACTGGCCCTACCACGAGGCCAGCAGCCGCGCGCTGGCCCGCCAGCGCCACGGCCCGAGCGCGTTGCACAACAACTGCTCGGGCAAACATGCGGGCTTCGTCTGCGTCGGTTGCCTGATGGCGCTGCAGGCCGGCCGCGAGCCGGCCGAGTTCGTGCGCGGCTATGTCCAGCCTGAACACCCGGTGATGCGCGAGATCAGCGCCGCGCTGCAATCGGCCACCGGCTGCGACCTGGCCCACGCCCCCACCGGCACCGACGGCTGCTCGATCCCGACCTTCGGCATCCCGCTGCGCCAGCTGGCGCGTGGCTTCGCCCGGCTGGCCACCGGCCAGGGCCTGTCGGCCGACCACGCCACCGCCGCCAGGCGCCTGCGCCAGGCGGTCGCGCGGGCGCCGTTCATGGTCGCCGGCAGTGGCCGCTTCGACACCAAGGTGATGCAGCACTTCGGTGAACGCGTGTTCTGCAAGGTCGGCGCCGAGGGCGTCTACTGCGCCGCGCTGCCGACCCGCGGCCTGGGCGTCGCGATCAAGCTCGACGACGGCAACACCGCCCGCGCCGCCGAGGTGGTGATGGCCAGCGTGATCGAAGCACTGGCCCAGCGTGACGACGCCGACGCCGCCGTGTTGGGTGACCTGGTACGCGTGCCGCTGAAGAACTGGAACGGCATCGAGGTGGGTCGCATTGCACCGGCGGAAGGGTTGAAGGCGCTGGTGTAGAACCGCCGCCCGCTCGCGCCTAACCTTCTTGTCGGGTGGCGGGCCGCAACAGCGACCACGCCATGAAGCCCATCATGCCCAAGGCGGCGGCCAAGGCGGCCCAGAGCCACAGCTTGCGGCTGGGCACCGACGCGGGCGCGGCGGCACTGGTCGCGCTCGACACCACCGGTGCCAGCACCGGCACGGCCGGCGGTGCGACGATCGCCGTGGCGTCCGGCAGCGGATCGTCGGGCTGTCGGCCCGGCATCAGCTGCGCGAGCGGCAACACCACCGGCGGCGAGGTCTGGTCCCACGCCAGGCGGTAGGGGCCGGCGCCGCGCGCCAGGAAGACCAGGCTCGCCGCGCGGCCGGCCACGCGCAGGCTGGGCGGCTGGCTGCCCAGCTGGGCCATGCCGCCGGTCGGCTGCACGCGCAGTTTGCGGTACAGGCCGCCGGGCAGGCTGAGCACGGTCGAGCGCAACTCGCTGCCTTGCAGGTTCAGCGCATACACCGTGCCGCTGCTCAGCGGCCAGAAGGTGTCGCCCTGCCGCGGCGGGACCGGCGGGTTCTTGTGCCGCAGCGCCCTCAGGTGTTCACGCACCGGGTGGTGGTGGCGCACGCGCGGGTTCACCGGGTCGGGCTCGTCGTCGGGCTCGGCCAGCAGTTGCACCCGCGCCAGCGTGTTCGGCTCGGCCAGGGTGAACTCGACACGTTGCAGCGGCAGGTGGCGCGGCAGCACGTAGTCGCAGTACTCGGGCTGGCATGCCGAGGGCGCGAGCGTGTCGCTCCACTGCCAGTCGGGCAGCTCGGCGCGGTGCGCCAGGCTTGCGACATGCGCGCCGGTCAGCGGCGCCGGCGGGCTGCCCGGCAGCGGCCGCAGGCGCAGGTAGCCGCCGCGCCCGGCGCCATCGGTGCGGGCCAGCTCGAAGCTGCTGTGCTCCAGCCGCAGCCCCTGGTGCTGCAAGGCAACCAGTTGCGCCTGGGGCAGCACCGTGTGCCAGCGCTGCAGGTCGGCGCTGGCTTCGAGCACGAACGGGAAGATGCCGTTGGTGCCCGGGGCGACCTCGAGCTGCAGCTCTTGCGGCAGGCCCTTGACCGCGCGCAGGTCGACGATCCAGCCCCCTTGCTGCGCGGGTTCGGCGGTCGAGGCCGCGGCCGGGGGCGGCGCGGGCGCCTTGAACAGTGGCACCGACTGCCGGCTGGGCGTGGCCGAGACGCCGGGCTCGGCATCGACCCAGGCGTAAGGCACCGCCTCGCCGGCCGCGTTCAACACCCGCAGGTCGCCCAGGTCGTCGGCCGTGGCCTGCGCCCGCACATCGAGCGGGATGCGCAGCAGGTGGTAGGCCCCGTCACCCTTCAGCTGCAGCGGCAGCTCGCCGGCGCCGACGGCGGAAGCCGTGGAGGCCAGCGCCATCAAGACGACTGTCATGCGCTTCATGCCGCCACCTCGTCGCCCGCTTCGTCGCCGCGCCGCGGCGGCACCGGTGCGAAGTAGCCCACCAGCAGCAGCAACAGGCCGACGACGATGAACGACACGATGCGGTACAGCCCGCCATGGTCGGCCAGCTCGATGAAGAACAGCTTGGCCACGACCACCGCCAGCAGGCCGGCGCCAACCACCCAAACCACCCGTCGCACCTTCTTGTGGCCCAGCACCATCAGGCCGACACCGAGGATGGCCCAGGCGACCGACAGCGTGGCCTGCGCCAGCGTGGAGGCGAACAGCTCGCTCGCGTCCCACGGCACGCCGGCCAGGTGGTGGCAGGCGCGCAACAGCATGCCGGTGTAGAGCACGAAGGCCGTCGCGCCCAGGCTGGCCAGCAGCAAGGGCCGCGGCAGCCAGCGCTGGGCCGTGTCCGGCAACGCGCGGAACCACAGCAACAGTGCCAGCAGCACCAGCCCGTGGCCGAGCTCCAGCGGGTTCAGCAGCGGCACATAGGGCAGCGGCGCCGCGTCGCCGGCCAGCGTGTTGCTGAGCCAGACCCACAACAGCAGGTAGGCCGCCACCGGCGCGCAGGCGAACAGCAGGTAGACGTCGCGCAGGCTGCGCAAGGGCCAGCGCTGCTGCAACGCCGGCCGCGTGACCAGCGCCAGCACCGCCGCCGGCACCAACACCCAGCCCAGCGCCGACCAGGCCGAGCCGGGCTCGCCGACCAGCGCCAGCAAGCCCTGGCCCTCGCGCGCCGCCAGCGCCACGAAGAGCCAGAAGCCCAGCAGGTGCATCGGCACCAGCGCCTTGGTTGGCGCCCAGCGCGGCTGGGTGCGCAGCAGCCACCCGTGCCAGACCAGCGCCGCCGGCCACAGCAGCCAGCCACCATGGGCATGCGGCGCATCGCCCCCCACCGCCACGGCGAGCCACGCCAGCCAGGCCCACGCGGGCACCGTGGCCCAGGTGCTCTGGCCCAGCACGCGCCAATCGCGCCAGCGCGCCACCACCGTCAACAGCACCGAGCTGAGCAGCACCCAGGCGCCGAGCGCCGTCGTCCACCAGCCCGGCCAATCGGCCAGGTTTCGCTGCAGGCCGCGCCAGATTTCGGGCGGCAGCACCTGCGCCCACCACAGCAGCGCCCAGACCACCAGGCCCCATTGCAGTGCTGGCAGGCGCAGCCACATGGCGGTGGTTTCGCGCTGCGCAACGTGGCGGACCATGTCGCCCGAGATCAACGCGGCCAGCGTCAGCACCAGCGGCGTCCACAGCGTCAGGCCGATCGTCTCGGGTGACCACAGCGGCACGCCATAGGCCACGCATGCCACGCCGGCCACCACCTGCCAAACCCAACCGGCCACCACCATCGGCCCATGGCGCATGCGCAGGCCGGCCCACAGCGCCGCCAACCCCAGCGCCGGCCACAGCCGCGCCGCCTGGTCGGCAGGCAACACGAACAGCAGGCTGCCGCCGAGCGCCGCCACGCCGGCCAGCAGGCCCAGCGTGGCCCCCAGCGGCCAGACGGGCGGCTCGGCCGCTTCGTCGGGCGCCGCCAGGCGCTGGCGCAGGCCCGCCGGCAGCGCCAGCACCGCGCAGGCCATCAGGCTGGCGGCGATCAACACCGCGGCCACCAGGCCAGACCAGCCGCTGCCCAGCATCGCCTCGCCATGCAGCACCTGCAGCGTCGCGATGAAACCGCTCAGTGCCAACGCCTGCAACGACGCCACCGACCACGGCAGCGCCGGGCTGCGCCAGCGCGCAGGCAGCAGCGCCGCGCCCAGCGCCAGGCCCGAGGTGGCAACGCAGGCCCAGGCCGGCGCCAGCAGCATCCAGGCGATGGCCGTCAGCGCGGCCAGGCCGATCGCCAGCTGGCCGGCCTGGCCGATGGTCTCCCATGGCGCCGCCGCCACGTCGCCCTGTTGCGAGCGCAGGCCCACGGCGTGCATCGCCAACGCCCCGATAGCGAGCAGCGCCACGCCGAGGATGGAGCCGGTCAGCAGCGGCGTGCCCACCGACTCGTCGATGCCTAACGCGCTGAAGGTGCGCACCGCCGCGCCGGCCAGCACCAGCAGCGCGAAGGCCCGCGCATAGGTGCGGTGCTGGCGGGTGCCGAGCCAGAACATGCCGGCGGCTTCGATCGCCCAGGTGGCGCCGGTCCACTCGCCTTCGAGCGCGAGCGGGATCGCCAGGGTGCCGAAGATCACGCTGACGATCACATAGGCTTCGCCGAGCAGCGCGTAGCGCGGGCCACCGCGGCGCATCGTCACGCCGCCCAGCAGCAGGTAGAACATCGCGTAGCCCAGCGCCGCCCAGGCGGGGCCGAATTCCCAGTCCTGCACCAGCAGGTACTGCAGGCCGAAGGCCACCAGCGGCACGCCGAAGACCAGGGCGCTGTCGACGCGCCCGACCTGGGCCAGTGTTTGCGCGGCGCGTTGGGCCAGCGGGTCGGCCGCATCGGGCGGCGTGCCCAGCGCCAGCGCACGGCGCGCGAACAGCACGCCGATCGCCGTGAACAACACGAAGAACAGCAGCAGGTAGCCCTGCACACCGGCGTACAGCGCCTCGGTGTAGTGGCCATTCGCCCAGGCACCGGCGAGGGTGAAGGTGCCGACGAACGCCACCAGGTTGAGCGGGCGCCAGGCCCTGAACCAGGCGATCAGGAACACGCCGATGTCGAGCAGCGCCATGTAGCTGAACAGCACATGGTGGTGGCCGCCGCCGCTGGACACCAGCACCGGCGCCGCGAAGCCCTCGGCCACCGCCACGTAGGCCAGCCACGGCGCGTTCTGCACCACCGCCAGCACAGCGCTCAGCACCGACACCGCGAACAGGAAGGCGAACGCCGGCTCGGGCGCAATCAGCGCATTGAGCTTCAGCGAGGCCAGCGTGGTGAGGTAGAGCACGCCGATGCCGGCCCCTTGCAGGATCAGCCCGTAGCCGGTGCCACCCGAGGCATCGCGCCGCTCACGCAGCCGCCAGCCCAGCGCCAGCAGGCCGATGCCCAGCAGCGCGACGCCGGCGTAGCGCAGCTCCACCGGCACCGTCACCCGCTCGGCCGCGTAGCGCAGCAAGAAGGCCAGGCCGAGAAACAGCACCAGCACGCCGACCTTGACGATCGTGTTGCCACCGAAGATCCAGTCGCGCAGGAACGGCGGCAGGCGGTCTTTCAGCGGCACCGCGGGCGCGGGTGGAGGGGGCGGCGGGGCCGGCGGCGAAGGCACCACCGGTTCGGCCACCGATTGCTCCGCGGCCACGGTGTCGGGCACCGGCTGCGGTGCGGGCGGTGTCGATTCGGGCACCGGCGCCGGTGCCGCAACCGGCAGCGGGCTGCGCGCAACCGCGTCGGCACCGCGGGCCAGCGCGGCGGGCGCCGGCGCGGGTGGCCGCGGCACCACCACCGGCATCGAAACGATCGCCGGTGCCGCCGCGGGCTGGGGCGCCGCGGGCGCCACGGCCTCGCCCGGCGCCGCATCGGCCAGTGGCGACTTCAGCTGCGCAAGTTCGGCTTGCAGCGCCTTGACCTGCTGCTCCAGCGTCGCCACGCGCACGTCCAGCGGCACGTAGGCCCGGATCTCGGCGGGCTCTTTTTGTGCAGGCTGTGCGTTGCGTTGAATCAGCACAGCCACCCCCACACCCAGCAGCGCGCCGGCCAGGGCGGCCGAGAAGCTGCCCGTCAGCATGCCGAGCACGGCGCCGACCAGGCCCAGAATCCATTTCATTGCACCACCCTCGGTCTCCCTCTGTCGGGGTGGCGGGATTATCCGGGCCGCATCGTCGGCCCCCAGGCAGGTTTGCCCTCGGGGTCTTGCGCCACGCGGCGATCGGTATCGCCGCGGGCCACTTGGCAAAAACTCAGTCGGCGGCCTTGACAGGGTGCGCGTCCACCCGCAGCGTCAGCGCCCCGCCGTTGCCGGCGGCCTGCCAGGCGCCGTTGGACGTGGTCGTCGTGACCATGTTGCCGGTCTTGGCAAAGGTCCACACCGGGTCCACGAACATCGGCGACGTCGCCGAAGCCACCACCCAGTACGAGCGGCCGGCCTTCAGGTGCGGGCCCTTGCGGGTGACGAAGAACTGCTCGACCGGGTTCCAGCCCAAGGTCTGCACCGGCGCGAACCAATGCTCCAGCTCGACGCCGCTGGGCATCGTGTCGGTGCCGCCCTCGTCCACCGCATCGGTCTGCAGCGACACGCGCACCTTCTTCTGCACGGTCTCGCTGTTGTTCATCAACCAGAGGCCGATGCGGGCCAGGCGCATGTCGCCGTCGGCCGGCACGGTCAAGCGCGCCGCCACCGACTGCTCGGCGAACACATCGAAGCCGTTGGTGCCGAAGATGCCGCCAGGGCCCGGGGTGTCGACGATCGGCACGGTCTTGGTCCAGCCGCTGGTGTCGGCGGCGTGGGCGGTGCCGGCGGCCAGCCAGCCAGCGCTGACCAGCACGGCGGCCAGCAGAGGGGTGCGAAGATTCATGGGTTGCTCCTGTGGGGAAGGCCACGATGCTAGGTCGGCCGGCTGTGGCAAGCTTGACCGAATCCTGACCAACCCGTTGCCTGCCGCCCCATGCCCCCTGCCGTGCTGACGCTGGACGACGCCGGTTTCCCGGTCGCCGATGGCCGCCCGCTCGACCTGGCCCCGAAAGAACGCGCCGTGCTGGCGCTGCTGCTGCAGCGCCGCCCGGCGGTGGTCAGCAAGGAAGACTTCGCCGTGGCCGCCTGGGCCGGCCAGGCGATGTCGGACGAGAGCCTGGCGCGCAGCATCAGCCGGCTGCGCCGCACGCTGGCCAGCCACGGCCTGTCGATCGAGTCGGTCTACGGCACCGGCTACCGGCTGGACGGCGAAGCGCCGCCCGCGGCGCCCACGCGGCTGGCCGGCGCAACGCATGCCCGGCCCGCCACGGTCGACGCCTACCTGCACGCGCGCCAGTTGGCCGCGCAGCGCACGCCGGCCGCGGTCGGCCGCGCGATCGAGCTGCTGCGCGCGCTGATCGAGCGCGAGCCGGGCTACACGCCGGCCAGCGTGGCGCTGGCCGAAGCGCTGGCCGGCGCGGTCGGCTGGGGCCAGCTGCCGACCGGCCCGTCGATCGACGAAGGCCTGCGCGTGCTCGACGAGGCCAAACGAACCGACCCGTCGACCCCCGGCCTGGCCGGCGCGCGCGGCACGCTGCTCGACATGGCCTGGCGTTTCGACGAAGCCGCACAAGCCCACGCCGACGCCCTGCGCCAGGGCGCGAGCGACCCCGACACGCTGCTGGTCCACGCCCGCCACCTGCTGTTCACCGGCCAGGCCGCGCCGGCGGTAGACCAGCTGCGCACCGCCCTGCGCCTGTCGCCGCACACGCCGCTGCTGCGCATGACGCTGTCGCGCGCGCTGGTGCAGGCCGGCCGCGGCGCCGAGGCCCTGGCCGAAGCCCGCGCGGCCGTCACCGAGCACCCGGGGCAGCTGCTGCTGGTGGCTTTCGAGCTGGCGATCCGCGCGATGGTGGCGCCGTCGCCCGACATCGAGGGGCCGGCCTGGCGCTTGAGCGAAGGGCCGGACACGCCGCCCTTCGTCTGGACGGTGCTGTCGTTCGTGCTGGCCCAGATCGGCCGCCGCGAGGCCGCGCTGGACGTCATCGACGCCACGCTGATCTGCTCACGCACGACGACCGGCGAAGCCACCCTCTACGCCGCGCCGCTGGCTGCGATCGGTGAGGTCGACCGCGCTGCTGCCTTGCTGCAGCGCGCCTACGACGAACGCTGCGGCATGCTGGCCATGGTGCTGCGCGACCCGGCGCACGCAGGCTGGCTGCCCAACCATCCGGTCGGGCGTGCGCTGATGAACGGCGTGTTCGGCCCAGGCGCCACCCCAACGCCATGACCCGCACGGTCAGGCCGCTCGGCGACGCGCCCGGGACCACCGGGCGCATGACTTTCGACCATCGAACTCATTCGCAGCTCGGCGTAGCCTTCGAGGCCAAGGCAGTCCCACGACAGATCTAGCCCGCACGCTCGATCTCGACCGGCACGTCGCCAAAGCGCACCTGCCCCCGCCGGCGCTCGACCGGGTCGAGTGACACGCCCCAGGTGGCCAGCGCCGCGGCGATCTGGCGGCGAGCACGGAACAAATGAATGTTCAGCGACAGCGCATCGATGCCCAGCATCCGTTCGAGGCTGGTGACATCGCGCCAGCCGCACTCGGCCGGCGCGTGGCCGGCCTGCAGGTCGGCGCGCCGCTGACGCGCCAGCAGCAGCAGGCTGCCATGGTGGATGCGCTCGCCGAGATCCTGGCGGCGCTCGCCACCCAGAATCTCCAGCCGCACATGCTCTTCGTCCTGGCTGACGCCGAAACGCAGCGTCAGTGCCGGCGCAATGGCATGGCGCAGCCGCCATCGGCGCCCCTGCAACAGCACCTCGTGCCCTTCTTCGAGGGGCCGGATGCCTTGCCGGTCGGACACCAGCCAGCGCCGGTCCGGCGTCTGGCAGATCAGCAGCTCCGGGGCCTCGACGGTGGGCAGCAGGGTCGTTGCACCCAGGCACAGGCGCGCCACGGCCATGTTGGTGGCGGGCGGTTCGCAGCATTCAAGGATGGTCATCTGACGGTTCCGGTTGGGAGAGCGCGCCAATTGCGAGCTCGATCCATGACCAGATCGCAAAGCACCCGTCTAACCCGACATTTAGGGCGCAGCGGCGATGACCCGCTGCTACAGTGAGCTCAACAAGTTTGGGAGGCACCGGTTGACGGAGATCACGTCACTGCTGCGTGCCGCTGCCGGCGGCGAAAATCAAGCGTTCGATCGCCTGGCGCCGCTGGTCTACGGGGATCTGCGGCGGCTCGCGCGCAGCCACCTTCGCCGCCTGGGCAACCTGACCCTGCTCGACACCAATGGCCTGGTGCACGAGGCATGGCTCAAGCTGCAGGCGCACGACGGGCTGGACTTTCCCGACCGCAAGTACTTCCTCGGCTTCGCCTCGCGCGTGATGCGCGCCACGGCCATCAACGTGGCCCGCAGCCGCATGGCGCAAAAGCGCGGCGCCGGGCAAGTGCGGCTTACCCTGTCCACCGAGGCCGGCCACGACATCGCCTGCGACGCCGACGAGGTGCTGCGCATCCACGAAGCGCTGCAGGAGCTGGCGCAGGTCGACCAGCGGCTGGTCAGCGTGGTCGAGATGCGCTATTTCGGCGGCCTGACCGAGGCCGAGATCGCCGAGGCGCTGGACGTGACCGAACGCACCGTGCAACGCGACTGGCGCAAGGCCCGGCTGATCCTGCTGGCGGCCTTGAAAAGCTGAGAGCGGCGCCATGAATCAACCCGACTGGCACCAGATGAGCCCGTTGCTGGACGAGCTGCTCGACCTCTCGACCAGCGCGCGTGCCGAGCGGCTGGCGCAGCTGCGCGACAACCAGCCCACCGTCGTCGCCGGCATGGCGAAGCTGCTTGAAGGGCTGGACGAGGTCGACGCCGGGTTCATGGAGCGCCCCGCCACGCCCTTGCCCACCGCCGGTTTCGAAGGCCAGACGATCGGCGCCTGGCGGCTCGAGCGCCTGCTGGGCCAGGGCGGAATGGGCGCGGTGTGGCTGGCCCGCCGGGCCGATGGCCGCTTCGATGCCCAGGTGGCGATCAAGTTCGTCAACCTGGCGTTGATGACGCCGGTGGGCATCGACCGCTTCGCGCGCGAAGGGCGCATCCTCGCGCGGCTGTCGCACCCGAACATCGCGCGCCTGATCGACGCCGGCGTCGACGGGCGGAACCAGCCCTACCTGTTGCTCGAGTATGTCGACGGCGAGCCGATCGACCGCTGGTGCGACGCCCACGACCTGGGCCTGCGCGACCGCCTGAAGCTGTTCGCCGACGTGCTGGCCGCGGTGGCCCACGCGCACACCCGGCTGATCCTGCACCGCGACATCAAGCCCGGCAACATCCTGGTCACCCAGGCGGGCGAGGTCAAGCTGCTCGACTTCGGCATCGCCAAGCTCCTGGGGCCAGAGGAGCTGGGCAGCAGCGGCATCGTTCACGCCGATCTCACGCAGGCCGCCACCCAGGTCTTCACGCCCGCGTATGCCGCGCCCGAGCAGGTGCTGGGCCACGGCGTGAGCACGGCCACCGATGTCTACGCGCTGGGCGTGCTGTTGTTCGGCTTGCTGGGCGGCGGCCACCCCACCGTGGCCGGCACCGCCACCTCGTCCCCGCTCGAAGCCATGCGCGCGGTGGCCGAGGCCGCGCCGCGCCGCCTGTCCGACGCCGTGCGCGCCCGGGCCACCAGCGCCTCGCCGGCCCAGGCCCGCCGCCGTGCGCGCGAACTGCGGGGCGACCTCGACACCATCGTGGCCAAGGCGCTGCGCAAGAACCCGGCCGAGCGCTACGCCAACGCGGCCGAGTTCGCCGCCGACCTGCAACGCTGGCTCAACGACGAGCCGGTGAAGGCGCGGCCCGAGACCTGGCCCTATGTCGCGTGGAAGTTCACGCTTCGCCACCGCCTGGGCGTGCTGGCGACCGGGCTGGTGGCCGGGGCGCTGGCCTTCGCCGCGGTGTCGGCCACCTGGCAGGCGCGCAAGACCCAGCAGCAGCGCCTGCGCGCCGAGAGCCTGGTCGAATTCATGCTCGGGGACCTGCGCAAACGGCTGCAGCCGGTGGGCCGGCTGGACGCGCTCGACGGCGTCGGCAACGAGGTGCTGGCCTACTACGACACGCCAGAGCAGGCCGCGCTGCAGGACGCCGACAGCCTGGGCCGCCGGGCCCGCGCGCTGCACCTGATCGGCGAGGTGCGTGACATGCGCGGCCACCCCGAAGACGCACGCACCGCGTTCGAGGAAGCGGCCCGCACGACCGCGCAGTTGCTGGAGCAGAACCCGAACGATGCGCAGCGTGTGTTCGACCATTCACAAAGCGTGTTCTGGGTCGGCAACATCGAGCGCCAGCTCGGGCACGGCGCCGAGGCCGAACGCTGGATGGGTCAGTACCTGGCCCTCGCCCGCCGCCTCGTCGCGCTCGACCCGCAAAAGCCCGAGTGGCGCACCGAGCTGGCCTTCGCCAGCGAATCGGTGGGCGTGATGAGCCTGGAGGCGGGGCGCATCGACGACGCCCTGCGCGAACTGGCCACCGCCCGCGCGGCCTTCGAAGCGCTGGACGCAACCCACCCCGACCTGCGCCTGGAGATGGCGCAGACCATTGGCTGGCAGGCGGTGGCCCACCAGCAACTGGGTGCCTACAAGGCAGCCCTGCAGGCCCAGCAGGACAAGCTGGCCGTGCTGGCGCGTGTGCCCGACGCGGCGCGTGACAGGACGGTTCAGGAGCAGCGCGCCGCAGCCAACACCTGGATCGGATACCTCCATCGCATGCTGGGCAATCTGGCAAGCGCCGCACAGGCACGGACCGTGGCATTGCAGGACGCCCAGGCGTTGGCCGCGCTCGATCCGGACAACATGCAGTGGCGCGACCTGGTCTGCACCGCGCAGCTGGCGCTGGCGGAGTCGATGCTGGATGGGGGATCGGCAGGGCGCGCCGCGGCCTTGCTCACCGAAGCCTCGGCGGGCCTCGCCCGTCCGCCGCTCGGCACCAAGGCGGCGGAATCCACCTCCCATTGGCGGCTGAAGGGCTCTGCGCTCGCCCTCCAGGCGCGACTTGCAAAGACGGCTGACGCGCGAAGGGTTGCGACGCTGGCACAGGCCTGGCTTGACGAAGCGGGGCGCGCTGCCGGCGGCAGCCACCAGACCACAGGCGAGCTGGCCGAAGTGCGAGCGACTCTGACACTGGCGCTGGCGAACCTGCAGATGCGCAGCCAGCGCATGGACGAGGCGCGGCACACCTGGACCGCGCTCGTGGATTGGTTGCGACCCGGCGCCGACCAAGCCCCGCCGCCGCTGCGATTGAGCGCGGCGGTGGCCGAATGGCGACTGGGCCACCGCGAGGCAGCGCGCTCGGCGGCGCGGCGCCTTCAACAAACCGAATTCAGGCCCCCCGAATTCACCGAACTGATCCGAGCGCTCGAGCACGACCGGGGGGCCGTGGGCGGCGCTTTTTGACTACTTCAGGAGACCCTTGTGAACGAAGATCTACCGCTGATCGAATTGACCGTCGACGCCACCGAATCCGGTGACAAGGTGGACCAGGACCCCGTTGTCGTCCATCAGAAGTCCAAGATGCGCTGGACGCTCAAGCCTGCCCCGGGGGTTCACGTCATATTCGATGAGACCGGATTCTTGACCACGAAAGAGCCCACCGATCAGCTGACCAAGTTCGTGCGAATCGATGACTCGACGGTAGAGGTGACGAACAGATGCGGCATCAAAGAGAAGATCAACTACAGCCTGCACGTCCAGAGAGGGGGCCAGCCGGTGTCGATCGACCCCATCATCAAGAACGACCCGAAGGTTGAGCCCTGAGCGAGTCAGGGCTCCCACACCACGCCGGCACCCAGAGCTTCGGCAACCCGCCCGGCTCTGGATCATCGACCGCAGCCGGCGCGCGGCGACGGTAGCCAGACCGTCCCGAGCATCTCGTGCCCGTGGAGGCCCGGACGGCATCTCACGGGGGTCGCCTACTCGATCACTTTGGCGACCGACGTGCTGACGAGGCCATTCAGGTAGCTACCCCCGGGGTAGTAGGTGGCCGTGCGCTTTCCCGTGACCAGGTCGGTGGCCCAGTTGCTGGTCAGGTCCCTCAGCCGCGTGCTGTTGGCCACCTGGGGCTGGCCCTGAAAGCAGGCGATCCAGCCCAGGAGATTGGTGTTCTTGCCTTCCGAATCGACGTGTGTCGATCCGCTGGTCAGTTGAACGCCGACGAAATCGTCTCTCCCATTGGCCCGCGCATCGGCTTGAACTTGGCGCAGTGCCGGATACGCGTTGTTGGACGAGTTGCAGGGCCCGGAATTGGCGGTGACCGCCAGCACGGCGCGCTTTCCCCCCGAGGAGATGGCCTGCAGATTCGTGGTGAAGGAGCCATCCGCCGCCACCGGATCGAACATCACGCTGCCTTTCAACCGGCTCGGTGCGGACTGGGCGAGCGTCCAGCCCAGACGCGAGGCGAAATGCCCGCCCGCGGAGTGACCCGACACGACGATCGGCTGAGGAACGGGCCGGCCGTCCGGGGCCACCAAGCCCGCGACGATGGCGTTGCCAAGCGCCTCTGCCAGCGCGGGATTGCCGCCACTCATGTCGGCGTTGATGCACAAGGCCATGAAGCCCTGGTCCATGAAGCGGGTGGTGGTGTCGCGCAAGTTGGCGCACTGGCGGCTGAAGCCGTGCTGGACGACGATGAAACCGATCGGCTCGGCCGTCGGCAAATACCAGTAGGACTGATAGCTGCGGCCCGACAACACGATCGATGATTGGACGATCTTTCCGCTGGCAGCGACGGGTGCCGCGGCGTGGGCCTGCGCGGCCGGCCCGGCAGCCGCGGCAAGCGCGGCAGCCACCCCGAAGAACAAACGGAAGGAGGAACACAAACGAAGATGCTGGGTCAGTTGCATAACGTGGTCTCCTGTTGATGCGTCAAAACGAAACAACGGGCCGGCCACTTGACGTGGCAGGCCCGTTGCGGCCGAGAGTTTCGGCCTTCGCATTGCGCCGACCGAGCGGGGAAACCCGCAGCCCCGTCGAGAGGGTTTATTGCACGATCACACCGGCACCCAGAGCTTGGGCAGGTCACCCGGCAACGCGCGGAACACGGCCGACAACGCCCCGCCGGTGACCAGCGCTGTCGCGGCTTCGATGTCCGGCGCCAGGTAGCGGTCGACCTCGATCGACGGGCACTTCGCACGCAGCAGCGCGTGGGCTTGTTCGAGCGCCGACGAGCTCTTCAGCGGGCGCAGGAACTCGACCCCCTGCGCCGCGGCCAGCAGCTCGATGCCGATGATGTGCGCGACGTTCTGGATCATCGGCTGCAGCCGGCGCGCCGCGAAGGTGGCCATCGAGACGTGGTCTTCCTGGTTGGCCGAGGTCGGCAGGCTGTCGACGCTGGCCGGGTGGGCCAGGCTCTTGTTCTCGCTGGCCAGCGCGGCGGCCGTCACGTGGGCGATCATGAAGCCGCTGTTCAGGCCGGCGTTGCTGGTCAGGAAAGGCGGCAGGCGCGAGACGCCGGTGTCGATCAGCATCGCGATGCGGCGCTCGGCGATGGCGCCCACTTCGGCGATGGCCACGGCCATCGCATCGGCGGCCAGCGCCACCGGCTCGGCGTGGAAGTTGCCGCCGGAGATCATGGCCCCGTCGTTGGCGAAGACGAGCGGGTTGTCGGTCACCGCGTTCGCCTCACGCACCAGCACCAGCGAGGCGTGGCGCAGCTGGTCGAGGCAGGCGCCCACCACCTGCGGCTGGCAGCGCAGGCAGTACGGGTCTTGCACGCGGTCGTCGCCTTCTTCGTGCGACGCGCGGATCGCGCTGCCCTTGAGCAGCGCGCGGTAGTACTGCGCCACGTCGATCTGGCCGGGCTGGCCGCGCAGCGCGTGGATGCGCGGGTCGAACGGGCCGTCGCTGCCGCGGGCGGCATCGACCGTCAGCGCGCCCACCACCAGCGCCGATTCGAGCACCGGCTCGAAGCTCAAGAAGCCATGCAGCGCGAGCGACGCGCTGGTCTGCGTGCCGTTGATCAGCGCCAGGCCTTCCTTGGCTTCGAGCGTCAGCGGCTTGATGCCGGCTTCGGCCAGCACCGGGCCGGCCGGAACGCGCTTGCCGCCGACCAGCATCTCGCCCTCGCCCAGCAATGCCAGCGTCATGTGCGACAGCGGCGCCAGGTCGCCCGAGGCGCCGACCGAGCCCTGGCTCGGCACATACGGCGTCAGGCCGGCGTTGAACACGGCGATCAAGGTGTCGACCACCACCTGGCGCACGCCCGAGGCGCCGCGCGCCAGGCTCGCCGCCTTCAGCGCCAGCATCAGGCGCAGCACCGAAGGCGACAGCGGTTCGCCGACGCCCACCGAGTGCGAGCGGATCAGGTTCAGTTGCAGCAGCGCCAGATCGGCCGCGCTGATGCGCTGGTTGGCCAGCTTGCCGAAGCCGGTGTTGACGCCGTAGACCGGCGCGTCGCCGGCCGCCGCGGCCTGCACGATGGCGGCGCTGGCGGCGATGTCGGCCTTCGACGATTCGGCCAGCGCGATGGTCACGCCGCCGGCGTGGATGGCTTGCAGTTGCTCCAGCGTCAGTTGGCCGGGCGTCAGGGTGAGCATGGACATGGTGGTGCGGTCCTCGGTTCTAAGATGGCTGGATGATGAAAACGTTTTTATCGACCCTGGCGCTGGTCGGCGCCACGAGCCTCGGATGGGCGGCCGACGTGACGCCCTACAGCGCAGTGGCCGCGCCGGAATGGACGGCCCTGTTCGACGCGCCCTACGGCGCGAACGATGGTTGGAGCGGTGCCGACGGCGTCTACACGGTGCCGATGAACGGTGACGAGCGTTTCGGCAGCGGCGGCGCGACGAAGACGCTGATCCTGTTCTCGGACAGCTTCGTCGGCGGGGTCAATGCCGACGGCAGCCGCATCGGCGGCACGGTGATGGTCAACAACACCAGCGCGATGCTGACCGGCGCGACACCCCTGCCCGGTGCGCTGCAGTTCAACGTGCGCCGCGACGGCGCCGGCAAGGCCGTCTCGATGGTGGTGCCCACGCAGGCCGGCCAGTGGTACTGGCCCGGCGACGCGCTGGTGTGGAAGGGCAAGGTGCGGATGTTCGCCGCGCGCATGGCCACCGGCGACGGCGGCGACTTCAATTTCAAGCAGGTGGGGGTCGATCTGCTGACCGCCTCGGCCAGCGACGACGCACCGTTCCTGGGCGGCTACAACCGGCTGAACCTGCCTCTGTTCGCGCCGCGCAACGGCTCGCTCGGCGAGATCGCGTTCGGCATCGCGACGATGCCGCTGACCGTGCAGGCCGGCGCGCCGAAGCCGGATGGGTTCATCTATGTCTACGGCGTGCGCTCGGACGACTACAACAAGAAGCTGCTGGTCGCCCGCGTGAAGCCCGATCAGATGACCAAGCCGGGCAGCTACCACTTCTGGAACGGCACGGCCTGGGTCAGCGACATCAACGCCGCCGCGCCGGTGGCCAACCGCATGGGGGCCGAGATCAGCGTCACGCCGCTGGCCGATGGCCGCTTCCTCGTCGTGCACCAGCTGGACACGCTCAGCGGCACGGTGGTCGTGCGCTACGGCGCCTCGCCGGTCGGCCCGTTCGGCAAGCCGATCCCGGTCTGGCTGTGCCCAGAGGACAACCTGACGCCCGACACCTTCGTGTACGGCGCCAAGGCGCATCCGCACCTGTCGGCTCCCGGCGAGTTGCTGATCAGCTACCACGTGAACACGTTCGACTTCTGGGAGAACTTCCGCGCCGGCGGCAAGGACATCTACCGCCCGCGCTTCATCAAGTTGCCGTTGCCGCAATAGATGCAGCGCCCGGCGCCGCAGCACAGGGCTCGCGGCGCCGGTTGCGATCACTTGGCGATCATCGGCAGGTTCAGGCCCTGTGCCTTGGCACAGGCGATCGCGTCTTCGTAGCCCGCGTCGGCGTGGCGCATCACACCGGTGCCCGGGTCGTTCCACAGCACACGCTCGATGCGCTTGGCGGCAGCGTCGGTGCCGTCGCACACGATCACCACGCCCGAGTGCTGCGAGTAGCCCATGCCGACGCCGCCGCCGTGGTGCAGCGAGACCCAGGTCGCGCCGCCGGCGGTGTTCAGCAGCGCGTTCAGCAGCGGCCAGTCGGACACGGCGTCCGAGCCGTCTTTCATGCTCTCGGTCTCGCGGTTCGGTGAAGCCACCGAGCCCGAGTCGAGGTGGTCGCGGCCGATCACGATCGGCGCCTTCAGCTCGCCCGACTTGACCATCTCGTTGAACGCCAGGCCGGCGCGGTGGCGCTCGCCCAGGCCGATCCAGCAGATGCGTGCCGGCAGGCCCTGGAACGCGATGCGCTCGCCGGCCATGTCGAGCCAGCGGTGCAGGTGCTTGTCCTCGGGGAACAGCTCCTTCATCTTCGCGTCGGTCTTGCGGATGTCTTCGGGGTCGCCCGACAAGGCCACCCAGCGGAACGGGCCCTTGCCCTGGCAGAACAGCGGGCGGATGTAGGCCGGCACGAAGCCGGGGAAGTCGAACGCGTTTTTCACACCCTGGTCGAAGGCGACCTGGCGGATGTTGTTGCCGTAGTCGACGGTCGGGATGCCCATCGCCTGGAACGCCAGCATCGCCTGCACATGCACCGCGCAGCCGCGGGCCGCCGCATCGCGCAGCGCGCCGTGCTGCGAGGCATCGGCCTGCGCCGCCTTCCACTGCTCCACCCCCCAGCCCACCGGCAGGTAGCCGTTGACCAGGTCATGGGCCGAGGTCTGGTCGGTCACCAGATCGGGCTTGATGCCACCTGCCTGGGCGCGCTTGACCAGCTCGGGCAGCACCTCGGCCGCGTTGCCGAGCAGGCCGATCGAGATCGCCTTGCCTTCGGCGGTGTAGCGCTGGATGCGGGCCAGCGCGTCGTCCAGGTCCTTGGCCTGCTCGTCGAGGTAGCGCGAACGCAGGCGAAAGTCGATGCGCGATTGCTGGCACTCGATGTTCAGCGAGCAGGCGCCGGCAAACGTGGCCGCCAGCGGCTGCGCGCCGCCCATGCCGCCCAGGCCGGCCGTGAGGATCCACTTGCCCTTCAGCGAACCGCCGAAGTGCTGGCGGCCGGCCTCGACAAAGGTCTCGTAGGTGCCTTGCACGATGCCCTGGCTGCCGATGTAGATCCACGAGCCCGCGGTCATCTGGCCGTACATCATCAGGCCCTTGCGGTCCAGCTCGTGGAAGTGTTCCCACGTGGCCCACTTCGGCACGAGATTGGAGTTGGCCAGCAGCACGCGCGGCGCGTCGGCATGGGTGCGGAACACCCCGACCGGCTTGCCGCTCTGGATCAGCAGCGTTTCTTCTTCACCCAGCTTGCGCAGCGACTCGAGGATGGTCTCGAAGCTGTCCCAGTCGCGCGCGGCCTTGCCGATGCCGCCATAGACCACCAGGGCATCGGGGTTCTCGGCCACCGCCGGATCCAGGTTGTTCTGGATCATGCGGTAGGCGGCTTCGATCAGCCAGTTGCGGCAGTGCAGCGTGGTGCCGGTGGGCGCCTTGACGGGGTGAGCCGTGGCACGGCGGGTGGGCTGGGACAGGTCGGTCATGGCAGGGCTCCTGGACATGCGGGCAATGCGGTGCGAGCACCGAATGGGGGCGAATCCTACTTGTCTAGACAAGTTTAGGCAAGTAGGATCTCAGCCCATGGTTTCTACCAATCAGGCCGCGGGCGGCATGGCCCCGTACGCCCAAGTCAAGCACTACCTCAAGGGCCGGCTGGCCGCCGGCGACTGGCCGCCCGGCGTGCTGATGCCGTCAGAGGCCGAGCTGGTCGCGCAGTTCGGCGTTAGCCGCATGACGGTCAACCGCGCGCTGCGCGAGTTGCAGGCCGAAGGGCTGATCGAGCGGGTGCAGGGCGTGGGCACCTTCGCGGCGCAGTTGCACAAGGTCTCGTCGACACTCACGCTGCGCGACCTGCACGAAGAGATCGCCGAGCGTGGCCACCACCACGAGGCCCGCGTGGTCAAGCAAGAGCAGGTGCCGGCGGTCGACGGCCTGGCCGGCCAGCTGGGGCTTCCGCCGGGGGCGCCGGTCTTCCACACGCTGATCGTGCACCTCGAAAACGGCGTGCCGCTGCAGTGCGAAGACCGCTACGTGAACCCGGCCTGTGCGCCTGGCTACCTGGCGCAGGACTTCACCCGCACCACCCCCACCCACTACCTGTTCGACGCCACCGCCTTGTGGCGCGCGCAGTACTCGATCGAAGCCGGCCGGCCGACGAAAGACGAGGCCCGGCTGCTGGGCATCGCGCCGACCGACCCCTGCCTGATCATCGTTCGCCGCACCTTCACCACCGACAGCGCGATCACGCTGGCCCGCCTGGTACACCCCGGCAGCCGCTACGGGCTGGAAGGGCAGTTCACGCCATGACGACGATCCACGTGATCGAGCTGGCCAAGACCACGCCGCAGCCCTGGCGCAACGGCGGTGGTGTCACGCGCGAGCTGCTGGCCTGGCCGGCAGGCTCGGGCGGCGACTGGCTGGTGCGCGTCAGCGTGGCCGACATCGACCGCGACGGGCCGTTCTCGCCGTTTCCCGGCGTTCAGCGCTGCTTCACGGTGCTGGAAGGCGCCGGCGTGGTGCTCGGCTTTGCCGGCGGTGACACGCAGCTCACGCCCGATTCGCCGCCGCTGGCCTTCGATGGCGCCGACGCACCCGGCTGCCGCCTGCTCGGCGGCTCGACGCGCGACCTGAACCTGATGGCGCGCCAGACGGCGGGCCTAGCCCGCATGTGGCCCGCCACGCTGGGCGACCCGCTGCCCACCCCCGCCCGCTGGTGCGGCCTGTACACCCGGTCGCCATTGACGCTGACCGCCCGTGGCGAAACGCCATGCCACATCCCGGCGCACAGCCTGGCCTGGTGCGACAACGCTGAGCCCGGCGAATGGCGCCTGGCGCCGGCAGACGGCAGCAGCTCGACGCCCCGGGCGTGGTGGCTCAGCCTGCAGGCCACGGCATGAAGTCGACCGCGCCCTGCTCAGCGCGGCAGCGGTGTCGCGACGAACGCGCGCTCCACCTTGTCGCGCTGCCGCTGCCCAACGCCGGCGATCAAGCCGGCGTCGTTGATCGCCAGCGCCACGCTGAGCGACTGCCAGCCATCGCCGCTGTCGTCCAGCAGGTTGGCCAGCTTGCGGGTCTTGCCGCCGCGCGTGAGCGACGCCACCCAGCGGCCGTTGGCGCCGGTCAGCTTGCCCACCACCTCGGCCTCGCGGTTGAGCGAGAACGCCGCCAGATCAGCCTCGCCGACGGCGGGCAGCGCCAGCATTTCGCCGCCAGTGCGCAGGAAAGCCATCGAGTCGCCTTCCCCATCGTCGCTGCGCCCGAGCACCTGGCCTCGCGCGTTGATCGCGGCGGCGCGGCTGTCGCTGCCACCCAACGTGCCCAGGTCGAGCAGGCCCAGCACCGGTTGCCAGACGAAGGCGTGCACCTCGCCCGAGGCCAGCGCCGAATAACCGCACACCTGGCCCATGTCGTTGACGCCGGTGGCCACGCTGGTGGCGCCACCGAGCGTGCCCAGGTCGACGAGCTCGCCGTCGCAAAACAGCGCGGCCCGCTCGTGGTCGCCGTCGAAGCAGGCGCTGCCGGCGATCTGGCCGTGGTTGTTGATCGACGCGGCGCGCCGCATGCCGGCCAGCATCTGCCGCCCGCCGGCCTGCGGCCACCAGCAGGCCTGGTCGTCGAAGGTGCCGACCACGTCGCCGCGGTCGTTCAGGCCGTGGCCATAGGCAAAGCGGCCGCCCGGCAGCAGGCGCGTCTGGCCGTTGGCGTGCAGGTAGGTCGCCCATTCGTCGGCATGGATATACGCCACCCCGACCACCCAGCCCTGCTGGTTGATCTCTTCGGCCGAGACCGGCACGTAGTCGCCGATGTCGGGCAACGCCTCGATGCGATACAGCGGCGCCGTGTTCGCCGGCGAGGCGCCGCGGCGCGGCACGCGGGGCTTGGCAACGGGCGGCAGGGCCGCTTGAAGGTCCAACATGCTGTGTTCTCCCAGGTCATGGCGCCTACCGGCCCGCGGGGCATGGGCGCGCCAGGCGAAACGAGGCGAGCCCGCACGCCTGGCAAGGCCGGCCGGGCCGGGCTGATCGTGGGCACCTTGTGCGGCCTACCATGGCAGGCGAGTGCCTCAACAAACCGGCGCCGAGACTGCTGGCCGACGCCGCAGCGCATGCTAGGCCCAAGCCGTGGCGTGGGTGATGACTTTTCACACTGCCCCCTAATTTCTCGTTAGCTTCGGTGACAGAGGATGACAATTGACAACTTCGGTACCAAGGCATCACAGGCGTCTCACGACAACAGCGTGTGGCGCTGGTGGCGCGGCGCACACCTGGCTACCCTGTCTAGCCAAGCTGGCACCCCGGCCTGGGGCTGGCTGCCGCAGGGCGACCTGCTGACGCACGGCGACCAAATCGCCTGGGTCGGCCCGTCGACCGAGTCCGATGCGGCCCTGCAACACCTGTTGACAGCGCCGGAACGCGCGGCTCTCGATCCGATCGACCTGCACGGCCTGCTGGTCACGCCGGGGCTGATCGATGCCCACACCCACCTCGTCTACGGCGGCCACCGGGCGCGCGAATTCGATCTGCGGCTGCAAGGCGCCACCTACGAAGAGATCGCCCGCGCCGGCGGCGGCATCCGCTCCACCGTGGCGGCCACGCGCGAAGCCAGCGACGAGGCGCTGTTCAACGCCGCGCTGGCCCGCGCCCGCACGCTGATGGCCGACGGCGTGACCACGGTCGAGATCAAGTCGGGCTACGGCCTGAGCCTGGCGCACGAGGCGCGCTGCCTGCGCGCAGCGCGGCGCATCGGCCAAACGCTGCCGATCACCGTGCGCACCACCTCGCTCGCCGCGCATGCGCTGCCGCCCGAGTTCGAAGGCCGTGCCGACGACTACATCGACGCCATCTGCCAATGGCTGCCGCAGTGGCACGCCGAGGGCCTGGTCGACGCGGTCGACGGTTTTTGTGAGCGCATCGCTTTCACGCCCGCGCAGATCGAAAGAGTCTTCCACGCTGCGCGCGTGCTGGGCCTGCCGGTCAAGCTGCACGCCGAGCAGTTGAGCGACTCGGGCGGCGCCGCGCTCGCGGCGCGCTACGCGGCGCTCAGCGCCGATCACCTCGAATACCTGAGCGACGAAGGCATCGCGGCGATGGCCGCCGCCGGCACGGTGGCGATGCTGCTGCCCGGCGCCTACTACTTCTTGCGCGAAACCAAGCTGCCGCCGATCGCCGCGCTGCGCGCCGCCGGCGTGCCGATCGCGATCGCGACCGACCACAACCCCGGCTCGTCACCCACGCTGTCGCTGCCACTGATGCTGAACATGGCCTGCACGCTGTTTCGCCTGACGCCGGAAGAGGCGATGCTCGGTGCCACGCGCCACGCCGCCACCGCGCTGGGCCTGGGCCACAGCCACGGCCAGCTGCGGGCCGGCCACCGGGCCGATTTCGCGCTCTGGGCGGTGGACCACCCGAACGAACTGGCCTACCGTTTCGGCGAGCGCGCGGGCCGCGGCGTCGTGGCCGGCGGGCAGCTGATCACGGCCTGAAGAAGGCGAACCTGATGAACACCCTCTCGAACACCCCGAGCTTCACCCTCAGCCGCGGCACCCGGCCGCTGCTGGTCAGCCTGCCGCACGTGGGCCGCCAGATCCCGCCGCATCTGCAGCCGCTGTACACCGAGCGCGCGCTGCAGGTCGAAGACACCGACTGGCACCTGGACGAGGTCTACGCCTTTGCACGCGAGCTGGGCGCCAGCCTGATCGTGCCGGTGTATTCACGCTTCGTGATCGACCTGAACCGGCCGCCCGAGAACACACCGATGTACGCCGGCGCGAACAACACCGAGCTGTGCCCGACGCGCTTTTTCACCGGCGAGCCGCTGTACCGCGAAGGCTGCGCGCCCACGCCGGCGCAGGTCGACGAACGGCGCGCCACCTACTGGCAGCCCTACCACGACGCCTTGCAGGCCGAGCTGGCGCGGCTGAAGGCCGAGCACGGCCACGCGGTGCTGTTCGACGGCCACAGCATCAAGAGCGAGCTGCCGTGGCTGTTCGAAGGCAAGCTGCCCGACTTGAACCTGGGCACCGCCGAAGGCAAGAGCTGCGCGCCGTCGCTGCGCGCCAGGCTGGGCGAGGTGCTGCAGGCGCAGACCGCCTTCACCCAGGTCGTCGACGGCCGCTTCAAGGGCGGCCACATCACCCGCCACTACGGCCAGCCCGGCCAGGGCGTGCACGCGGTGCAGCTGGAGATGTGCTGGTCGACCTACATGCCCGAATCGCCGCCCTACCGGGTCGACGCGGCCCGCACCGCGCGCCTGCAACCGGTGCTGCGCGCGCTGCTGCAGACCACCCTCGACTGGGCGCCCAAGGTATGAGCCGCCGGGCCGTTCCCAAGGCGAATACCGAAGCGTGCAACGCGGAGGATGCTCAATGACCACCGACACCACCTTCTGGGCCCCACGCGCCTGGCTGCCCGGCGGCTGGCGCGACGCGGTGCTGCTGGACATCGACAGCCAGGGCCGCTGGCAACGTGTGCAGCCCGACACCCCCGCGCCCGACGGCGTGGCCAGGCTGGCCGGCCCGGTGCTGCCGGGCCTGGTCAATGCGCACAGCCACGCCTTCCAGCGCGCCTTCGCCGGCCTGGCCGAGCGGCGCGAATCCGAGGGTGACGATTTCTGGAGCTGGCGCGACCGGATGTACCGCGTGGCCGGCGCGGTCGACCCGGCGATGCTGCGCGCGATCGCAGCGCAGCTGTACAGCGAGCTGCTGCGCGGCGGCTACACCCAGGTCTGCGAGTTCCACTACGTGCAGCACCAGCCCGACGGCCAGCCCTACCCCGAGCGCCACACGATGATCCAGGCGCTGATCGACGCGGCGGCCGACGTGGGCATCGGCCTGACGGTGCTGCCGGTGCTGTACGAACGCGCCGGCTTCACGCAGCCCACGCTGCGGCCCGACCAGGCCCGCTTTCACCTGGGCGCCGACGCGGTCTGGGCCGCCGCGCAGGCGGTGCAGGCGCAAGCCCATGCGCGGCTGAACGCGGGCGTCGCGATCCACTCGCTGCGCGCCGCAGCGCCCGAGTCGATCCACCGCCTGCACAAACTCACCGAGGGCTTCAGCGGCGCCGTCCACATCCACGTGGCCGAACAACCGGCCGAGGTGCGCGACTGCCTGGCCGCCACCGGCCTGCGCCCGGTCGAGTGGCTGGCCGAGCAAGGCCTGCTCGATGCCCGCTGGCAGCTGGTGCACGCCACGCACGTCAACCGGGCCGAGATCGCGGCGGTGGCCCACTGCGGCAGCACCGCGGTGATCTGCCCCAGCACCGAAGCCAACCTGGGCGACGGCCTGACCGACATCCCCGCCTGGCTGAAGGCCGGCGTGCCGCTGGCCATCGGCTCCGACAGCCACGTGACCCGCGCCTGGCGCGAAGAGCTGCGCTGGCTCGACTACGGCCAGCGCCTGAGCCTGAAGTGCCGCAACGTGGCCGCGGCGCCCGAGGCCGGCCAGCCGGCCACCGCCGAGCGCCTGTGGCAAAGCGCGCTCACCGGCGGCGCCAGTGCCTGCGGCGAGGCGCTGTGGGGCATCCACCCCGGGGCGCGGGCCGACCTGCTGGTGGTCGACCTGGGCGACGCCAGCCTGGCCGGCATCCCGCCCAGCCGGCTGCTCGACGCGCTGGTCTTCTCCAGCCCCGGCCGGCCGTGGCGCGACGTGATGGTGGCCGGCGACTGGGTGGTGCAGAACCACCATCACCGCGGCAACAGCGAGCGCCAAGGCCGTTTCGAGGCGGCGATGCAACAGCTCTGGGTCGACACGCCCTGAGGCGCGGCGCCGCCTTGCGCTGAGGCAACCCCGCGCCGGGCGCGCGTGGAATACTGGCCGGATGTTCGCGCTGCCGACCCACCACACCTCCCCGCTGCTGGCCGACGACATGACGTCCTGGCAGCTCTACGTCGGGCTGCAAGGCCGCATCAACCGCCGCAGCTTCTGGCTGCACGGCGTGCTGGCGCTGCTGGTGGTCGGCATGGTGCTGATGGCCCTGCTCGAAATCGCCGGCTTTCACCCCGACCGCGCCGAAACCCTGGCCAACCTGCTGATCGCCTGGCCCGCGATCGCCGTCTCGGCCAAGCGCTGGCACGACCGCGACCGCTCGGGCTGGTGGGTGCTGGTGACGCTGGTGCCGCTGATCGGCCAGCTGTGGGCACTGATCGACAACGGGTTCTTGCCAGGCACGCCCGGCGAAAACCGGTTTGGTGCGCAGCCTCGGCGTTAGGCTAGTGCGGATCAAGAGGCCGTCCTAGGACGACGCGCAGCCCAACCGTGTCTGCTTGGAGAAATGGCGTTTCACCACGACTATGGTCGCATCGAGCAAAGCTTTCGGGGTCGGCAAACGAGGCCCCTCGCTGTTCACGTTGCGCCGCAAGATTATTCTCGATGAGTTGCCCCCCGCTGATTGTTGCTGCCGGCGAGTCCCCACCGGTTGGGCCGTCGAACACCTTGTCGATCCATTCCCATAGATTTCCCGCCAGATCGTATATCCCTATCGGATTTGGAGGGAAGAGCCCAACAGCGGTCGGTCGCCCAAGGCGCACCGTCCCAAGATTCGCTAGCGGTGGATCAAACCCAGGCCCATTTCCCCACGGAAAAGTTCGATCGTCCGAAGTATCAATAGACGCCGCCCGCGCAGCACGTACCCACTCCGTTGCGGTTGGTAAGCGAACGCCCAGACCATCAAGCCCAGCTTCTTTGAGCTCTGTCGCCAATCGACGTTGAAGCCAAGCTGCATACGCTCGCGCTTCGAACCAATTGACACCACACATCGGACGTGTAGGAAGTTGCTGTTGCTCAGCCCAGCGCCACGGCTGCTGACGGTGCAAGCTTGAACGTGTTGCGGCGCTTCCTGCAAGGACAGCGTCAAGTTCACCACGACGCCACGCGAGCCCCTGGGGTTCCCAAAGCGTTTCGTCGGCGTATCCATCCCCAGCGACAAAGGCTGCATACTGCTGCACGGTCACCAGTGTTCTTGCCATGAAGCAATCATGGGCGAGGCGAACGGCGTACTTCGGAACTTCCTCACTGCCGCCCATGGTGAATTCACCAGCCATTACGCGAACGAAGCCGAGTACAGGTTCCTCTTCAGGCTTGCTGGGTCTCGGCCCCGGGCCGCGTACTTGCGCGCGATGCGTCGGCAGGCCCCATCGCCTCTCATCGAACTCGAAGCGGCGCGGCCAGCCAAGGCGCCCCAGAAGATCCGCTGCTTCTGAACACAATGGCAGCGGAGTCTCACCGTCATCTGTCACACGAACCAGTTGCTCGAGTGCGCCCGCCAGTCCACTTGTCTGTTCGGTCAATCCGAGGGCTGCCAAAAGGCCATGTTGCCCAAGAGTCGCAACCGGTCGAGCAAACGCCAGAAGAGCCTCGGCTTCGGCGACGCCGGGCCGGACGTGACTCCTCCATGCGGCATTGGCGAGAGACCTCCAACCGATCTTGTCATGAACTTCGGCTACGGCCTCAACCGGCAGGAATGGTGCAAGCAGTGCCAATCCCTCCAACGCTCGACGTGGGTCTATTGCTCTCTCGCCACGATCTCGAAGCGCCTCCGCAAGGCCGTAGATCAAACCAGTGTCGACGACCTCACCGATCTGCAAGTTGAGACGATCAACCAACGCTGCACGGGTTGAGGCGTCGTCGCTGCTCAGCAGTTCCAGCAGTTGGCCGAGGTACACCTGCCGCACCGGCCGCGCCGTCGCGGCGGCCGCGGACACTTGCGCCGCGGAAACGGGCACTGAGGCGGCAGGAGCTGGGGGGGCCGTTTCAGGGATCATGGTCGACGTCGCTACAGGACTGGGTGCAGGCACCGACGCGGCCATCAATTGGTCGCTGAACAGGTTCAGGTATTCCTGTAGCCGCGGTACATCGCTTGCTGCCCAGCGAGTCGCGTAGGCCATTGCACCACCCAGGCGCAAGGGCGCGAACGCGTGGCGCTGCATCTCTCGAAACCCGATCAGTGCGGTCGCCAGCGGCAGCCGTACCTGTTCCACCGAATAGCGATCGCTCGACGTCAGCCGGCTGACATAGTTGCCCCATTCTTCGCGCTGCAGCCCGAATGGCAGTGACATTTGCTCAGCATTTGCTTTGCTGTAGTCAGTCGGCCGCGGGGGAAGTTTGGATGTACCGGCTCCTGAACCCAGTGCCACCCAGCGGTACAGGTCGGCGTCCGAAACCTCCAGCGTCATCAGTTGCTCGCTCGACGTTTTCTGCCAGATGAACACTGGATTGAGCGACTGCTCCTGCTCCAGGTAGGCTTTCATCCAGTGGCCGAACAACTCGGGCCGGCGCCGCAGCAGGCGAAAGATCTCGGGCGCGAAGAGTTGCAGCAGCACGCAGCACAGCACCATGCGCGCATCGGCGGCGTTGCTGGTGGCGTTGAAGCCAGCCGGTGCCGGCTGGATCGGCGTGCCGCGGGCCGTGAACAGCTGCTGGAACTGGTGCATCAGCTCCAGCGTGCGGCCGAGCTTGCGCGGCACGAAGGCGTCGAAGCTGTCGAGCAGCAGGTGCACCAGCGGCGAGGCCTGCAGCTCGCCGGTCGCGGGATCGGGCACGAACCACAGGCGCACCGGCGTGACCGCGGCGGCGGCCGGGTCGCTGGCGGTCGGTGCGAGCAGGCGCTCTTCCTGCCGGCGCAGAAACTCCACGGCCTGCGCCCGCGTCAGCTGCGGCAGGCGGAACGGCAGGTGGACGATCTTCTCCAGGTACTCGAAGCCGGTGATCGGCATCTCGGGCTTGGCATTCTGGAAACGGTATTCGCGGTAGCGGTAGCTGATGCCGCGCTCGATCACCTCGTCGTCGAGCGCGATCACGAAGGCGAAGCTCTCGACGTTGAGCACCGTCTTGATCACCTCAAGCACCTCGACCGCCTTTTCCGGCAGGCAACGGTCGAGGTCGTCGACGAAGACGACGAAGTTCAGGTGGATGTCGTGGCGCAGCGTGTCGTGCCCCAGGCGCTTGGCGGTGTCGCGGCCGATGTGCGTCAGCTCACTCAGATAACGGTGTACGTTGTAGTAGTAGCGGCCATCGGCGCTGGCCTCGGGCGTGGCGTGGGTCACCACTTCGACGGTCTTGGTTCTGCCAAACCAGCCCTTGCTTTCCTTGATGGCCGGCTTCTCGTCCTTCGCCGCGCCATCGCCCGCCTCGGGCAGAAACCTCGCCGCCGTCTGCTCGACCCAGCTCAGCGAACGCTCGGCCGCCGCGCCGAAACCGAAGTAACCGGCCGCGAGGCTCGCCGTCGTCTTGACCAGCCCATTGCCCGCCACCTTGTGCGCCACGGTCGCCGCGGCCTGGAAGATCTCTGCCGCCTGCTTCAAGCGTTCGGCGCCAGCGGCCAGGTCTTCACCACGCTCTTTCAACAGCTGCCGGGCCTGCTCGTCGATCGAAGCCGCGCTGCCCAGCGTGCGCTGCACCGCCTCGGCCAGGTGCATCAGCAGCGGCACCGCCAGGTGCGGCTCATGCTCGTACTTCCAGGGGTGAAACCACACCGGCACCGTCAGGCGCAGCGCCGGGCTGGCGTCGTAGGCTTGCGGGTCACGCACCCGCTGGGCGCAGTCTTCGGCGTTCTGGCGCGCGGCCAGCTGGTACATCAGCTCCAGCAGCCGGCTCTTGCCCACGCCCCATTCGCCGTAGACACCGACGACCAGCGGGTCGCCGGTCGGCAGGTCGCGGCCATCGGCCTTCTTCGCCGCCACGGCGGCGCTGCGTGCGTCGCTGTCGAGGGCGAAGTTGTGCACGACGCGCGCCCACAGCGCGTCGGCATAGCGTTGGTAGCCCAGCCAGTCGCGCGGCTCACCGGCGTTGGCGACAGGTACCGGGGGCGCAGCCTGCATCGACACTCCCGCGCCCTGAGATGGGCGTGGCGCGGATTCTGGGATCAGTCGTCCGGCGCTGCAATGGCCGGAAGGCACACCGCCCCTGGAACCCGGGCCTGGTCGACCGAGAAAGCGTGGTCAATCGCCTGTCGGCGAGATGCGGAAGGCGCGCACGTCAGGCCGGTCACGCAGCACGACCGCCAGCCGCGGAATGTTCCGCTGATCGGTCGTGCGCAACACCATGCGGTATTCGAAGTCGGGCTCGTCGTCGAACGCGCGGTAGCTCATCTGCGCGATCGTGAAGCCGTGCTCCTTGAGAAACGCACGCAGCTCGGGCTCTGCCATCGCCTGGTGGCGCTGGAACCGCACCGAGTGATGCGCATAGTGGTGCGTCGGCAGGCGATCCTCGATCCAGCGGAACAGCGACAGCGCGACCAGCGTCAGCGCGGTGGCCAGCAGCGCCGGCCCGTAGAAACCGATGCCGATCAAGATGCCGATCGCCGAGGTGACCCAGATCGACGCCGCGGTGGTCAGGCCGCGCACCGACAGCCCGTCCTTGAAGATCACGCCGGCGCCGAGAAAGCCGATGCCGGTCATGATGCCTTGCGCCATGCGCGTGGGGTCGGTGCGGAAGCTGTCTTGCGCGAACCCGGGCAGCCACAGGCCCTGGTACATCGGCACCACCATCAGCACGCTCGACGCCAAAGCCACCAGCGCATGGGTGCGAAAGCCGGCTTGCCGGCCATGGATGCTGCGCTCCAGCCCGATCATGCCGCCCGCCGCCAGGGCGCCGACCAGGTGCAGCGCGATCCTCAGGAAATCACCGCCCAATGACAGATCGGGCCAGGTCATGCGGCGTCCTTCTTCGCGTGGGTGTCAGGCTGGTTCTACCCCCTTCACGAAGCCACGGCAAGCGCCATGTCACGACACGCCGCGCCCGCCACGGCGCTGGTGGGCCCGTCGAGCGTCAGGCCGCCGGCCAGCTGAACAACTGGGTGCGCGAACCGTCGGCGTTGTGGCGCAGCGCGCCGCGCCGCATGCCGGCCTTCAGCAGCACCCGGTGCGAGGCGACGTTCTCGGGCGCCGCGGTCGCCATCACCTGCCGCAGGCCGAGGGCCGAGGCGCCCCAGGCCAGCAGCGCCGTCGCCGCCTCGGTGGCCAGGCCGCGGCCCCAATGGTCGCGCCGCAGCGCGTACTTGATCTCGGCGTCAGGTTGACCGCCGGGGTGCACCAGGCCGCAGAAACCGATGACCTCGCCGGTGGTCCGCTCCACCAGCGCGACCATGCCATAGCCGCGCGTCGCATAGTTGCGCAGCGTGACGCCGATCCATTCTTCGCACTGCGCCGCATCGAGCGGCCGGCCGTCACCGACCCAGCGCATCGCGTCGGCGTCACCATAGACGGCCAGCATCGCCGCGCCGTCGCCGGGCTCGATGCGGCGGATGCGCTGGCGTGGCGTGTCGATCAACCAGACGCTGTCGTCATGCAGGCTGCGGTCGGTCGGCATGCGCGGCCCCGGCAACGCGGCCAGCAGGTCGACGTAAGCGGTCGAGACGAGCTGCGATGGCTCGACGCCGAGCTGCGCCATCAGCGCGTGGGCTTCGCGCTCGCCGGCCTCGGCGGGCTCGTCGTCGCGCAGCACCACTTCGAGTTCGAGAAAATCGCCCAGGCCGTCGACCTGGTCGAGGTGCACCCGCGTGCGGCCCACCAGCAGCAGCTGGCGGCGTTTGCGCACGCGGCCGGCCTGGCCCCAGGCCAGTGTCAGCGCGTCGCGCAGCGTGTCGGGCGAGTTGGTGGGCGAGAGCACGTAGAACGATTCCTTCGGGCCCTGCTGGTCGGTGCGCTGGTAGAAGATCAGCTCGCCGCGGTCGGCCGAGAACGCGCGCAGCTTCAGGCGGCCGTGGGCGCAGGTGAAGAAGGTGTCGTCCTGCCAGATCTCGACCGGCGCCTGGCCGGCCAGGGCCTCGGCGCGCGGCAGCAGCTGCGCCACGCTGGCGATGCGGGCCTTGATCTCGATGTTGCGGGGCATGGGCGGGTCAGTCGATGGCCTGCAGCGTGTCGCCGCGCGCGATCACGCCGTTGCACAGCACGTCGGCGCGCAGGCCGGCGCGGTGCACCAGGCACTTGACCACCTCGGCCGGCGTCAGCGACGGGCCGGCCAGGGCCTGGCCCAGCCCCATGCAGGGTTCGCACAGCTCCACCCCGCGCAGGCGCACCGGGCCGACCGTGAACTCGCGCCCCACCAGATCGTTCAACCGCACGCCGCGGGTGACCAGGTTGCGGTGGGTCACCGACAGGTCGAGCGGGCGCTGCTGCTCGCCGAGAAACGCCTCGATCGCCTCGGCTTCGACCAAGGTGATGTTCTGCCCCGGCTCGTCGTGGCGCGCGTAGTAGCGGTCACCCTCGATGCCCGCGCCAGCCACCACGGTGACGCGCTCGCAGGCTTGCTGCGGGCCGCCCGACGCGGCGGCGATGAAGATCTGTTCGATGGTCATGGTGGGCACTGGCCTTTTCGCGAGGCGCCGACTGTACTGCCCACGCGGCCCCGCGAACGCCGAGGCCGACGCCGCGGTCAGTAGCGCCCGCTCAGGCCCGCCATGCGCAGATACCAACGCGCCACCCAGGCCACGAAGCCGCGGCCCAGCACGGCCAGCGCGCCCTTCTGGAACGGCGCCACGGTGATCTGGCGCGACTGCTTCAGCGCGGACTCGAAAGCCTGCGCCAGCTCGCCGGCAAAGCCCTCGTCGAGGATCGCGACGTTGGCCTCCAGGTTCAGCAGCAGCGACAGCGGGTCGATGTTCGAGCTGCCCAGCGTGGCCCAGCCTTCGTCGACCACCGCCGCCTTGGCATGCAGGAAGGCGGGCTGGTACTCGTGGATCTGCACGCCTTCGGCCAGCAGCTCGTCGTACAGCACCCGCGCGGCCAGGCCGGCGAAGCGGTAGTCGACCTTGCCTTGCAGCAGCAGGCGAACACACACCCCGCGGCGCGCGGCCTTGATCAGCACGCGGCGAAACGAGCGCCCGGGGTAGAAGTAGGGGCAGACCAGGTCGACCCGCCGCACGGCGTTGCGGATCGCCTCGATATAGGCCCGCTCGATCGAGCGGCGCTGGCGCAGGTTGTCGCGCACCAGGAAAGCCGCGCGCACCGGATGCGGGTCGTCGACGCTGGTGGGGGCCCGCGCCGGCAGGATGCGCAGGCGGCTGAGCAGGCGGCGCGCCTGCGTCAGCGGCTCGGCGCTGCGCGCCACCGACAGCACCTCGGCGCGCCAGTCGTGGCCGAAGACGGCACGGGTCCACATGGCGCGCACGGTCTGCTCGATCGGCGCGACCACCGGGCCGCGCAGCGCCACCGCAAAGTCCAGCCGCGGCGCGTCGCCGAAGCCGTGGCTCAGGTCGTTGCGGTCGTCGATGATGTTGATGCCGCCGACGAAACCGTGGGTGCCGTCGACCACGCACAGCTTGGTATGCAGGCGCCGCAGCTGGCCGGGCTGCAGCCAGTTCCACCAACGCTCCAGCGGGCGAAAGACGGCCAGCGAGGCGCCGCTGCCCGCGAGCCAGCGCTGCAGCTGCGGCAAGGCGCGGTGGGTGCCGAAGCCGTCGACCACCAGGCGCACCCGCACGCCGCGGTGCGCGGCCCGCGCCAGCGCCCGCGCCACGTCTTCGGCCGCGCTGTCGTCGTGGAAGATGTAGGTGGCCAGCCAGACCTCGTGCAGGGCCGCGTCGATAGCCGCGATCAGCATCGGAAAGTACTCGTCGCCGCCGCGCAGCAGGCGCGCGTCGTTACCGCCCAGGAACTGAGGCTGAGGCAGCGCGTACCAGGCCGCGGGGTGCTGTGGCGGGTCGGTGGGCGACGACATCTCAGTTCGCGCCGGGCCGCCCCGAGGGTACCGTAGCCCCCTGCGGGAGGCTGCCCGCAGGGCGAGCGTGGGGGCGCGCGCTCACGCCGACTCCAGCTCCACCACCAGCGGCAGGTGGTCCGACATGCGGGCCCAGGCCGCACCGCGCGGCACCATCGTCGACAGGCAGCGAAAGCCGCGCATGTAGACCCGGTCGAGCGCGAACACCGGCACCCGCGACGGGAAGGTCACGCGGGCGCCCGGCTGGCCGGGGGGCGCGACGGCGCGCTGCAGGCCGGCATCGGCCATCAGGCTGTCCAGCCGCTCGCCCCAGTCGTTGAAGTCGCCGGCCACCAGCACCGGCTCGCCGTCCGGCACCTCGGCCGCGATGAACTCGGCCAGGCGCTGCACCTGGCGCACCCGGCTGGAGTGGATCAAGCCGAAATGGGCCACCACCGCGTGGAACTTCAGGCCCTGCCAGGTCACCGGCACATGCAACAGGCCGCGCTGCTCGAAGCGGTGGTCCGACACATCGTGGTGGCCGATGTCGCCGATCGGCCAGCGCGACAACAAGGCGTTGCCGTGTTCGCCGTGGCGCGTGACCGCGTTGGTGCGGTAGGCCGACTCGTAGCCCTGCGGCGCCAGGAACTCGGCCTGACCGCCGTCGGGCCAGCCGAGGTGGGTCTGGTCGAAGTGGCGCGCCTCGCGGGCATGGAACAGGCGCACCTCCTGCAGGAACACCAGGTCGGCATCGAGCGCCTCGATGCCCAGGCCCAGGTTGTGGATCTCCAGCCGCTTGCGTGGCCCCACGCCGCGCACGCCCTTGTGGATGTTGTAGGTGGCCACGCGCAGCACCTGGGTGCTGTAGACGGTGCTCGGGCCCAGGCCGCCGGGGCGGGTGACTCGGCTGTTCATGTCTGCGGCACCCCCACGAAACGCGGCAGCAACAGAACAGCCTCGGCGTTGGATGGCGAGAAGCAGCGATCGGCCGCCTCGCGCCAGGGCAGCCAGCAGTGCGCCGTGTGCTCACGCGGCGCCAGGCGCACCGGTGTGCCGGCCGGCACCGTCAGCCCGAAGACATGCTCGGTGTTGTGCGTCACGCCCGGCGCATAGCGGTGCCGCCAGCGGGGATAGATCTCGTAGTGGTTGGCGAGGTTCCAGTCGACCAGCGCGCCGATGGGCACAGCGGCATTGCCGATGACGATGCCGGTCTCTTCTTCGACCTCGCGAATGCAGGTCTCGGCCAGCGCTTCGTCGGGCGTGTCTTTCGAGCCGGTCACGCTTTGCCAGAAGCCGGGCGCATCGGCGCGCTCGATCAGCAGCACCTGCCGATCCGGCGTGTGGATCACCACCAGCACCGACTCGGGCACCTTGAATGGACGGGGGTCTGCGGGCGTGGGCGCAAGGCTCATGGGTCGATGGTAGTGCAGCCGTCCGGCCCGTCGGTGGTGGGGCCGGTGTCACAGCTGGACACCTCTGCAGCGGCCCGCCTTAAGAAATCAACAAGGCGAACTCTATAGACTAACGGTTAGTAATGTGCGTTTTGCACATTTTGTATCAAACCCCTCGACACCTGCCCATGTCCGTGCCGACGTTGACCCGTGCCGCCGGCACCCCGCGCGCCCCCCGAGACGCGCAGGGTGCGCTGCGCCGCGCCTGGGCGTCGCTGCAGTCGCTGGCCTGGACGCTGCTGGCGGTCGGCTCGGCCTGGGTCGTGGCGCGGGCGCTGCGGCTGGATGCCGGCTCGCCGCTGGGCTACTGGATCGGCGTGGCCGGTGGCGTGGCGATGCTGGCGCTGTTTCTCTACCCGCTGCGCAAGCGCTTGCCGGCGCTTCGGGGCCTTGGCGCCACCCGGCATTGGTTCATCTTCCACATGCTGATGGGCGTGGCCGGGCCCTGGCTGATCCTGGTGCACTGCAACTTCCGCATCGGCTCGCTGAACGCCGCGGTCGCGCTGGTTTCGATGTTGGTGGTCGCGGGCAGCGGGGTGGTCGGCCGATACCTTTATGTCCACGTGCACCGCGGGCTCGACGGCCGCCACGCCGACCTGGCCGAGCTGCGCAGCCGCCTCGACGCCACGCACGAGAAGCTGGCCACCACGCTGTCGCTGGCGCCGCGCGTGCGCGAGCGGCTGTTCGCCTTCGAGCAGGCCGCGCTGTCGACCCGGGCCCGCCATGCGCCGGCGCTGCTGTGGCGCAGTGCCAGAGCGGCGCAGGTGGCGCGGCGCGAGGTGCGGGTGCTGATCGACCAGGCGCTGGCCGCCGCGCCGGCCACGCTGGCCGAGCCGCGCCGGCGGCAGATTCGCGCCCACTGGCGAGCGCAGGCCAGGCTGCATGTCACGCAGACCCTGGGCGTCGTGCAGCTCAGGGCCTGGGAGCGCCTGTTCTCGCTGTGGCATGTGCTGCACCTGCCGTTCGTCTACGTGATGGTGGCGTGTGCGGTGGCCCACGTCGTCGCGGTCCACGCCTACTGACCGGCAATGGCATGGATGCGCGCCGCCCTGCTCCGCCTTTGCATCGGCTGGCGCGCGCTCGCACTGCTCGCGGCCCTGTGGTGGGCGCCCTGGCCCGCAGCGGCGCAGGGGCTGGAGTCGGCGCTGTCGCCGGGGCCGGTGATCCGTGGCCACGCCAAGGTCGAAGACCAGTGCGCCAGCTGCCATGTGCGTTTCGACCGCGCCGCGCAGGACGGCCGCTGCCTCGAATGCCACAAGGACGTGGCGGCCGACCTGAAGGCCAAGGCCGGCTGGCACGGGCGGCAGCCGCCCCAGGCCTGCCGCAGCTGCCACACCGACCACAAGGGGCGTGACGTGCAGATCGCCTCGTTCGACCAACGCAGCTTCGACCACCGCGCCACCGACTGGCCGCTGCGTGCCGCGCACGCCAAGGTGGCCGACTGCGCCAAGTGCCACGTCGCCGGCAAGCGCTGGCGCGAGGCGCCGCAGGACTGCGTGGCCTGTCACAAGAAAGACGACGTGCACAAGGGCAGCCTCGGCGCGAAATGCGCGGACTGCCACAACGACACCCGCTGGGCCGACACCCGCTTCGACCACTCGACGACCCGCTTCGCGCTCGCCGGCAAGCACGTGGACGCCAAGTGCAGCGCCTGCCACCGCGCCGGCCAGCCCTACACCGACGCGCCCGAGGCCTGCATCGGTTGCCACCGCGACGACGACTTCCGCAAAGGCCACAAGGGCCGCTACGGCGAGCGCTGCGACAGCTGCCACGACGCCAAGGCCTGGCGCCCGTCATCGTTCAACCATGACGCGGATACCAAGTACGCGCTGCGCGGCAAGCACCGCGCCGCCAAGTGCGACAGCTGCCACACCGGTGCGCTGTACCGCGACAAGCTCGGCACGGATTGCCAGGCCTGCCACCGCAAGGACGACACGCACAAAGGCAACCTCGGCAGCGAATGCGGCGCCTGCCACCAAGAAACGGGCTGGAAGAACGTCGGCCGCTTCGACCACGACCGCAGCCGGTTCCCGCTGCTGGGCAAGCATGCCGACGCCGAGTGCAAGGCCTGCCACAAGAGCAGCGCCTACCGCGAGGTGCCCGGCACCTGCATCGGCTGCCACCGGAACGACGACAAGCACCGCAGCACGCTGGGCGAAGCCTGCGCCAGCTGCCACGGCGAGCGCAGCTGGAAGATCCCGCGCTTCGACCACGGCGTGACCCGTTACCCACTGCGCGGCGGCCACCTGCAGGCCACTTGCCAGAGCTGCCATGCCGACCTGACGCACTACCGCCACACGCCGACCGACTGCCTGGCCTGCCACCGCAAGGACGACAAGCACGAAGGCCAGCTCGACGCCCGCTGTGACAGCTGCCACAACGAAAACCGTTGGCGCGAGACCCGCTTCGACCACGGGCGGGCGCGCTTCGTGCTCGTTGGTGCGCACCTGAAGGTCGAGTGCAAGAGCTGCCACGCCGGGCCGACCCAGGCGGGCCCGCAGACGCTGCGCTTTCGCGACGCACCCAGCGACTGCCAGGCCTGCCACCGCAAGGACGACGTGCACAAGGGTGGCCTGGGCGCGCGTTGCGACAGCTGCCACAACGCCCGCGCCTGGCCGCTGGTGCGCTACGACCACGAGCGCCAGGCCAAGTGGCGGCTCGAGGGCGCCCACGCCCGCGCCCGCTGTGCCGACTGCCACCGCACCCCCGCACCGGCCGGCCAGGCCGTCGCGCCGACCGGGCGCGAGTGCGTGGCCTGCCACCGCGGCGACGACGCGCACGACGGCGCGTTCGGCCCGCGCTGCGACACCTGCCATCTCGTGACCGACTGGAAGACGCTGCGTGCACGCCGGCCCGGCGCCGCCACGGCATCGCCCTCGCCCCGCCCGGAGGAACGCCCATGACGACGCGCCGCTTCATGCTGCTCGGCTCGACCGCCTGGTGTGTCTTGCTCGCGCTGTGGCTCGGCCTGTGGCTGGCCCTGCCGGTGCAGGCCCAGGGCACGAACACCCCCAGCGCCGGCACGCGCCAGTTCGACCACGTCAGCACCGGTTACCCGCTGACCGGCGCGCACGCCAACGAGCGCTGCGAGTCCTGCCACGTCAAGGGTGTCTTCAAGGGCACCCCCAAGGACTGCGCCAGTTGCCACACCGCCGGAGCGCGCCTGGCCGCCAACAACACGGTGATGCCGACCCAACACGTGCCCACCAGCGCCGCCTGCGACAGCTGCCACGACACGCGCCGCTTTGCCGGGGCGAAGTTCAGCCATGCCGGCATCGCACCGGGCAGCTGCGTCAGCTGCCACAACGGCAACCTCGCCAGCGGCAAGCCGCGCGACCACCTGCCGACGACCGCGTCGTGCGACAGCTGCCACAGCACCAGCACCTGGCTGGGCGCCAAGCCCGATCACTCGGGCTTCACGGTGGCCACCAACTGCGCCAGCTGCCACAACGGCAGCAGCGCCAGCGGCAAGCCGGCGGCGCACATCCCTGTCGGCGCGGCCAACTGCATCAGTTGCCACACCACCACGCGCTGGAAGCCCAGCAGCTGGAACCACACCCAGCTGGCCGTCTCCGCGCAGTGCGCCAGCTGCCACAACGGCAGCTTCCCGCCGGCCGAGGGCAAGCCGGGCAACCACATCCCCTACGCCCAGGTGCCGGTGGCCGCCAGCGCCAACTGCGACGCCTGCCACAAGGCCGGTTTCAGCACCTGGAACCCGGGGCTGTTCCACGCCAACTTCTCGGTCAGCACCAACTGCGCCAGCTGCCACAACGGCAACTTCCTGGCCGCGCGCGGCAAGCCGGGCGATGCGATCCACGCTGGCGCCACCGCCTGCGAAAGCTGCCACACCACGTCGGGCTGGGCCGGCGCCGAGGTCGACCACAGCCGCTTCAACCAAAGCACCAACTGCGCCAGCTGCCACAACGGCAGCAGCGCGCCGGGCAAGCCGGCCACGCACGTGCCGGTCGGTGCGACCAACTGCTATGCCTGCCACGGCGTGACCGCGTGGAAGCCGACCAAGTGGAACCACACCCAGGTCATCGTCACCGCACAGTGCGCCAGCTGCCACACCGGCGCTTTCCCGCCGGCCGACGGCAAGCCGAGCAACCACATCCCGTACAGCCAGATCCCGGTCGCCGCATCGGCCAATTGCGACGCCTGCCACAAGGCCGGTTTCAACAGCTGGGTGCCCGGCCGCTTCCACGCCAGCTTCGCCGTCAGCACCCAGTGCGCCTCGTGCCACACCGGCAGCTACCTGGCCGCGCGCGGCAAGCCGGCCGACGCCACCCACGCCACCGCCACCACCTGCGAGAACTGCCACAACACCAACAGCTGGACCGGCGCCCAGGTCGACCACTCGACCTTCAACCAGAGCACCAACTGCGCCAGCTGCCACAACGGCAGCAACGCCCCCGGCAAGCCGGCCACGCACATCCCCGTCGGGCTGACCAACTGCTACGCCTGCCATGGCGTGAACGCGTGGAAGCCGACCAAGTGGAACCACACCCAGGTCGTCGTCACCGCGCAGTGCGCCAGCTGCCACACCGGTGCCTTCCCGCCGGCCGACGGCAAGCCGAGCAACCACATCCCGTACAGCCAGATCCCGGTCGCCGCATCGGCCAATTGCGACGCCTGCCACAAGGCCGGTTTCAACAGCTGGGTGCCCGGCCGCTTCCACGCCAGCTTCGCCGTCAGCACCCAGTGCGCCTCGTGCCACACCGGCAGCTACCTGGCCGCGCGCGGCAAGCCGGCCGACGCCACCCACGCCACCGCCACCACCTGCGAGAACTGCCACAACACCAACAGCTGGACCGGCGCCCAGGTCGACCACTCGACCTTCAACCAGAGCACCAACTGCGCCAGCTGCCACAACGGCAGCAACGCCCCCGGCAAGCCGGCCACGCACATCCCCGTCGGGCTGACCAACTGCTACGCCTGCCATGGCGTGAACGCGTGGAAGCCGACCAAGTGGAACCACACCCAGGTCGTCGTCACCGCGCAGTGCGCCAGCTGCCACACCGGCACCTACCCGCCGGCCGACGGCAAGCCGGGCAACCACATCCCGTATGCGCTGATCCCGGTGTCGGGCTCGGCCAATTGCGATGCCTGCCACAAGAGCGGCTACGCGTCGTGGAACCCCGGCCGCTACCACGCCTACTTCACCGTCAGCACGCAGTGCGCCACCTGCCACACCGGCAGCTACCTGGCGGCGCGCGGCAAGCCGGCCACGCCCATCCACGCCGGGGTGACGGCCTGCGAGCAGTGCCACAACACCACCAGCTGGACCAACGCCAACGTCGACCACAGCGGCTACAACCAGAACACCAACTGCGCCAGCTGCCACAACGGCGTCAGCGCGCCGGGCAAGCCGTCCAACCACATCCCGGTGGGCACGACCAACTGCTACAGCTGCCACGGCGTGAACGCGTGGAAGCCGACCAAGTGGAACCACACCCAGGTCGTCGTCACCGCGCAGTGCGCCAGCTGCCACACCGGCACCTACCCGCCGGCCGACGGCAAGCCCGGCAACCACATCCCGTATGCGCTGGTCACCGTCTCGGCCAGCGCCAACTGCGATGCCTGCCACAAGAGCGGTTATGCCTCGTGGAACCCGGGCCGCTTCCACGCCTACTTCTCGACCAGCACGCAATGCGCCACCTGCCACACCGGCAGCTACCTGGCCGCGCGCGGCAAGCCGGCGGACGCGATCCACGTCGGTGTGACGACCTGCGAGAGTTGCCACAAATCGACCAGCAGCTGGACACAGGTGCAGTACCAGCACGCGCCGAACAACCAGGTCGGCTCGGGCACCTGCGACACCTGCCACAACGGCTCGCTCGCGCCGGGCAAGCAGCCCGGGCACATCCCGATCCAGGTCGCCACGGTCAAGTGCGACGGCTGCCACAAGTCGCAGGTGTCGTTCGCCGCCGCGGTGACCACCAACCACTCACTGCTGACCGCGCAGCCATGCAAGAGCTGCCACATCCCGACCTACACCAGCCAGGGCCTGCAGGCCAAGCCCACCGCGCACATCCCCGAAGCGCAGCTGCTGAACGGCGCCACGCTGGACTGCAAGGCCTGCCACACGACCACCACCAGTTGGGGCTCGATGCGCATGAACCACAACGGCAGCCTCGGCGGCGGCGCCGGCTGGTGCAAGAGCTGCCACGCCAGCGGCACCAACTACCTGGGCAACATGGAGCGCAAGTCGCTCACCCATGAGGCCCATGGCCGCACGCCGCTGGACTGCTCGGAGTCCGGCTGCCACCGCCCGCTGGGCACCAAAGGCAAGACCTACGTCGAATGGGATTGAGAGGGATCATGAGAACGACGACCTGCAGTGGCTGGGCCGCGCGGCTGGCACCGGTGGCGATGGCGGTGGCCGCGTTCAACGCGCAGGCCCAGGTGATCGAAGACGTGGAGTTGCGCCGCGACGGCAACGACGCGGTGGTGATGGTGCGCTTCAACGTGCCGGTGCAGTTTCGCCGCGCGGTGGCTTCGGCGTCGAACGACCTGGTGCAGATCGTCTACGACGTGGTGCCCAGCCGCGACCAGCCGCGCTTCATCGACGGCGAGCGCCGCACGATCGGCGGCGACGGCATCCCGCGGGTCTCGATCAGCGAAGACGGCGGAACCGGCGAGACCGAGCGCCGCCTGGTCGTGCGGTTCGACCCGCCGGCGAAGTTCCGCGTGCGTGGCGGCAGCGACCGGCGCCACATCGAGGTGGTGCTCGAAGGGCTGGGCGCGCAGGCCTTTGGTGGCGGCGCCAAGCCGGCCGCACCGCCCGCCCCCGCCGCGGTGACCCCGATCGCGGTGGCCGCCCCGGCCTCGCTCGATGCGCAGGTCGAAGCGCGTGGCGCCGAGCTGCTGGCACAAGCCAAGGCGGCGATCACCAAGGGCCAGAACACCCTCGCGATCGAGACCCTGAACGAGGCGCTGAACCTGCCGCCCAACAGCCACACCCGTGAGGCCCAGGCCCTGGTAGCCCAGGCCCGCCTGGCCGAAGGCGACACGGCCGGGGCGCGGCGCGAGCTGGCGCTGTTCCTGCAGCTCTACCCCGAGGGCCCCGACGCCGACCAGGCCCGCGTGACGCTGGCCAACCTGCCGACCGACACGGCGCCCGGCATGGCCACCGCGCCCGGTGCCGACACCGCGCCCGCGCGCAAGAAGGACACCACCACGCTGGTCGGCGCCTGGTCGCAGTACTACTACGGCGGCAACTCGAAGACCCAGACTCAGCTGAAGGACACGCCGCTGGACGGCCAGCTGCCGGTCGTGATCTCGGACGAGACGCTGGCCGCGGTCGACCAGAAGCAGCTGCTGTCCAACCTGGACGTCAACTGGCGCATGAAGGACGAGAACCGCGACCTGCGCTTCGTCTTTCGCGACAGCTTCACCGCCAACGGCATGCCGGGCCAGGCCGACGAGAACAAGCTCTCGTCGCTGTACCTGGACTGGAAGGAAACGGGGCCAGGCCTGTCGGCCCGGCTCGGCCGGCAGTCGGGCCTGGGCGGCGGCGTGCTGGGCCGCTTCGACGGGGCCCTGCTGGGCTGGAGCTTCATGCCGAAGTGGAAGCTCAACCTGGTGGGGGGCCTGCCGACCGAGAAGCTGCTCGACACCAAGCGCGACTTCTACGGCCTGTCGCTCGATGCCGAGGCGCTGGCCCCCGGCTTCGGCGCCAGCGCCTACGCGATCCAGCAGAACATCGACGGCGAGATCGACCGCCGCGCGGTCGGGGCCGACCTGCGCTACTTCCAGCCCAACGCCTCGGTGTTCTCGCAGTTCGAATACGACACCACGCTCAAGGGCATGAACATCGCCTCGGTACAGGGCACCTGGACCAGCGAGGGCAACACCGTCGTCAACGTGCTGTACGACCGCCGGGCGACGCCGATGCTGATGCTGGGCAACGCGCTGTTCTTCCCCGACCCCAACGTGACCGTGCCGCTGCGCACCCTGGCCGACCTGCTGGCGCAGGGCAAGACGCTGGCCGTGCTGCGCCAGCAGGTGGTCGACACCACCGCCTACGCCACGCAAGGCCTGCTCGGCGTGACCACGCCGCTGAACCCGCACTGGCAGGTGGGCGCCGACCTGCGGCTGACCAACGTCGGCGCGATCGCCCCGGTGCCGGGCATCCTGCCCGACGGCATCCCGGCCACCGGAGACATCTGGTCGGCCGGGCTGCAGGCCATCGGCACCAACCTGTACTCCGAGCGCGACACGCACGTCTTCAACCTGACCGCGATCAAGGGCCCGGCCTACAACGGCTGGCTGGCCTCGTACAACCACCTGATGGTGCTGGCCGAGCGCTGGCAGCTCGAGCCCGCGCTGCGCTTCTACCAGCAGGACGGGCCGAACGGCGTGAACACGTCGCGCTGGTCGCCCGGCCTGCGCGTGACCTGGCGCGGCGGCGAGAAGTGGGTGCTCGAATCGGACCTGAATGTGGAGTCAAGTCGCACCCGCAGTGCCCAACAGAACGAGAATTCAACCCGGCTGTACTACTCGTTGGGGTACCGACTTGATTTCTGAAGCCGCCGCCCCCGTGGCGACGATGGCGACCACCGGTGTGCTGCAGGCCCAGGGCCTGGCCTGCCGGCGTGGCCACCGCCGCCTGTTCAATGGGCTGGACCTGCGCCTGGCGCCGGGCCAGGCGATCTGGCTGCGGGGCCCCAACGGCTGCGGCAAGACCAGCCTGCTGCGCATCCTGGCGGGGCTGGTGCGCCCGGCCGAAGGCGAGGTGCGGTTCGACGGCACGCCGGTGCACGCGCTGACCGCCGACCAGCGCGGCCGCCTGCGCTTCGTCGGCCACGCCAATGCGTTGAAGAGCGAATTGCGGGTCGGCGAAGCACTGGGCTTTCTGGCCGGCCTGAGCGACGGCGCCGGCCTGCCCGCCATCACGCGCGAGCGCATCGCCCAGGCGCTGGAGCAGGTGGGCCTGGTCGGCCGGCTCGACAGCTTCGTCGGCACCTTGTCGCAAGGCCAGCGCCGCAAGGCCACGCTAGCGCGCCTGATGCTCGACGACGAACCGCGCACCTGGCTGCTCGACGAGCCGCTGGACGCGCTGGACGCCGACGGCGTGTCGCGCTTCGAAGCCTGGCTCGACGCCCATGCCGCCCGCGGCGGCGCGGTGCTGATGACCAGCCACGCGCCGCTGCACTCGGCCGTGCTGACCCAATTCGAACTCGCCCCCTCGGGGCCGCTGCACGCCGCGGCCGTGGCCTCGCCATGACGCCACCCACGGTCGCGACCAAGCTGCCGGCCAATGGCGTGGTGGATGGCGCGCTGCCCGGCGCCGGCCCACGCGCCGTGCCGGCCCACGCCGGCACCGACGCACGCCTGGGCCTGCTGGCGCGCGACCTGCGCCTGGCCGCGCGCCAACGCATCGGCTGGTTGTTGCCGCTGGCGTTTTTTTTGGCGGCGCTGAGCCTGTTCCCGCTCGGGATCGGCGCCGAACCGTCGCTGCTGCGGCGCGTGGCGCCGGGTGTCGTGTGGGTCTGTGCGCTGCTGTCGATGCTGTTGTCGCTGCACGGCATGTTCTCGGCCGACCATGCCGACGGCTCGCTCGAACAGATGCTGATCGGCCAGCGCCCGTTGACCCGGCTGGTGGCCGAGCGCGTGCTGGCGCAGTGGCTGCTCGGGGGTGCCCCGCTGGTGCTGCTGTCGCCGCTGGCCGGCCTGGCCTTCGGGCTGCCGTGGCCGGCGGTCGGCGTGCTGATGCTCAGCCTGTTGCTGGGCACGCCGGTGATGGCGCTGCTGGGCGGGCTGGGCGCTGCGTTGGCGCTGGGCCTGCGCCACGGCAGTGCGCTGGTGTTCCTGCTCGTGCTGCCGCTGACGATGCCGACCTTGGTGTTCGGCAGCGGTGCCGTGCTGGCCGCGCTGAACGGCGAGCCGGCCGATGCGGCCTTGTCGTTGCAAGGTGCGCTGCTGATCCTGACCGCGTTGACCTTGCCGCCGCTGACGGCCGCGGCGCTGCGCATTGCCATGGAATGAGCTGTCGATGACCGTGAGCACCACCGCCCCCGCCCGCAGCGCCCCGCCGCGGCGCTGGACCATGTACGCCTCGCCGGCGCGCTTCGAGCACCTGGCGGCCCGGTTGGCGCCGCTGTGCTGGGCGATCGCCTTGCTGACCGGCCTGGCGGGGCTCTACGTGGGCTTCTTCGTCGCGCCGACCGACGCGGTGCAGGGCGAGGCCTACCGCATCCTGTTCATCCATGTGCCGGCCGCGTGGCTGTCGATGGTGTGTTACCTGGCGATCGCCTTCTGGGCCGTGATCGGCTGGGTGCTGAAGGTGCGCATGGCGTCGCGGCTGGCGCGGGCGCTGGCGCCGTCGGGCGCGCTGTACACCGCGCTGGCGCTGTGGACCGGCGCGCTGTGGGGCCAGCCGACCTGGGGCACCTGGTGGGTGTGGGACGCGCGGCTGACCTCCGAGCTGATCCTGCTGCTGCTCTACCTCGGCTACATCGCACTGGTCGAGTCAATCGACGACGACCGGCGCGCGGCGCAGGCCGGCGCGCTGCTGGCGCTGGTGGGTGCGCTGAACGTGCCGATCATCTATTTTTCCGTGCGCTGGTGGAACACCCTGCACCAGGGCGCCTCTATCACGATGACCGCCGCGCCGTCGATGGCCAAGACGATGCTGATCGCGCTGGCACTGATGACCGTGGCCTTCTGGGCCCACGCGATTGCCGCCACGCTGACCCGCGCCCGGGCGCTGAGCTACGAGCAGGAGGCCGATGCCTCCTGGCTGACCGACGACAACCGATCGGAATGACGATGGACACGCTTTCTCAACTGCTGCATCTCGAAGGCCACGGCCTGTTCGTCTGGGGTGCCTACGCGCCGGCCCTGGTGTTGCTGGTCGCCGAGGCGTGGCTGGTGCGGGCGCGGCTGCGCCGGGCCCGCACGCAGGCGCAGGTGCAGGCGCAGATGGCCGCGCAGGGGGATGGCCGATGACGCCGCGCCGCAAGCGCCTGGCCATCGTCGGCGCCGTGCTGCTGTCGCTGGCCGCGGCCACCGCGCTGGTGCTGAACGCCTTTCGCAGCAACCTGGTGTTCTTCTTCACGCCGACCCAGGTGGCGACAGGAGAAGCGCCGGTGCAGCGGCCGTTCAGGCTGGGTGGCCTGGTGCGCGCCGGCAGCGTCGCACGCGACGGCGTGCAGGTGCGCTTCGTCGTCACCGACACGCAGAAGGAAGTCACCGTGGCCTATACCGGCTCGCTGCCCGACCTGTTCAAAGAGGGCAAGGGCGTGGTCGCGCAAGGCAGCCTGGGGGCCGACGGCGTGTTCGTCGCCCGCGAGGTGCTGGCCAAGCACGACGAGAACTACATGCCGCCCGAGGCCGCCGAGGCGCTGAAGCGCGCGCAAGGCAGTCCCCAGGCGGCGCCCACGCTGGTGGAGGCGAAACGATGATCCCCGAACTCGGCCACTTGATGCTGATCCTGGCGCTGGCGGTGGCGCTGGCGCAGGGCACGATCGGCCTGGCCGCCGCGGCCAAGGGCCGGGCCGACTGGATGGCGCTGTCGCGCCCGTTGACGCTGGCCCAGGGCCTGCTGGTGGCGGCGGCACTGGCGGCGCTGGTGGCCAGCTTCGTGCGGCACGATTTTTCGGTGCTGTACGTGGCCGCCAACTCGAACAGCCGCTTGCCGCTGCCCTACCGCATCGCCGGTGTCTGGGGGGGCCATGAAGGCTCGCTGCTGCTGTGGGTGACGATGCTGGTGGGCTGGATGCAGGCGGTGGCGGTGTTCAGCCGTTCGCTGCCGGCGGTCTTCGTGACCCGCGTGCTGGCGGTGATGTCGCTGGTGTCGGCCGGCTTCCTGCTGTTCATGCTGACCACCTCGAACCCGTTCGAGCGGCTGCTGCCACCGGTGCTCGACGGGCGTGACCTGAACCCGCTGCTGCAAGACCCCGGCATGGTCTTCCACCCGCCGATGCTCTACATGGGCTACGTGGGTTTCTCGGTCGCCTTCGCATTCGCGATCGCCGCGCTGCTGGGCGGCCAGCTGGACGCCGCCTGGGCCCGCTGGTCGCGGCCGTGGACGATCGCCGCGTGGATCTGCCTGACCATCGGCATCGCCCTGGGCAGCGCCTGGGCCTACTACGAGCTGGGCTGGGGCGGCTGGTGGTTCTGGGACCCGGTCGAAAACGCGTCGTTCATGCCTTGGCTGGTCGGCACTGCGCTCATCCACTCGCTGGCGGTGAGCGAAAAGCGCGGCAGCTTCAAGGCCTGGACGGTGCTGCTGGCGATCCTCGCGTTCTCGCTGTCGCTGCTCGGCACGTTCCTCGTCCGCTCGGGCGTGCTGTCGTCGGTGCATGCGTTCGCCAGCGACCCGCGGCGCGGCCTGTTCATCCTGGTCTTCCTGGTGGTCGTGGTCGGCAGCTCGCTCGCGCTGTATGCCTGGCGCGCCGGCGCGGTGGGCCTGGGCCAGCGCTTCGGCCTGGTGTCGCGCGAAACAGCGCTGCTGCTCAACAACGTGCTGCTGCTCAGCGCCACCGGCGCGGTGCTGCTGGGCACGATGTACCCGCTGTTCCTCGATGCCCTGGGCCTGGGCAAGATCTCGGTCGGCCCGCCCTACTTCGACACCGTGTTCCGCTGGTTGATGGCGCCCTTGGTGGTGCTGGTGGGCGTGGGCCCGCTGGCGCGCTGGAAGGGCGACGAGCTGCCTTCGCTGGCCCGCCGCATGCGGGTGGCCGGGGTGGTGACCGTGCTGGTGCCGGTGCTGGTGGCGGCGCTGGCGGGCCACGCGTCGCCCTGGTCGGTGGCCGGCTACGCACTGGCCACCTGGGTGGTGGCCGGCGTGGTGATCGACATGCTGGGCTGGCGCCGCACCTGGCGCCAGGTCACCCGAGCCCAAGCCGGCATGTGGCTCGCGCACTTGGGCGTGGCGGCGTTCATCCTGGGCGTGACCACCGTGCGCACGCACGAGACCGAAAGCGACGTGCGCATGCGCGACGGCGACAGCACCCAGGTGGGTGGTTATGTGTTCCGCTTCATGGGCGCCCGGCAAGTGATGGGGCCGAACTACGCGGCGATGCAGGCGCGGGTCGAGGTGACGCGCAACGGCGCACCGGTCACCGTGTTGACGCCCGAGAAGCGCGTGTACCGCGTGCAGCAGAACCCGATGACCGAGGCGGCGATCGACAGCAACCTGGCGCGTGATCTCTACGTGTCGCTCGGCGAGCCGCTGGCCGACGGCGCATGGACGCTGCGTGTGCAGCACAAGCCGATGGTGATCTGGATCTGGCTCGGCTGCCTGATCATGGCCGCCGGCGGCGCCTTGGCCGCGAGCGACCGGCGCTACCGGCGCCGCGCACCGGCCACGCAATCCAGCAGTCTGGCAGCCTCGGCCACAGGGGCCCGCGCATGAAGAAAGCCTTGATCCCGCTGGTGCTGTTCCTGGCACTGGTCATCTTTCTGGCCGTGGGGCTCACGCTCGACCCGCGCGAGGTGCCGTCGCCGCTGATCGACAAGCCCGCGCCGGCCTTCGTCGCCCCGACGGTGGCCGAGCCGGCGCGCCGGCTGGCGCGCGACGACCTGCTCGGCAAGGTCTGGATCCTCAACGTCTGGGCCTCGTGGTGCGGCGCCTGCCGCGAAGAACACCCGGTGCTGGTGGACTTTGCGCGCGGCCGGCAGCTGACACTGATCGGCCTGAACTACAAGGACGAGCGCGAAGCCGGCGCCGCGTGGCTGCAGCGCTTCGGCAACCCGTACACCGACTCGCTGTTCGACCCCGATGGCCGCATCGGCCTGGACTACGGCGTCTACGGCGTGCCGGAAACCTTCATCATCGACCGCCAGGGCGTGGTGCGCTACAAGCACATCGGCCCGCTGACGCCCGAGGTGCTGCGCGAGCGGGTCGAGCCGCTGCTCAAGCGCCTGGCGGCATGAGAGGCCGCGACGTGATGCACCCCTTCTCCCCTGCCCTGCGCTGGCTCGCCGTGGCGCTGCTGGCCGCGGCCACCGCGCTGGCCCATGCCGACGAAGCCCGCCCTGCCGCCGACGACCCGGCGCTGGAGGCCCGCATGATGGCCATCGCCGGTGAGCTGCGCTGCGTGGTGTGCCAGAACCAGACCATCGCCGACTCGCACGCCGAACTCGCGGGCGACCTGCGCCAGCAGATCCGCGACCAGCTGCGCGCCGGCCGCAGCGAAGACCAGATCCGCGCCTTCATGACCGACCGCTACGGCGACTTCGTGCTGTACCGGCCACCGATGACCGCCCGCACCGCGCTGCTGTGGTTCGGCCCCGGCCTGTTGCTGGCCGCTGGCCTGGGTGCGCTGGTGGTGGCGCTGCGCCGCCGCAGCCGGCTGCCCGCCGACGCCTTTGAAGAACCCGACACCGCCTCTGACATCCCCCCGGACACCGCCCCCCCAGCCCCATGACCGATTCGATCGACGACCTGAAAGCCCAGCTGCAGCAACTCGAGGCGCTGCGGGCCAGCGGCGCGCTGCCCGACGCCGCGGCCGCCAGTGCCCGCGAGGCGCTCGAAAAGCGCCTGCTGGCCGCGGTGATGGCCGCCCCCGCCGGCGCGCCCAGCGTTGCGGCCGCCGCGGCGACACCACCGGTGCCGCGGCGCCTGGTCTGGGGCCTGGTGGCCTTCGTCGTGGTGTTCGGTGCGGTCGGCTATGCGTGGCTCGGCAACCGCGACGGCTGGGCCACCGCCCCGGCCGCGGTGCCGGCCACCGGCGCAGCCGCCCCCGATGCGCCCGAGTCGGCCGCGTCCGGTGCCGCCCATTCGATGACCACCGCGCAGATCCAGGGCATGGTCGACGGCCTGGCTGCACGGTTGAAGAACGAGCCCGACAACGCCGACGGCTGGCTGATGCTGGGCCGCTCGTACGCGGTGCTCGGCCAGTTCGAGCCGGCGATCGCGGCCTATCGCCGCGTGCTGACCTTGCAGCCGAAAAACGCCCAGGCGCTGGCCGACCTGGCCGACGCGCTGGCGACAACACACAACGGCAGCTTCGACGGTGAATCGGCGCGCCTGGTCGAGCAGGCGCTGGCCGCCGACGGCAACAACCTGAAGGCCCTGCTGCTGGCCGGCACGATCGCCTTCGACAAGAAAGACTATCCGACCGCGATCCGCCACTGGGACCTGGCCCGCAAGGCCGGCCCGCCGGACAGCGACCTCGTCAAGCAGGCACGCGAAAACCTGGCCGAAGCGCGCCAACTGGCCGGCTTGCCGCCGCTGCCCGCCGAGGCCGCTGCATCGGCGGTGGCCTCGGGGCCGGCGATCAGCGGCCGCGTCGAGCTGGCGCCGGCGCTCGCCGCCCAAGCCGGCCCGGACGACACGGTGTTCGTCTTCGCCCGCCCCGCCGAAGGTTCACGCATGCCGCTGGCGATCTTGAAGAAGCGCGTGCGTGACCTGCCACTGGCCTTCACGCTCGACGACAGCCTGGCGATGAGCCCGCAGGCGCGGCTGAGCCAGGCCTCGCGCGTGGTGGTCGGCGCCCGGGTCTCGAAATCGGGCCAGGCGATGCCACAGCCCGGTGACCTCGAAGGCCTGTCGGCGCCTGTCGCCCCCGGCGCCAGTGGCCTGAAGCTGGTCATCGGCGAGGTGGTTCGCTAAGGGGGCCGCGGCATGAACTGGTCGGTCGCCTGGCCCTACCTGCTGCTGCCGCTGGTGGCGGTGGCCTGGCACCTGTGGTGGCGCGCCCGGCGCGAGCGCCAGCACTCGCAGCAGTTGGCCGAGACGGTGGCCGCGGGCCTGAACGAGCCGCCGACGCTGCACCCGGTCGTCGACCCGGCCCGCTGCATCGGCTCGGGCTCCTGCGTCAAGGCCTGCCCCGAGCAGGCGCTGGGCATGGTCAACGGCAAGGCCGCGCTGGTCAACGCCGCCGCCTGCATCGGCCACGGCGCCTGCCACGCGGCCTGCCCGTTCGACGCGATCTCGCTGGTCTTCGGCACCGAAAAGCGCGGTGTCGACATCCCGCTGCTGCGGCCGAACTTCGAGACCAACGTGCCGGGGCTGTTCATCGCCGGCGAGCTGGGCGGCATGGGCCTGATCCGCAAGGCCGCCGAGCAGGGCCGCCAGGCGATGGAGGCGATCGCGCTGCGCGGCAAGACCAAGGACGCGCAGCTGCTGGACGTGCTGATCATCGGCGCCGGCCCGGCGGGCCTGTCGGCTGGCCTGACCGCGATCGACAAGGGCTTGCGCTACCGCATCGTCGAACAAGAAGAGTCGCTCGGTGGCTCGATCTTTCACTACCCGCGGCAGAAGGTGGCGATGACCGCGCCGGTGCAGCTGGCGCTGGTCGGCCCGGTGCGCATGAACGAGGTCAGCAAGGAGCGGCTGCTGGAGTTCTGGCACGGCGTGGTGCTGAAGTTCCAGCTCGCGATCCAGTTCGGCGAGCGCATGGAGCGCATCGAGCCCGCCGCCGGCGCCGAAGGCTTCGTCGTCACCACCTCGCGCGGCACGCTGCGCACCCGCGCCGTGCTGCTGGCGATCGGCCGCCGCGGCACGCCGCGCACGCTCGACGTGCCGGGCGAAGACCTGCCCAAGGTCGCCTACCGCCTGGTCGACCCGGCGCAGTACGCCGGCCAGGCGGTGCTGGTGGTAGGCGGCGGCGACAGCGCACTCGAAGCGGCCATCGCCCTGGCCGACACCCCCACCACGCGGGTCACGCTGGCCTACCGCGGCGACGCCTTCTCACGCGTCAAGGCCAAGAACCGCGACAAGCTGGCCCGCCTGCGCGACGCCGGCCGACTCGACGTGCGCCTGCGCACCCAGGTGCAGGCGATCACCGCGCACCACGCCACACTGCGCACCGACGACGGGCAGACGCAGGAACTGCCCAACGACGCGGTGATCGTCTGCGCCGGCGGCGTGCTGCCCACACCCTTGCTGAAAGACATCGGCATCCGCTTCGAGACCAAGCACGGCACGGCTTGAAGCGGCCATGAAAAAAAGGCCCCGAAGGGCCTTCTGGATCGCAGGGCAATGCGCGCAAGCTCAGCCCGCCGCCACCGCGTTGCGCAACCGGATGTGCAGCTCGCGCAGCTGCTTCTCGTCGACCGCGCTGGGCGCGCCGGTGAGCAGGCACTGGGCGCGCTGGGTCTTCGGGAAGGCGATCACGTCACGGATCGACTCGGCGCCGGTCATCATCGTGACGATGCGGTCCAGGCCGAAGGCCAGGCCACCGTGCGGCGGCGCGCCGTATTGCAGCGCGTCGAGCAGGAAGCCGAACTTGACCTGTGCGTCTTCGGGCGAAATCTTCAGCGCGCTGAAGACCTTGCTCTGCACCTCGGCGCGGTGGATACGCACCGAGCCGCCGCCGATTTCCCAGCCGTTGAGCACCATGTCGTAGGCCTTGGCGATGCAGGCACCGGGGTCGGTGTCCATCAGGTCCTCGTGGCCGTCCTTCGGCGCGGTGAAGGGGTGGTGCACCGCGTTCCAGCGGTCTTCCTCTTCGTCGTGCTCGAACATCGGGAAGTCGACCACCCACAGCGGGGCCCACTTGTCTTCGAACAGACCGTGGGTGCGGCCGAACTCGCTGTGGCCGATCTTCACGCGCAGTGCGCCGATCGCGTCGTTGACGACCTTGGCCTTGTCGGCGCCGAAGAAGATCAGGTCGCCGTTGCAGGCACCGGTGCGCGCCAGGATCTCGGCGATCGCGGCGTCGTGCAGGTTCTTGACCACCGGCGACTGCAGGCCCTCGCGGCCCTTGGCCACGTCGTTGACCTTGATCCAGGCCAGGCCCTTGGCGCCGTAGATCTTGACGAACTCGGTGTAGCCGTCGATCTCGCCGCGGCTCATCTCGCCGCCGCCCGGCACCTTGAGCGCCACGACGCGGCCGCCCTTGGTGGTGGCCGGGGTCGAGAAGACCTTGAAGTCGACGTCCTTCATCACGTCGGTCAGCTCGGTGAACTTGAGCTTGACGCGCAGGTCGGGCTTGTCCGAGCCGTACTGGTGCATCGCGTCGGCGTAGGTCATCACCGGGTAGCCCGGCAGGTCGACACCGATGGTGTTGCGGAACACCGTGCGGATCATGCCTTCGAACATGCCGCGGATCTCTTCCTCGTTCAGGAACGAGGTTTCGATATCGATCTGCGTGAACTCGGGCTGGCGGTCAGCGCGCAGGTCTTCGTCGCGGAAGCACTTGGTGATCTGGTAGTAGCGGTCGAAGCCCGCGACCATCAGCAACTGCTTGAACAGCTGCGGCGACTGCGGCAGCGCGAAGAAGTGGCCGTCGTGCACGCGGCTGGGCACCAGGTAGTCGCGCGCGCCCTCGGGCGTCGACTTGGTCAACATCGGGGTTTCGATGTCGACGAAACCATTCGCGTCGAGGAACTTGCGCACTTCCATCGCCACGCGGTAGCGCAGCATCAGGTTCTGCTGCATCTGCGGGCGGCGCAGGTCCAGCACGCGGTGCGTCAGGCGCGTGGTTTCCGACAGGTTCTCGTCGTCGAGCTGGAACGGCGGGGTGACCGACGGGTTCAGCACTTCGAGCTCGTGGCAGAAGACTTCGATCTTGCCGCTGCGCAGGTTGGCGTTGACCGTCTCGGCCGAGCGGGCGCGCACGACACCGGTGACCTTGAGGCAGAACTCGTTGCGAACGCTTTCGGCGACCTTGAAGCTCTCGCCAAGATCCTCGTCGCAGACGATCTGCACCAGGCCTTCGCGGTCGCGCAGATCAATGAAGATCAACTTGCCGTGGTCACGGCGCCGGTGGGCCCAGCCCATCAGCGTCACGGTCTTGTCCATCAGGGCCTCGTCGACGAGGCCGCAGTACGTGGTTCTCATGTGTGCACTCCAGTGCTTCTTGATTGTGTCGATGGCGCGCCGGCGGCCATGGCCGCGGAAGCGGTGCGCAAAGATGGAATTGAAAGGCTGTCGGGGCGGGGTGGTCAACCCTCAGGACTGAGCGCCGGACGCAGCGGCTGCTCAGCCCGCCCGATTGGGGTCGGCCCCCTCCGGCGCGGGCACGAAGCCGGCCGGGGGCGTGTGCGGTGGCACCACCACGCCCATCGAGATGATGTATTTCAGGGCCTCGTCGACGCTCATGTCCAGCGCATGGATGGCCGTGCGCGGCATCATCAGGAAAAAGCCCGAGGTCGGGTTCGGCGTGGTCGGCACGTACAGGCTCACGTGCTCGCCCGCCAGCTTGTCGGCCACCTCGCCGCCGGGCTTGCCGGTGACGAAGGCGATCGTCCACGAGCCGGCGTGCGGGTACTGCACCAGCACCGCTTCGCGAAAGGCATTGCCGTTGCTCGAGAACAGCGTGTCGGAGACCTGCTTGACCGAGCTGTAGATCGACCGGACGATGGGGATGCGGTTCATCAGCGCATCCCACTGCTTCAGCCACCACTGGCCGAACAGGTTGGTGACGAAGACGCCGGTGACGAACATCAGCGCGACCATCACGACCACGCCCAGGCCGGGCCATTGGCCCAGCGCCTGCAGGGTTTCGGCCGCCGCCGCCGGCAGCACCGCCTGCGCAAAGCGCAGCACGCCCTTGAACATGCCGTCCAGCAGCCCCTGGACCCACAGCAGCACCCAGACGGTGATCGCCAGGGGCAACCAGGTCAGCAGACCGGCGATGAGGTACTTTTTCAAGCGGTGTTCCGGGGGCGGGGGCGGTGGCGGCGGGGCCGGGCGGCTCAGTGGCAAGCGCAGGAGCCGCCGCAGGCCGTGCCACCGCCGCTGCCGCCGGCCGCAGCCGTGCCGGACGACGCCGGCGCGCTGTCACCGCCGGTGGGCGCTGCCGGGCTGTCGGTCTTGGTGGCCGGGGCCGCCGCGGGGCTGCTGCCGCCGTTGCGGAAATCGGTGGCGTACCAGCCCGAGCCCTTGAGCTGGAAGCCGGCTGCCGTGATCTGCTTGGAGAACTGCTCCGCCCCGCAGGCGGGGCATAGCGTCAGCGGCGAGTCGGACAACTTTTGCAGCACATCACGCGAATGGCCGCAGGCCGCGCAGCGATAAGCGTAAATAGGCATGACCAAACCCTTGATTCAAAACAGGAAATTATAAGCGGGCACCTGTTGGCGCCCGCCCCGCACGCCGCAGCAAATGGGGCCGGGCCGCGGATTTTTCAAGCGATATGGGTCTGGGCGGTCTCGTGGCGGCTTTTGAGCACCTGCGGCGCGAGCGACCCGACGACCATGCCGACAATCGCCGCCAGCAGGCCGGCCAACTGGCCGGGGAAAGACTCGCCCAGGGTCGAGATCTGCGGAAAGTACACCAGCCAGGTGCCGATGCCCAGCGCCAGCGACACGATCGCGCCCTGCGTCGTCGAGCGCTTCCAGTACAGGCCGAACACCAGCGGCACGAAGGCGCCGACCAGCGTCACCTGGTAGGCGGCCGAGACCAGCTCGTAGATCGTGGTGCCCTTCATCGCGATCGCATACAGCAGCACCAGGGCCGCGAAGACGACGATCGTGACGCGCATCGCCAGCAGTTGCTCGCGGTCGCGCATGCCGGGGCGCAGGTTCTTCAGGATGTTCTCGACGAAGCTGGTCGACGGCGCCAGCAGCGTGGCCGACGAGGTGCTCTTGATCGCCGACAGCAGCGCGCCGAAGAACAGGATCTGCATGATCAGCGGCATCTTCGTCAGCACGAAGGTCGGCAGCAGGCGCTGGTAGTCGTTTTGCGCCAGGTCGAGCGCGCTGTCGCCCATCACCACCACGGCGCTGGCGACAATGAACATCGGCACGAAGGCGAACAGGATGTAGCTGAAGCCGCCGATCATCGCGCCGTTGCGGGCGGTGCGCGCGTCCTTGGCCGACATCACGCGCTGGAACACGTCCTGCTGCGGGATGCTGCCCAGCATCATCGTCAGGCCTGCGCCGACGAACATCGCCACCTCGGTGAAGGTGGGCGGCGGCAGGAAGCGGAACAGGTCGGATTTGTGGGCCATCGCCAGCACCTGGTCGGTGCCGCCGGCCAGGTCGCTGGCGAAGACGGCGATGATCGACAGGCCGATCACCAGCACGATCATCTGGATAAAGTCGGTCCAGGCCACCGCCAGGAAGCCGCCGATCACCACATAGACCAGCACCGCCAGCGTGCCGACGATCATGCCGGCGGTCTCGGACATCGCGCCGTTGGTCAGCACCGAGAACACCAGCCCCAGCGCGGTGATCTGCGCCGCCACCCAGCCCAGGTAGCTGAGGATGATGGCCGACGAGCAGAACACCTCGACGCCCTTGCCGAAGCGCTGGCGGTAGAAGTCGCCGATGGTCAGCAGGTTCTGCCGGTACAGCTTGGTGGCGAAGAACGCACCCACCAGCACCAGGCACAGGCCCGCACCGAACGGGTCTTCGATGATCGAGTTCAGGCCGCCCTGCACGAACTTGGCCGGGATGCCCATCACCGTCTCGGCGCCGAACCAGGTCGCGAAGGTGGTGGTGACGACCATGATCAGCGGCAGGCTGCGGCCGGCGACGGCGAAGTCGCTGGTGTTCTTGATCCGCGTGCCGGCCCAGACGCCGAGCGCAAGCGTGCCAACCAGGTACAGCACGACGAAGGTGATGAGGATGGTGTTCATGGGCGCGGAGGAAAACGAGCCGGACAGCGGCCGGCATTATCGGGCCGGGCGCAGCGGCCCGGCGTCAGCCGAAGTGGGTCAGAAGCACGAGGCGGGCCACCACCGCACCGACCAGGAAGCCCAGCAGGCCCCAGGTCAGCCCGCCGAGCAGGCGGTTGGTGCGGCGCTGCTCGCGCAGCAGCTCGGCCAGCAAGGTGGCGTCGTCGCTCGGTGCCGGGCTGGCCCGGCGCGCCAGCGCGTCGTGCAGCAGCCGAGGCAGTTCGGGCAGCAGCTTGGCGTAGTGCGGCGCCTCATCCTTCAGGCGTCGCCACAGCGCCCGTGGGCCCACCTGCTCGTCCATCCAGCGCTCGAGAAACGGCTTGGCGGTCGTCCACAGGTCGAGGTCGGGGTCGAGCTGGCGGCCCAGGCCCTCGACGTTGAGCAGCGTCTTCTGCAGCAGCACCAGCTGCGGCTGAATCTCGACGTTGAAGCGGCGCGAGGTCTGGAACAGCCGCATCAGCACCTGGCCGAGCGAGATCTCTTTCAGCGGCCGGTCGAACTGCGGCTCGCAGACGGCGCGGATCGCCCCTTCGAGCGCGTCGATGCGGGTGCTGGGCGGCACCCAGCCCGACTCGACGTGCAGCTCGGCCACGCGCTTGTAGTCGCGCCGGAAGAAGGCGATGAAATTCTGCGCCAGGTACTCTTTGTCGGCGTCGGTCAGCGTGCCGATGATGCCGAAGTCGAGCGCGATGTAGCGGCCGAAGGTGGCCGGGTCGACGCTGACCTGGATGTTGCCCGGGTGCATGTCGGCGTGGAAGAAACCATCGCGGAACACCTGGGTGAAGAAGATCGTGACGCCGTCGCGGGCGAGCTTCTTGATGTCGACGCCGGCCTCGCGCAGGCGTCCGACCTGGCTGACCGGCATGCCTTTCATCCGCTCCATCACGCAGACGTTGCGGGTGCACAGGTCCCAGTGCATTTCGGGCACCAGGATCAGCGGCAGGTCGGCCATGTTGCGCCGCAGCTGGGCCGCATTGGCCGCTTCGCGCACCAGGTCGAGCTCGTCGTGCAGGTAGATGTCGAACTCGGACACCACCTCGCGCGGGCGCAGCCGGCGCCCGTCGGCCGAGATGCGCTCGACCCAGCGCGCCAGCATGTGCAGGATCGCCAGATCGTCGTCGATCACCGCCAGCATGCCGGGCCGCAAGACCTTGACCGCGACCTCGCGGCCATCGAGCAAGGTGGCGAAATGGACCTGGGCGACCGAGGCGCTGGCGACGGGCACGTCGTCGAACTGCGCGAACACCGTGTCGAGCGGGCGGCGCAGCTCGGCCTCGATGATTGCGCGGGCCTGGTCGGCGGGGAACGGCGGCACCCGGTCCTGCAGCTTGGCCAGCTCGTCGGCCACGTCCAGCGGCAGCAGGTCGCGCCGGGTGGACAGCACCTGGCCGAACTTGATGAAGATCGGGCCCAGGTGCTCCAGCGCCATGCGCAGTCGCACGCCGCGCGGCAGGCTGAAGCGTCGGCCCAGCGTCAGCACACCCGCCAAGGCGCGGATGCGGCGCTGGCGAAAGCCCGACAGCGCCAGCTCGTCGATGCCGAAGCGCAGCAGCGTGAAAACGATGCGGACCAGCCGCAGCACGAAGCGCATGGCCGCGCGCCCTCAGCCGGCGCAGGGCGTGTGCCCGGCGGCTGGCCCCGTCGACGGGTCAGCGCGGCGCATCAGGGCTTGCGCCAGACGCTGGCCGCGCCCTGCGCCAAGGTGCGCGCGGTGGCCGCCAGCTTGTCGCCCACCTGGGACAGCCCACCGGCCACCAGCGGGCCGAAGACGCGCTCGATGTCGGCGGCGATGTCCCAACGCACGTTGGCGACGACCCAGTTCATGTCCGAGGCCAGCGCCACGTCGCCTTCGATCTGCAGCGGCGGCAACTCACCGGTGGCGACACGGCGCGCGGCCTCCAGCGGGTGGCCGGCATCGACGCGCAAGCGCAGGTCGGCTTCGGGCTCGGCCGCACCTGCCGCCGCAGCCGCCTCGAACAGGCCGGCCGGCGTGATGCGCAAGGCCAGCGGCGGGGGCGGCGGCAACGGCACGCGCCAGTTGTCGACCTCGATGCGCAGCACGCGGCCGGCGTGCGGCTTCAATCGCTCGGTGGCCGCCGACGCGCTTTGCAGCACGTGGTTGGCCAGCAAGATGAAGCGGTCGGTCGCCGCGGGCAGCAGCAGCTCCGTCACAGGGTTTGCCATGCGCCGGATTATGGAGCCCCCACGGCCCCTGCCGGGGCCTGCCCCCCAAGGGGGCTCGCGCAGCGGACCGGCAAAGCCGGACCCGCGCACGCCACTTGAATGAGCGGCGCTGCGCGCGCTCGGTCGGGCGGCGCGGAGGTTGGTGCGCTGAGCGGGCCGGCAAGGCCGGACCCGCGCGCACGACTTGTTGGGGCGGCGCTCCGCGCGCCCCGGCAGTCAGGGGAATTGACCGGCTTCGAACATGTCGGCGAAGGTGTTGGCGCCGCTCACGGTGGGCAGGATGGGCAGTTGCAGGATCTGCTCGATCGACTTCAGCTGCGCGCTGTGGTCGAGCTTCACGGTGCTGACGTGGCCCTTCTTGACGCCCGGGCCGACGGCGATGAAGGGGACCAGGTTGGTGCTGCTGCCTTCGTCCCAGACCAGGAAGATCGCGCCCTGGTGGGCGTTGACGTAGTCGATGATCGGGGGCAGGTTCTTCTTCAGCCAGTTGTCGCCCGACTGGATCTCGTTGCTGTTGGGGCAACCCGAGTCGCCGTGCATGTCATTGCACTCGTTGGGCGTGATGAAGTTGTAGGTCGCCACGCGGGCATTGGCCAGGTCGTCGGCCAGGGCCTTGTAGTTCTTGTGGTGCGACGCGCAGTAGCTGTTGCTCTTCGACGGCGGGCTGCCAGAGACGTCGCGGAAGAACACGAACGGGTTGTGCTTGGCGGCGTAGTGGCCGTCGGAGCGGATCGGGCACTTGCCGGTGGTGCTGTTCAGGCCCTCCTGGTACGACATCCAGCTGGTGCCGTTGCCGGCGTTCTTGATCTGCGTCACCAGGTGCGCGGTGTTGCCGGTGCTGTTGCTCGAGCTGGGGTCGCCGTCGCCGGTGAAGGTGTGGTCGGAGAACTTGTTGGTGCCGGCCTCCATCCACACGTAGTGCGGCTCGCTCGGCAGCGAGGGCAGCACGTCGCCGAAGTTCGTGGCATAGGCATAGTTGGCCATCAACAGGTTGTTGATGTAAGGCGCATCGCGCGTGTTGCCGTAGATCTGCTTCGCATCGTGGTTCTCGAACGCGATCACGAACAAGACCTTGATGGCGGACGCCGTCTGCGGCGACGCCATGTCCTGCACCTGGGCGGGCTCGGCGGCCGGCTCCTGGGCAAAGGCCGGGGCGGCCAGGATGGCGGTCAAAGCCAGGGCGGCGGCGTGAAGTCTCTGGGCCATGCGCAACTCCGTGGTTAGCTGAGCTGCCGGGGCAGCGGCCGCCGGCGGCGGGTGGCCGCGATTCTGGGCCTGGCGGCCGACGGCCAACCAGACACAAAACGTCAGGACTGTCAGCAGTCGAATCCGTTGGGGTTGGCCTGCTGCCAGCGCCAGCTGTCGGCGCACATGGTCTCGAGGTCGCGCCGGGTCTGCCAGCCGAGCTGCTGGCGCGCCAGCGTGGCATCGGCCCAGAACGCAGGCAGGTCGCCGGGGCGGCGGTCGACGATGCGGTAGGGCACCGGGCGGCCACTGGCCCGCTCGAAGGCGCGCACGAGTTGCAGCACGCTGTGGCCGTGGCCGGCGCCCAGGTTCACCGTCAGCGAGCGGCGCTGGTCGAGCAGGTGGCGCAGCGCCGCCACATGGCCCTCGGCCAGGTCGACCACGTGCAGGTAGTCGCGCACCCCCGTGCCGTCGACGGTGTCGTAGTCACCGCCGAAGACCTGCAGGAACTCGCGCCGGCCCACCGCGACCTGGGTCACATAGGGCATCAGGTTGTTCGGCACGCCGCGCGGGTCTTCGCCGATGCGGCCGCTTTCGTGCGCGCCGACCGGGTTGAAGTAACGCAGCCAGGCGATCTTCCACGCCGGGTCGGACGCTTCGAGGTCGCGCAGGATCTGCTCGCCATACAGCTTGGTGCGGCCGTAGACATTCATCGCCGACAACGGGTGCGCCTCGTCGTAGGGCAGGTACTTGGGATCACCATAGACGGTGGCGCTGGAGCTGAAGACCATCGTCTTCACGCCGTGGCGGCGCATCGCCTCGCAGGTGGTCACCAGGCCACCGATGTTGTTGGCGTAGTAGGCCAGCGGCTGCGCGCCGGACTCGCCGACCGCCTTGGACGCGGCGAAGTGCACCACCGCGTCGATGCGGTGGCGGCTGAAGACCGCCTCCATCGCGGCGGCATCGGTGATGCTCGCGCGCTCGAACACCGGCGCGACGCCGCTCAGCTCGTGCAGGCGCTTGAGCACCTCGGGCGAGCTGTTGGAGAAATTGTCGAGGCCGACCACCGAGAAACCCGCCTCTTGCAGAGCGAGCCAGGTGTGCGAGCCGATGTAGCCGGTGGCGCCGGTGAGCAGAACAGTGGTCATGGGGCGGGCAGCGCCCGGCCGCAGATCAAAGTGCCGGTTCGCGCTGCAATTGTGCAGGAGGCTGGTTGGCCGCCGCCACCGTGAGCAGGCGCTCGCGCAGGTCGGTCAGCATCTCGTAGCGGCGGCGGTACATCGCGCGCTTCTTGGCAGGGATGCTGTCCAGCGGGCGCGGGGTGAAGCCGGTCTCGATCGCGAAAAACCCGTCGACGGTTTCGACACCGCCGCGGTCACGCCAGATCTCGTCGTAGTCTGCCGTCGGCACGTTCTTGTCGAAACGGGCGAACAGCCGCGCGTGGCGGTGGTGGCGGTAGAAATCGCTGATCGCGTAGACCCGCTCGATGCCCATCGTCTCGGCCAGGATCAGCGTGGCCAGCAGCACCAGGTCGCGCGGGCGGCAGCCGTGCAGGCGCTTGGTCAGCTCGGCGTAGCGCTCACTGATGCCCTCGGTCGAGCGGCCCTGAATCGCGCCGATATACATCGTCGGCTGGCCCTTGCGGCGGCCGATCGAGAACGCGACCGAGTACAGCCGCATGTTGCCCTCGAACAGGTTCAGCGCCAGCTCGCCTTCCTGGGCCATCCAGCCGGGCTGGTCGAGCTGCAGCGTCAGGCCATGCTCGGCCGGGCCGATGGTGGCCAGCAGCTCGCGCGCGCCGATCGGCACCTGCAGCCAGGGCTGGCGCTCGACATGGCGGTAGTGCGCCACCACCGTCTCGACGCGGTGGCGGATCGACCACGCGCGGTGCAGATAGGGCCACGCAAGAATGTGGACCATGTTCTTGCGGGCCTGCATCACCTGGCCCAGCTGCGACTGCGGCGGCACCTGGCGCAACGCACGCCACTCGCGGCGGTGAACCCAGGCCTGCCAGCTGAAGCGCACGCGGCGCAGCAGCGACATCGGGCCCATCGCCGGGTAGGCCTGGCGGGCGCCCTGCCAGATCGCGATCCACACCGCCAGCACCGGCTCGACGAAGCTCGGCACGCTGCCCAGCTCGCTGGGCGCAAACGCGGACATCAGGCCCAAGGCCTGCCAACCACCGAAGTTGGAATGGGGCCGGCTGCGGCGCGGCGGCGTCAACATTTGATGCCGACGTGCAGGGCGACCACCCCGCCCGTCAGGTTGTGCACGTCCACATGGCCGAAGCCGGCCGTCTTCATCATCGCCTTCAGCGTCGCCTGGTCCGGGTGCATGCGGATCGACTCGGCCAGGTAGCGGTAGCTGTCGGCGTCGCCCGCCACCCACTGGCCCAGGCGAGGCAGCACCTTGAACGAATACCAGTCGTAAGGCTTTTGCAGCGGTGCGGCGACCTTCGAGAATTCGAGCACCAGCAGGCGGCCGCCTTCGCGCAGCACGCGCGCCATCTCGGCCAGCGCCTGCTCCTTGTGGGTCATGTTGCGTAGGCCGAAGGCCACGCTGACGAGGTCGAAGCTGCCGCTGCGAAACGGCAGTTGCTCGGCGTCGCAGATCGTGGTGGGCAGCGCCAGCCCGTCGTCGAGCATGCGGTCGCGGCCGGTGCGCAACATGGCTTCGTTGATGTCGGTGTGGACCACCTGGCCGCTGGGGCCGACCCGGCGGGCAAAGGCCTTGGCCAGGTCGCCGGTACCGCCGGCGATGTCGAGCACCTTGTCGCCTTCGCGCAGGTTGGCCACGGCCACGGTGTAGGCCTTCCAGGCGCGGTGCATGCCCATCGACATGAGGTCGTTCATCACGTCGTATTTCGACGCGACCGAATCGAACACACCCTTGACGCGCTGGGCCTTCTCGCCCTCGTCAACGCTCTGATAACCGAAATGGGTTTGAGACATCTGTTCCCTCCAGCACGGATGCTGGCAATTTTTATACGCTCAGTGGTGCCCGCAGGATCCGCCACCCTTGGCGGGCATTGGCAAGTCGCGTTCCACCCCGGCTTCCTTCAATCTCTGCTCGTAGCGCGCCCAGTGTTCGGCCTGCTCCGCCCCGAGGCGGTACAGCAGCTCCCAGGTGAAGATGCCGCTGTCGTGGCCGTCCGAAAAGCGCGGCTGGACCGCATAGTGACCAACCGGCTCGATCGCGTCGATCCCTACATTGCGCTTACCGGTTTGCAGCACTTCCTGCCCCGGCCCGTGCCCCTGCACCTCGGCCGACGGCGAATACACGCGCATCAGCTCGAACGGGATGCGAAACGTGCGGCCGTCGTCAAAAGTGATTTCGAGAACTCGAGAGGTCTGGTGGACGGTCAGGGCGGTAGGCTGAGGATGTCGCGAAGAATTGATCATCGTGTCTCGACGGGTCACGCCTCAGCGCAGCCCGATGTCCATCATCCCTTCGGCCAGGCCCTCGGCGGCCCCCAGCGTCAGCATCAGCGCGTCGTTCTGGCCCAGGTAGAGCATGGCCCCGTCGCTGGAACGGTTGCCGCGACGCAGGCCGGTCGGGCCGACGTTGGTCAGTGGCGCCAGATTGGCAGTTTCGCTGACGGCGCTGCCGCCGGTCAGTGTGCCGGCAAATGCGTAATGCGCGTCGGTGAGCACGGTCTTGCCCCAGGCGCTGGTGGTGCTGCTGGTGGCGAAGGTGCCGCCGACCAGTCCGGTGGTGTCGGCCAGGCCGACGCGGAATTGGCGCCCGGTCGAGTCGGCCGCGTCCTCGGCACGCAACAGGATCAGCGAACTGCCGGACTGGGCCAGGCGGAAGTGGATGAGGTCGTGGCGAGCCTCGTCAACCCCGACGACTTCGTTGCCCTGGACGGTCAGCCCGTAGGTACCCAGGAACTCCGAGGGACATGAGCCGACCCGTACCGGGACCGGCGCCAGGCAACTGTGCAACACCCCGTCGCCGAAGGTCGAGGGAGCGGCGGCTGAGACGAGCTTGTCGTTGCGTTGCAGGTCCAGCCCCAAGAGGTTGAAGCTGGTGTCCTTCAGCGCCGAGATGTCGGTGGCGAAGCGGCGTGCGGCGATGAAGGGGCGCACACCGTGGTCGTACGGATGCAGGTCGGTGGGCGGCAGGTTGAAATCGAAACCACCGACGACAAGGTCCGGCGCTACGCGAAAGCGCGCGGTACCGTCAAAGACAAAACCGACCCCGTCAGCGTCCGGCGTGAACGCGCCGGTATGGTTGACCTGCGCCCCGACCATCGCATAGGCCATCCGATTGAAGTCCAGCGTCAGCGTGTACTGACGGCCGTTGCTGGCATACACCGCGTAGGCGCCGTTGCGCAGGTCCATGGCGATCGTCGTCGACTCGTCTCGGTTGTTGACGTGGTTTTCGTCATCTGCCGAGGTGGCCGTCATGGAAAGGGTCACCGGCCCGATCTGGTCAGCCAGGCTCGCAACTTCGACACGAAACACGAGGCCGCCGCCTGCCGGCAGGCGGCTGAGCGTCATGGCCGGACCGAGCGTGGCCGGACATTCGGCGCTGCCGGTGGCCGCGCAGGTAACGGCGCCCAGCGTGGCGGCACCGTCAAGGTGATACGACAGTGCCACGTCCGAAGCCGTCGCTGGCCCTTCGTTGGCGACCGAGACAACATAGCTCGCATTTTCGCCGGCGTAGATCTCGACGGGGCCGCTTGTATTGACCGCGATGTCGGCGTTGTCGCCCAGGTCGGTGGTGCCGTCAGAGCCCCCGCAGGCAGACAGGGTCAGGGCAACAAGCAAGGCAGAGGCAACGCGGATCATGGCGGTGGGGGCAAGAGGAAAGGGCCAGTGCGCGGGCCGCGCGAACCCCCGATGCTACCCAAGCCGCGCGTCAGGGCCCCACCGAGCGGCGGATCAACTCATCAAGCTTGTTCAGCGGCTGGCGCAACCGGGCGACGGCCGGCGGCATTGGTTCACGTTGGCGCATGCCCCAGATCGGCTGCGGAAAGTGGCTGTCCCAGTCGAAACGGGCGATCACGTGCCAGTGCAGGTGGGGCACCATGTTGCCGAGCGCGGCCAGGTTGATCTTGGTCGGCGCCAGCTCGTGGCGCAGCACCCGCTCGACCGCCACCACCACGCCCAGGCAATGGGCGCAGTCGACGTCCGACAGGTCGCTCAGCTCGGCCACATGGTCGCGCCAGATCACTCGGTAGAAGGCCGGGAACTCGGGCGCGTCGAGCACCCGCACCACGCGCAGCCGGGCGTCGGCGGCCACTTCGACCCAGCCGGCCGAGCCGCCGGCTGCGCACAGCTCGCACCCTGCAACCGCCGCCATCAGACCAGCACCCGCTCGATGCCGCCGGCATTGGCGCGCTCGACGTAGCGCTCCATCCAGTCTTCGCCCAGGATCTTGCGCGCCATCTCGACGACGATGTAGTCGGCCTCGAGCAGGCCGTTCTGCAGGTCGTCGCCGTAGCGCGACAGGCCTTGCAGGCAGCTCGGGCAGGAGGTGAGGATCTTCAGGTCATCCTTCGGCCCCACCGCACCCGTGGCACGCAGCTGCGCCTCGGTCTTTCGCAGCTCTTCTTCCTTGCGAAAACGCACCTGGGTCGCAATGTCGGGCCGGCTGACGCCCAGCGTGCCGGACTCGCCGCAGCAGCGTTCGCTCTTGACCACGCCGTCACCGACCAGCGCCTTGACCGTCTTCATCGGCTCCTGCAGCTTCATCGGGCTGTGGCAGGGGTCGTGATAGAGGTAGGTGGCGCCGGCGCCGGGCAAGGTGATGCCTTTTTCCAGCAGGAACTCGTGGATGTCGATGATGCGGCAGCCGGGGAAGATGTCTTCGAACTTGTAGCCCTGCAGCTGGTCGTAGCAGGTGCCGCAGGACACGACCACCGTCTTGATGTCGAGGTAGTTCAGCGTGTTGGCCACGCGGTGGAACAACACCCGGTTGTCGGTGATGATCTTCTCGGCCTTGTCGAACTGGCCCGAGCCACGCTGCGGGTAGCCGCAGCACAGGTAGCCTGGCGGCAACACCGTCTGCACCCCGGCCTGCCACAGCATCGCCTGCGTCGCCAGGCCCACCTGGCTGAACAGGCGCTCCGAGCCGCAGCCGGGGAAGTAGAACACCGCCTCGGTCTCGGCCGTGGTCGACGCCGGGTCGCGGATGATCGGCACGTAGTGCTTGTCCTCGATGTCCAGCAGGGCCCGCGCGGTCTTCTTCGGCAAGCCACCCGGCATCTTCTTGTTGATGAAGTGGATGACCTGCTCTTTGATCGGCGCGCTGCCGACGGTCGCCGGCGGCGCGCTGGTCTGCTTGCGCGCCGCGAGCTTCAGCACATCGTGCGCGATGCGCTGGGCCTTCATGCCCACGCCGACCATCGCCGTGCGGGCGAGCTTGATCGTCTGCGGGTTCGTCGCATTGAGCATGAACATCGCCGCGGCGTTGCCGGGGCGGAAGGTCTTCTGCCCCATCTTGCGCAGCAGGTTGCGCATGTTCATCGACACATCGCCGAAGTCGATCTTCACCGGGCACGGCGACAGGCACTTGTGGCAGACCGTGCAGTGGTCGGCCACGTCTTCGAATTCTTCCCAGTGCTTGATCGACACACCGCGGCGCGTCTGCTCTTCGTACAAGAAGGCCTCGACCAGCAGCGAGGTCGCCAAGATCTTGTTGCGCGGGCTGTACAGCAGGTTGGCGCGCGGCACGTGGGTGGCGCAGACCGGCTTGCACTTGCCGCAGCGCAGGCAGTCCTTGACCGAGTTGGCGATGTCGCCGATGTCGCTCTGCTGCATGATCAGCGACTCGTGCCCCATCAGCCCGAAGCTGGGCGTGTAGGCGCGGCTCAGGTCGGCGGCATGCACATCGCCGCCCAGGCGCTGCAAGGCGTCGCCGCGCAGCAGCTTGCCTTTGTTGAAGCGGCCCTGCGGGTCCACGCGCTGCTTGTAGGCGGTGAAATTGGCCAGCTCGTCGTCGGTCAGGAATTCGAGCTTGGTGATGCCGATGCCGTGTTCGCCCGAGATCACGCCGTCGAGCGAGCGGGCCAGCACCATGATGCGGGCCACCGCCTCGTGGGCGGTCTGCAGCATCTCGTAGTTGTCGGAGTTGACGGGGATGTTGGTGTGCACATTGCCATCACCGGCGTGCATGTGCAGCGCCACCCAGACCCGGCCCTTCAGCACTTCCTGGTGGATGCGCTTGCACTCTTCGACGATCGGCGTGAAGGCCGCGCCGGCGAACAAGGCCTGCAGCGGCTTCAGGATCTGCCGCTTCCACGAGGCGCGCAATGAGCCGTCTTGAATCTGGTCGAAGAAGCTGCGCTGGACATCCGCCTGCACCACGTCCAGGCCCTGCAACCAGCCCCGCCACAGTGCACGCACCTCGCGCAGCAGCGCCAGTGACTGCTGCACCCGGTCTTCCAGCAGCTCGGCGCTCGGGATCTCGCCGGCGTCGTCGGTCTTGCCCAGCGGCAAGGTGCCCTGCGCGAAGAACGCCTCGAGCCTGTCGACCAGCGCCAGCTTGTTGCGCAAGGAAAGTTCGATGTTGATCCGCTCGATGCCCAGCGTGTACTCGCCCATGCGCTCGAGCGGGATCACCACGTCTTCATTGACCTTGAAGGCGTTGGTGTGTTTGCTGATCGCCGCGGTGCGCTTGCGGTCGAGCCAGAACTTCTTGCGCGCGTCGGCCGAGACGGCCACGAAGCCCTCGCCCGAGCGGCCGTTGGCCAGGCGGATCACCTCGCTGGTGGCACGCGCCACCGCGTCGGCATCGTCGCCGACGATGTCGCCCACCAGCACCATCTTGGGCAGGCCGGCGCGCTTGCTCTTGGTCGCGTAGCCCACCGCCTTGAGATACCGGTCGTCCAGATGTTCCAGGCCCGCCAGGATGGCGCCGCCCGGACGCTTCATCTCGGCGAACATGAAGTCCTTGATCTCGACGATCGACGGCACGCAGTCCTTCGGGTTGCCGAAGAATTCGAGGCACACGGTGCGGGTGTGCGCGGGCATGCGGTGCACCACCCAGCGCGCCGAGGTGATCAGGCCGTCGCAGCCCTCTTTCTGGATGCCCGGCAGGCCGGCCAGGAACTTGTCGGTGACATCCTTGCCCAGGCCTTCTTTGCGAAACACCCGGCCGGGGATGTCCAGCCGCTCGGTGCGCTCGAGCTTCTTGCCCGAGGCGTCGAAGTGGCGCAGCTCGAAGCTGGCCACCTCCACGTCGTGGATCTTGCCGAGGTTGTGATTCAGGCGGACGACCTCGAGCCAGGTCGCCTCGGGCGTCACCATGCGCCAGCTGGCCAGGTTGTCCAGCGCGGTGCCCCACAGCACGGCCTTCTTGCCGCCGGCGTTCATCGCCACATTGCCGCCCACGCAGCTGGCTTCGGCCGAGGTCGGGTCGACCGCGAACACATGGCCGCCACGTTCAGCGGCATCGGCCACGCGCTGGGTGACCACGCCGGCCTCGGTCCAAATCGTTGCCACCGGTTTCTCGACGCCCGGCAGCGCGACCATCTCGACCTCGGTCATCGCCTCGAGCTTCTCGGTGTTGATGACCGCGCTCTTCCAGGTCAGCGGCACGGCGCCGCCGGTGTAGCCGGTGCCACCGCCACGCGGGATGATCGTCAGGTCGAGCTCGATACAGGCCTTGACCAGCCCGGCCATCTCGGCCTCGGTGTCGGGCGTGAGCACGACGAAGGGGTACTCGACCCGCCAGTCGGTGGCATCGGTCACATGCGACACGCGCGACAGGCCGTCGAACTTGATGTTGTCTTTCGCGGTGTGCTTGCCCAGCACCTTGCGGGTGAGCTGGCGCAGGTCCCAGGTGTCCGAGAAGCGCTTGGCGAAGCGCTCGACCGCTGCGCTGGCGGCCGCCAGCAACTCGCCCACGTGGGCGTCACGCTCGCGGTCGTCGGCCGGCGTGCGGCGCTTCTCGACTTCGGCCAACCGGTGGTGCAGCGCGTCGATCAGCAGCTGGCGCCGCTTCGGGTTGTCGAGCAGATCGTCTTCGAGGTACGGGTTGCGCTGCACCACCCAGATGTCGCCCAGCACCTCGTACAGCATGCGGGCCGAGCGGCCGGTGCGGCGCTCTTCGCGCAGCCGGTCGAGGATCGACCAGGCGCGTTCGCCCAGCAGGCGCAACACGATCTCGCGGTCTGACAGCGAGGTGTAGTTGTACGGGATCTCGCGCAGCCGGGGCGCGGTGGCGTCGGTCGTCTGCAGCGCGGTCGCCTGCAGGTTCACGGGGATAGGAGCGTTCATCGGCCTGGGGCGAGCCGGCGGTCAGGCCTGGTGGGCAGGCCCGTCCCGCCGAGAATGGTGATCACACGCGGGAGCGCCAGGGTATGACGCAGCGTCAGATGTTACCGCAGGGCCACGATGGCCCCAGGGTTTGCATGGGCAGCGGCGAAGCGGCGTTCGGCGCCCGGCCTCTGCAGCGCGCCCGCCACGCGAGGGCTTGCCCTCTTGCCACGGCGCATGGGCTTGTGACAGAAACCGGACTGTCATATGAGCCGGCCACACTGCCGGCCTGTCCAGAACAACCACCGTGGAGACCCCATGCGTCCATTGCTTGCCAGCCTCGTTGCCACGACCTTGTTCGCCACCGCCGGCGCCGCCCAGGCCCAGGTCGAGGTGCAGTGGTGGCACTCGATGACCGGCGCCCTGGGCGAGCGCGTGACCGAGATTGCCAACGGCTTCAACGCCTCGCAGACCGCCTACAAGATCGTGCCGGTCTACAAGGGCAGCTACCCCGAATCGATGACCGCGGCGATCGCCGCCTACCGCGCCGGCAACCCGCCGGCGGTGGTGCAGGTGTTCGAGGTCGGCACGGCGACCATGATGTCGGCGCAGGGCGCGATCAAGCCCGTCTACCAGCTGATGAAGGACGCTGGCCAGCCCTTCGACCCCAAGGCCTACCTGCCGGCCGTGGCGGGCTATTACACCGACCGCAAGGGCAACATGCTGTCGATGCCGTTCAACTCGTCGACGCCGGTGTTCTACGTCAACGAAGACGCGTTCAAGAAAGCCGGCCTGCCCGTCAAGGCGCCCACCACCTGGAAGGAATTCGCCGTCACCGCGGGCAAGCTCAAGGCCAGCGGCCAGGCCTGCGTCTACACCACCGGCTGGCCGGCCTGGGTGCATGTCGAGAACTTCAGCACCTGGCACAACCTGCCGATCGCGACGCTCGAAAACGGCATCGGCGGCCTGAAGACCGAGTTCAAGATCAACTCGCCGGCGCATGTGGCGCATGTGCAGATGCTGGCCGACTTTGCCAAGAACGGCTGGTTCACCTATGCCGGCCGCAAGAACGAGGCCGAGGCCAAGTTCTTCAGCGGCGAGTGCGCGATGCTCACGTCCAGCTCGGGCGCGCAGGCCAACATCCGCAAGAACGCCAAGTTCGCCTTCTCGGTCAACATGCTGCCCTACAACGACGCGATCGCCGGCGCGCCGCAGAACTCGATCATCGGCGGCGCCAGCCTGTGGGTGATGGGCAAGAAATCGGCCGCCGAATACAAGGGCGTGGCCCAGTTCTTCAGCTACCTGTCGAACACCGAGCTGCAGATGAAGTGGCACGAGCAGACCGGCTACGTGCCCATCACCGTGGCCGCCTACGAAGGCGCCAGGAAGGCCGGCTACTACGACAAGGTGCCGGGTGCCGACATCGCGGTGCGCCAGCTCAACAACAAGCCGCCGACCGCCAACTCCAAGGGCCTGCGCTTCGGCAACTACGTGCAGGGCCGCGACATCATCGAAGAAGAAATGGAAGCCGTGTTCGCCGGCAAGAAGACAGCTCAGGCCGGCATGGACGACGCCGTGCGCCGCGGCAACGAGCTGCTGCGCCGCTTCGAAGCCACCGCCAAAGAGTAAGGCCAGAGCGCGGCGGGCGATCCCATGGGTCAACGCGTGGCATTCGGCAGCCGCTGGCTGCCCTACGCACTGGTGTTGCCGCAAATCGCGGTGACGCTGGTCTTTTTCTTCTGGCCGGCGCTGCAGGCGCTGTGGTTCTCGTTCCAGCTGCAGGACCCGTTCGGCGAGAGCACCGAGTTCGCCGGCCTGAAGAACTTCGTCGACCTGTTCCATGACACAGGCTATCTGGCCTCGTTCCAGACCACGGCGCTGTTCAGCGTGCTGGTGGCCTTCTTCGGCATCGCGGTGTCGCTGTTCCTGGCCACGCTGGCGCACCGCGTCACCCGCGGCGCGCTGGTCTACCGCACGCTGCTGATCTGGCCGTATGCGGTGGCCCCTGCGGTGGCCGGCGTGCTGTGGGCCTTCATGTTCGCGCCCAGCATCGGCATCGTCAGCTATGTGCTGCGCGGCCTGGGCATCGACTGGAACTGGGTGCTGCGCGGCGACCAGGCGATGCTGCTGGTGGTGATGGCCGCCACCTGGAAGCAGATCAGCTACAACTTCCTGTTCTTCCTGGCCGGGCTGCAGTCGATCCCCACCTCGCTGATCGAGGCCGCGGCCATCGATGGCGCCAGCCCGCTCCGGCGGTTCTGGACCATCGTCTTCCCGCTGCTGTCGCCCACCACCTTCTTCCTGCTGGTGGTCAACATCGTCTACGCCTTCTTCGACACCTTCGGCGTGATCGACGCCACCACCGGCGGCGGCCCGGCCCAGGCGACCAACATCCTGGTCTACAAGGTCTACACCGACGGCGTGAAATCGGCCGACCTGGGCGGCTCGTCGGCCCAGTCGGTGGTGCTGATGGCCATCGTCATCGCGCTCACCGTGGTGCAGTTCCGCTTCGTCGAGCGCAGGGTTCAGTACGGATGATCGAGAACCGCAAGGGCCTGGACTGGCTGACCCACGTGTTGCTGATCGCCGCGGTCGCGATCGTCGCCTTCCCGCTGTACGTGACCTTCGTCGCCTCGACCCACACGCTGGACGAGGTGCTGGCGGTGCCGATGCCGCTGGTGCCCGGCTCGCACCTGATCGAGAACTACGCCCAGGTGCTGGGCGCCGGGTCCACCCGCGGCGCCGCCGCCCCGGTGGGCCCGATGATGCTCAACAGCCTGGCGATGGCGCTGATGATCGCGTTCGGCAAGATCGCCATCTCGATCATCGCGTCGTTCGCGATCGTGTACTTCCGATTTCCGCTGCGCCGCACCTTCTTCTGGATGATCTTCGTCACGCTGATGCTGCCGGTCGAGGTGCGCATCATCCCGACCTTCAAGGTCGTGTCGGACCTGGGGCTGCTGAACTCCTACGTCGGCTTGACGCTGCCGCTGATCGCCTCGGCCACCGCCACCTTCTTGTTCCGCCAATTCTTCATGACCGTGCCCGACGAGCTGACCGAGGCCGCGCGCATCGACGGCGCCGGCCCGATGCGCTTTTTCTTCGACGTGCTGCTGCCGCTGTCGGCCACCTCGGTCGCGGCGCTGTTCGTGATCCAGTTCATCTACGGCTGGAACCAATACCTCTGGCCCTTGCTGATCACCACCGACGAGTCGATGTACACCGCCGTCATCGGCATCAAGCGGATGATCGTCGGCGGCGACGCGCTGACCGAGTGGCCGCTGGTGATGGCCACCGCGATGCTGGCCATGCTGCCGCCGGCGCTGGTGGTGCTGCTGATGCAGAAGTGGTTCGTCAAGGGCCTGGTGGACGCCGAGAAATAGGCGCCGAAAAGCAACAACACATGGCAAGCATTTCCCTCAGAAACGTCGAGAAGACCTATGGCCGCGGCCCGGGTGCCAACAAGGTCATCCACGGGGTCAACGCCGAGATCGCCGACGGCGAATTCATCGTCATCGTCGGCCCCTCGGGCTGCGGCAAGAGCACGCTGCTGCGCATGGTGGCGGGGCTGGAGGAAATCACCGGCGGCGAGATCGCGATCGGCCCGCGCGTGGTGAACCAGCTCGAGCCGGCAGAGCGCGACATCGCGATGGTGTTCCAGAACTACGCGCTCTACCCGCACATGAGCGTGTACGACAACATGGCCTATGGGCTGAAGATCGCCAAGCGACCCAAGGCCGAGATCGACGAGCGGGTCAAGAAGGCGGCGCGCATTCTCGAACTCTCGCACCTGCTGGAGCGCAAGCCGCGGCAACTGTCGGGTGGCCAGCGCCAGCGCGTGGCGATGGGCCGCGCGATCGTGCGGCAGCCGCAGGTCTTCTTGTTCGACGAGCCGCTGTCCAACCTCGACGCCAAGCTGCGGGCGCAGACGCGGCTCGAGATCCAGAAGCTGCATGCCGAGCTGAAGGTCACGTCGCTGTTCGTCACCCACGACCAGGTCGAGGCGATGACGCTGGCGCAGCGCATGATCGTGATGAACGCCGGCGTGATGGAGCAGATCGGTTCGCCCGAAGAGGTCTACGCACGCCCGGCCACCACCTTCGTCGCCAGCTTCATCGGCTCGCCGCCGATGAACCTGCTGCCCGGCGAGGCCACGGCCGCTGGCTTCAAGCTCGGCGACACGCTGCTGCCGCTGCCGCCCGGCGCACCGCGCAACGGCCTGGTGACGATGGGGCTGCGGCCGGAACACGCCGAGCCGCATGCGCAAGGTGGCTGGCCGCTGCAGGTCGAACTGGTCGAGATGCTGGGCGCCGAACGCCTGGTGCACGGCAAGCTCGGCGGTGCGGCCTTCACGCTGCGCATCGCCAGCACCGAGCCGGCGCCGCGCGTGGGCGAGCGCCTGATGCTCGCGGCCACGCCCGAGCATCTGCACTGGTTCGACAGCGGCACCGGCCGACGTATGTGACATGAAGCCCCCACGCTCCCTTCCGGTCGCTGCCCCCCAAGGGGGCTCTTGCAGCGGACCGGCAAAGCCGGATCCGCGCAAGTCCCTTGGTTGGGGCCGCTTCGTTGCGAGGGGCGGTGAATGAATCCAGTGACCGCCCTGCCCGACTGGCCCTTCCCGCGCTGGATTGCCCACCGCGGCGCCGGCAAGCTGGCGCCCGAGAACACGCTGGCCGCGTTCCGGCTCGGCGCGTCGCACGGCTACCGCGCGTTCGAGTGCGACGTGAAACTGTCGGCCGACGACGTGCCCTTTCTGCTGCACGACGGCACGCTGGACCGCACGACCAACGCCCGCGGCCGCGCCGCCAATCGGCCGTGGAGCGAGCTGTCGCGGCTCGATGCCGGTGGCTGGCACAGCCGCCAGTACGCCGGCGAGCCGCTGACCAGCCTGCAGGCGCTGGCGAATTTCCTGCGCCGCAACCACCATTGGCTGGACCTGGAGATCAAGCCAACCAAGGGCGACGAAGAGCGCACCGGCCGGCTCGTGGCGGCCGAGGTGCAGCGCCTGTGGGCCGGCGACCCGCTGCCGCCGCTGCTGTCGTCGTTTCGCCCCGAGGCCTTGCTGGGGGCGCGGCAGGCGGCGCCCGAACTGGCGCGGGCCCTGCTGGTCGACACCCATTGGCCCAACTGGGTCTCGATGGCGCAGCAGCTGGGCTGTGTCGCCGCGATCACCAACTACCACTTGATGGACGCGACGCTGTTGCAGCACCTGCACAGCTGCGGGCTGCGGGCGCTGGTCTATACGGTGAACGACCCGGCGCCGGTGCAGCAACTGCTGGCGATGGGCATCGACGGGATCATCACCGACGCCGTCGACCAGTTCGCGCCGGCCTGACCGCCTGAGCCCGCCGGCAGGCTGATCGCCCGGGGGCCATGGACAACGGCCGGCAGTCACCTGCCGGCCGTTTCGTTTCAGGTCGTGCCTTCGGCCAGCGCCTCGGTGCCGTGCACCCGCGTGGTGTCAGGCAGGCTGCGCACGCCGCGGATGGTGGCCCACTGCCACGCCGCCACGGCCAGCAGCATCGCGGTCACGCCCGAGAAGGCCAGTGCCGCCCGCAGCCCGATGTGCTCACCCAGCCAGCCGCCCAGCAAGGCGCCCGGGCCGGCCGGCAGCAGCGTCAGCCAGCGCATCGTGCTGGTCATGCGGCCCAGCAGCGGCTCGGGCGTCACCGCCTGGCGCAGCGCCAGGAAGTTGATGAACACCATCACCGCGCCCAGGCCGAACAAGGCCAGCATGACGACGAACGCCGCCACGCCCCAGGGGCCGACCGGCGCCATCGACAACAGGGCCCAGCCGCTGCCGGTGATCGCAAAGCCCATCACCAGGCAGGGGCCCGGCCCCACGCGGCGGCTGATCCGGTCGACCAGCAGGCTGGCCGCCACGGTGCCGACGCCCAGGCCCACATAGCTCAGGCCCACGGCCTGCTCGCTCATGCCCAGCGTGCGGGTGGCGAACAGGATCTGCACGACCAGCGCCGCGTGGTGGCACAGCTGCAGCGTGCCGACGCAGGTGGCCAGCGCCACCAGCAGCCGCTGGTGCACCACGAAGCGCAGGCCCGCCACCAGGTCGGCCCAGAACGCCGCGCCGCCCTGCCCGCCCTCGCGTTTCTCGTCGACTTGGATGCCCCGCAGGATCAGCGCCGAGGTCAGCAGGCCGAAGGCATCGACCAGCAAGGCCACCGGCGCGCCGAGCAAGCGGATCAACGCGCCGGCCACGCCCGGGCCCGCCACCTCGGCGCCCGAGCTGGCCAGCGAGTTCTTCGCGTGCGCCTCGACCAGCCGCTCGCGCGGCACGACCTGGGTCAGCACCACCTGCGCCGCCGAGCCGGCGACCGTGAACACCGTGCCGATGAAGAAGGCCACCGCGTACAGCCAGGGCATGGCCAGCCAACCGAACCACCAGGCCAGCGGCACGCTGGCCACCGCAAAGGCCAGCAGCGTTTCACCGGCGATGTAGACCGGCAGCTTGCGCACACGGTCCAGCCACACGCCACCGGGCAGCGAGAACAGGATGAACGGCGCGATCTCCATCGCCGTCAGCAAGCCCATCTGCGTGGGGGTGGCCTGCAGCAGCACCGCCGCGGTCAGCGGCAGCGCGAGCATCGTGACCTGGCCGCCGAGCGAGCTGATCAGGATCGACGACCACAGGCGGCGGTAGACCACGTCGCGCAGCAGGTCGTTCGGCGCGAGCCTGAATCGGCCCAGCAGTTTTTGGATCAATGACCTCATGGGTCGTTTCTTCTTTCTCGGCCACGAATCACGCCTGCCTGGATAAAGGCCAGGCCGTGACGAGGAAAGCGACGAAAGAGGAAGGGCCGTGTTTCCGATTCTTCCGCCGAGGAGACCCGGCGGAGCGCCCATCACCAGGGGCGCGGAAGCCGAGAGACCGCTAGCGCGGGATGCCTCCCGCCATGGCAACGCGTGCTGCCGGTCGGTGACCGGTGCAACGTTGTACGGTGGCGAGGGTGGGCTTCATCGGAAAGGCTTACATGGGTGCGCGAAAAGCGTGGCCGCATCCTAGCAGCGCCGGTGAGGGGCACGCAAGCGCCGGGCTGTCGTTGTCCCTCGTTCGCGGGGGTTCGATCACGGATAATTTCATCAACATGCAGGACCGCGAGACGCTCGACCGCTATTTCACCGAGCAGGTGGTGGGCGAGCCGTTCGTCATCGAGATGGGCTCGAGCATGGGTGTGCGCCTGGAGCCCACGCGCGGGCTGAAGCTGCACCTGCTGGAAGGCCAGGTCGAGCTGCTGGGCCACGCGGCGCGAGGGCTGGTCTCGCCGCTGCAGGGCGACGCGGGCCTGGGCAAGCCGGTGTCGACACTGGCGCTGGCGCGCGCCCGGCGGCGCCTGCTGGTGGGCTCGCTCGTGGCCATCCTGACGCTGTGGTCGGCCCTGCTGTGGTGGGTCTTCCAGCGCTTCTTCGCCCACTGACTATGTTCGTCACCCCACCCGAGGGCCACCGATTGCTGGACAAGACACAGGACACGCTGGTCATCGACCCGGTGAAGATGAACATCGTGAACCGCATTGCCGCGGACACGGTGCTGGCCGGCGATTTCCTGTTCAAGGGCGGCCTGCTGCTGCAGGGCACCTTGCAAGGCGTGGGCGAGATCGCCGGCAAGCTGGTGGTGTGGCACGACGCGCGGCTGATCGGCCGCTTTCGCGTGCTGGGCGATCTTTACCTGCTGGGCCAGCTGGGCGAGGCCACCGAAACCGACGACGAGGTCGACGACCAGACCGAGATCGAAGTGCAAGGCACCGCCTATGTGGCCAGCAGCGGCGTCAGCACCGGCACGCTGATCGCGGCAAAACTGCGCATGTATGATGGGGCGGTCCTCCAGGGGCCGTTCAGGACCTTGCGCAACGCGCAGTCGCTGCCGGTACTGCACGGCGGCTGAGCCTGCGGCCGCGGGCCCCTTGGCCCCTTTCGCACCACCCTCAACGCGACGCCTGCCCATGGACAACGACGACTCTCTCGCACCGGTCGACGGCGAAGGCAGCAGCCCGGCCGCACCGCCCCCTGCCACCCCCTCCGTGCCCAGCGTGCCGCAGGTCGCGATGGGCCAGGCCATGCCAGAAACGCGGCACTTGCCGACCCTGTTGCCGACCGTGCAGGCGATTGCCGCCGAGGGCCGGGGCAGCGCCAACGTGTCGACACTGGGCCAGGGCCTGTCGTTCATCGGCTCGGCCCGCATCGACGGCTCGCTCACCGTGTCGGGCGAGGTGCAAGGCGACATCGAGCTGCAAGGCAGCGGCAGCGGCCACGTGACGATCACCCAGACCGGCACCGTGGTGGGCGACATCCGCGCCCGCAACATCTCGGTGCTGGGCCAGACGGTCGGCACGCTCGACGCCGGCGGCGGCCGCGTCTCGCTGCACGACACCGCCAGCGTGTCGGGCCGCATCCGCTACACCCATCTTCAAGTCAACGGCGCCGACCTCAACGCCCAGCTGGAGCGCGTGCGCCCCGAGGGTGATGTCGCCAAGTCCGGTCATTCCTGAGCCGCGCGGTGCCACCAGCGCCGACACGCCGGTGGCCACGAGCGACGAGTTGCGGCGTGCCGCGCTGCAGCGCTCGGCAGCGCGCAACGCGCAGGTGGCGCGGCAACGCGTGCGCCGCCGCTGGGTAACCTGGGTCTTCTACAAGCTGCTGTTGATCACGCTGCCGCTGGTGCTGCTGGCCGAGCTGGCCTGGGTGCTGTGGCTGCGGGACCACCCTTTGCCACCGCCATGGCAAGCGATGCTGCCACCGTATCTGCAAGCGATTGCGAACAGGCTCGCGCCCGCCGCAAGCCCTCAGGCACAATCGCCGTCCTCCGCTGCGCCCGGCGCCAGCACCACCTCGGGAGACCTCTGAAGTGAACGGCCAAGACACCCATCGCGCACCGGCCCGCCTGGTGCCCGCCGAGCAGCTGAACGGCATCTCCAGCCTGATCGCCGAAGGTGCCCGCTTCGAAGGCACTTTCAGCGCCAAGGTCGACCTCGGCCTGAAGGTCGACGGCTGGCTCAAAGGCGACATCCGGCTCGAATCCGGCGGCACGGTGCACATCGGTGCCACCGGTGTCGTCGAAGGCAGCACGATCGAAGCCGACCATGTGCTGATCGAAGGCAAGGTTCGCGGCACGGTCATCGCCCGCAAGACGCTCGAGATCACCGGCTCGGCCACGCTGCTGGGCGACGCGGTGTACGACGCGCTGCTGGACATCCACCCGCGTGCCCGCCTGCGCGGCAAGATCGAATTCCGCGGCGAGATGGACCTGGCCGAGGCGCCCCGCGCGATCGCCGGCGCTGGCCGATCGAAGACCGAAAGCGCCGGGTCCGGCGCCTTTGGCCTCACCGACGACGGGCCGAACTGACGCCGCGGGCCTCGCCGGTCAGCGCTGCGCGTCGAACGGCGAGCGGATGTCGGCGAGAAACTGCTGTGCCCGCGGGTGCTGCGGCCGGTTGAAGAAGTCGTCGGGCGTCGCCCGTTCGAGCACCTTGCCGGCGTCCATGAACAGCACGTGGTCGGCCACCTCGCGCGCGAAACCCATCTCGTGGGTCACGCAGACCATCGTCATGCCGTCGCGCGCCAGGTCGCGCATCACCAGCAACACTTCGCCGACCATCTCGGGGTCGAGCGCGCTGGTCGGCTCGTCGAACAGCATCAGCGGCGGCTGCATCGCCAGCGCACGCGCAATCGCCACGCGCTGCTGCTGACCACCCGACAGCTCAGACGGCATCGCGTTCGCCTTGTGCGCCAGGCCCACGCGGTCCAGCAGCGCCATTGCACGCTCGCGGGCCTCAGCCGGCTTCAGCTTGCGGATCTGGACCGGCGCCAACGTGCAGTTGCCCAAAGCGCTGAGGTGCGGAAACAGGTTGAACTGCTGGAAGACGAAGCCGATGTGCGAACGGAACTCGTTGATGTCCAGCCCAGGGGCATGGATGTCCTGCCCATCGATCGCGATGCGGCCCGACTGGATAGCCTCCAGCCGGTTCAGCGTGCGGATCAGCGTCGACTTGCCGGAGCCCGACGGCCCGCAGACCACGACCACCTCGCCCTTGGCGACCGATTCGTTGATGTCGACCAGCGCGTGGTAGTCGCCGAACCATTTGTTGACGGCTTCGAGCTTGATCATGGTGGTGTCACGGCGGGAACGGTCGGGTCGCGCCGGGCGAGTCGGCGCTCGAGCCAGAAGGCCCAGCGCGACAGCCCGAAGCACAGAATGAAATAAGTCAGGGCCAGCAGGCCGTAGATCTCGGCCGGCCGGGTGAGCACCTGCGCGCTGATCTGCGACGCGATGAACGACACCTCGGACAGGCTGACCACATAGCCGAGCGAGGTCTCCTTGATCGTCGAGACGAACTGGTTGATCAGCGACGGCAGCATGTGGCGCAGCGCCTGCGGCAAGACCACGAAGCGCATCGCCTGCAGCCAGCTCAAGCCACAGGAGCGCGCACTCTCCATCTGCCCTTTCGGCAAGCCTTGGATGCCGGCGCGCATGATCTCGGCGAGGTACGCACCATCGAACACGACCAGCGCCGCGAGCATGGTCGCAAACTGGCTGGTCTTCACCCCCGTGAGGCTGGGGATCAGGAAGTAGGCCCAGAACACGACCATCAGCAGCGGCGTGCCGCGCACGATGTAGATCACCGCCATCGCCGGCCAGCGTAGCGCACGCCACGGGCTGACGCGGGCCAACGCCATCAGCAGGCCGATCGGAAACGCCAGCACCAACCCGAGCGAGGCCAGCAGCAGCGTCAACGCCAGGCCACCCAATGGGCCGTTCGGATACTGCCCGATCAGGAAGTAGACCCAATAGTCCTGGATCAGCTCGAGCATCAGCGGCCCCACGACTTTCTGCGTGATCCGCGATGTGTGAAACGCCTGAGAACTGAGCGGGCCGAGGTCGCGCGAGGCCGGCGGCTTGGGGCACGTTCTCCGGCCTGGCTCGCGGGGAGCCGGGGTGCGCGCGCCGAGGTCTCTCGGTCGACGCCGTGTTGCCGTGCGACGGTGGGGGCGACCGCGAATGAAGGCCTGCGAACGCACCCCAAGCCACCGCCCCCACCACCCACGATGGCATGCCACGGCGTGCCCTGCCACCGGCGGTACCCGCAGGGTGGGGGTGGTGCCCCCGGGCGCCGGACCTCATTCGCGGTCGCCCCAACCTCAGCCGTGCACCACATTGTTGATGGAGATGCGGCAGGCCGTCCGCCAACGGTCGTCCGCGAGCGGACGGCGGCCGGGAGCACCGCCCCCACCCTGCCGCCGCGACCGCCGCACGCCATGCGACCGCAAACCGCCCCGACATGCCGAGCGCTCATCTCAATGCCCCGCCGCACCGCGCACCCGATGCTCGTACAGCACCGCAATCCCGGTGATCACCAACGACACGCCAAGGTAGCCGGCGGTCGCGAAGGCAAACGCCTCAAAGCTTCGGAAGGTGGCGCTCTCGACCTGCTGAGCCTGGTAAAGCATTTCGGCCACGCCGACCACCATCGCCATGCTGGTGTTCTTCCACAGGCTCAGGCCTTGCGAGATCAGTGGCGGCACGGTGATGCGCAGCGCCTGCGGCAACACGACCAGGCGCATGCTGGTGAGGAAATTGAAGCCCAGCGCCCTCGCCGCCTCCAACTGCTCTTTCGGCACGCTGCGCACTCCGCTGCGAATGTCCTCTGACATGTAGGCCGCGGTGTACAGCGTCAGCGCGATCACCGCGGCAGCCACCTCGATGTTGCCGCGGTACAGCCACAGCTTGAGCCCCTCGGGCAACAGCTCCGGCGCGCCGAAATACCAGAACAGGATGTGCGCCAGCAGCGGCACGTTGCGAATCGCTTCGACGAACGTGAAGCCAATACTGTTGAGCAGGCGCGACGGCGTCATACGCAGCAGCGCCACCAGCAATGCGAGCGGCATCGCCAGCACCAGCGTGCCGGCGGCGAGCTTGATCGAAAACCAGAAACCGGCGACGAGTTGCTCGTGGTAGGGGCCTGCGGTCAGCAGGTGCAGATCAAAGTCCGACATCCGATCATCCGCACCTCGGCGCAAACCGAGATGCGGACTGAAGGAACACTCAGCCGTCGATCTTGTCGGTCTCGAACTTGAACGGCCGCGCCGGGAACTTCATCTTCGTTTCCGGGCCGAGCCACTTCATGAACAGCTTCTCGGCGTCGCCGGACTTTTCCATGTCGCGCAGCACGCCGTCGACCAGCGCCTTCATCCCTGCCTCGCCCTTCTTCAGGCCCAAGGCCAGGTGCTCGGTGCTGATGCTGGTCGGCAGGATCACGTAGTCCTTCTGCGCCGGGCCGAGCTTGCTGAAATCATCGATCAACGAGGTTTCGTCATTGACATAGGCCACGCCCTTGCCCTGCTGCAGCGCGAGGAAGGCCTGCGGGCTGTTGTCGAACGAGACGATCTCGGCGCCAGGCACCAGCTTCTTGATGTTCTGCTCCATCGTCGAGCCCTTGACCGTCAGCACCTTCTGTCCGGTCAGCTGCGCCGGCTGCTGGATGCCGCTGGCCTTCTTCGTCATGACCTTCTGGCCGGTGATGAAGGTCGACAGCGAGAAGTCGATCAGCGCCTCGCGCTCCTTGTTGTGCGTCAGCGAAGCGGCGAGGATGTCGACGCGGCCTTGCTGCAGCTCGGGCACGCGGGCCGCCACGGCGAGTTGCTTCAGGCTGGTCTTGACGCCCAGCTTCTTGGCCACCGCGTTGCACAGGTCGACGTCGTAGCCGACGATCTCGCGGCTTTTCGGGTCGACGAAACTGAACGGGTCATCGGTGCCGAGCACCCCGCAGACCAACTCACCTTTGGCCTTGATGTCGGCCACCTGGTCGGCGTGAACGAGGGGGGCGAATGCAGCCAGCAGGCCGAGCGCGAGCAGACGAAAACGACGGGTCATGGGCTCTCTCCTAGCGTGAAGAGAGCCGACTGTAGCGGCAGTGCGCCGAATATGCTGATGCGTGGTTGCGCGGTGCCGCGCAAGCGATCAAGAGCGGTAGTCGGCGTTGATGCTGACGTAGTCGTGCGAGAGGTCGCAGGTCCACACCGTCGAGCTGGCCTCGCCGCGGTGCAGGTCGACCCGCACGGTGATTTCGGCTTGCTTCATCACCCGCTGGCCGTCTTCTTCGCGGTAGTCCGGGTGGCGGCCGCCCTGGCGGGCCACGTGCACGTCGTCGAGGTACAGATCGATCAGGCTCTGGTCCAGGTCGCCGATGCCGGCGTAACCGACCGCGGCCAGGATGCGCCCCAGGTTCGGGTCGCTGGCGAAGAAGGCCGTCTTGACCAGCGGCGAGTGGGCGATCGCATACGCCACCTGCTTGCACTCGGCCTCATCGCGGCCCCCATCGATCTGCACGCTGATGAACTTGGTCGCGCCTTCGCCGTCGCGCACGATGGCCTGGGCCAGCTGGCGCGACACGTCGAGCACCGCGGCTTGCAGCGCCTGGCCCTCGTCGCTGTTCAGCGAGTCGATGCGCGCATGGCCGGCCTGGCCGGTGGCGATCAGCACGAAAGAATCGTTGGTCGAGGTGTCGCCGTCGATCGTGATGCGGTTGAACGAGGCGTCGGCCGCGGCCTTGACCAGCGGCTGCAGCAGCGCCGGGTCGATCGCCGCATCGGTGGCGACGAAGCCCAGCATCGTCGCCATGTTCGGCTTGATCATGCCGGCGCCTTTGGAGATGCCGGTCACGTGCACCTCGCGGCCACCGATGGTCAGCGTGCGCGAGGCGGCCTTCGGCAACGTGTCGGTGGTCATGATGCCCTGGGCGGCGCGGGCCCAGTTGGCTGGCGACCGGTCGGCCAGCGCGGCCGGCAGGCCGGCCTCGATGCGCTCGATTGGCAGTGTCTCCATGATCACGCCGGTGGAAAACGGCAGCACCTGCTCGGGCTTGACGCCCAGCTGCGCGGCCAGCGCGGTGCAGCTGCGGCGCGCCCGCGCCAAGCCGTCGGCCCCGGTGCCGGCGTTGGCATTGCCGGTGTTGACGAGGATCGCGCGGATGCCCGCACCTGCGGCCAGGTGCTCCTGGCAGACCTGCACCGGCGCCGCGCAGAAACGGTTCTGCGTGAAGACCCCGGCAACGGCCGAGCCTTCGGCCAGGATGACGACCACCAGGTCCTTGCGGTTGGCCTTGCGGATGCCCGCTTCAGCGATGCCAAGGCTCACACCGGCCACCGAGGCCAGTTGCGCGGGGTCGGGGGCGGTCAGGTTGACGGGCATGGCAGTGGCTCGATCCAAGAGGAGAGGCTGCGGATTGTAGGGAGCCCCCAATGAACTCGGGGCGACCAGGCAATCGCCTGGCCGCCCCGGTCAATCCTCCACTGACAGCGTCGATCAAATGGTTCCAAAAACGGACAGCACGGTCGCGGCCAGCGACGACAGCAACGCCACGGCAAGCACCGTGCCGCTCATGCGCAGGCCCTGCCGGTCCAGCGTGGCCAGGGCTTGCTCGGGCGGGGCTGCGCCGGGGCCGGACAGGTCGTCCGGCACCCAGACCGCCATTTCGGCAGCGAGCGCGGCGCTCATTTGGCAACCTCCGCGCTGCGCGCTGCGGAATTCGCCTTGGGAGCGGCCCGGCGGCTCATGCCGCCCTCGTCCAGGTAAAGAACTGCTCTTGCATGGGCAGCATCGGCCGGTGCTGCACCGGGGCCGGCGCGCGGCGGGCCGGCCCCGGCGCCACCCCGTGCGAGATCTGGATCGCCAGGTGGTTCAGCGTCTGAAAGCGCAACAACCGCTCCAGCGCACGCTGCATCGCGACCAACTGGCGGTTCTGCACCGCCTCGTCGGCGCCACGCAGGCAGTCTTCAAGCAGAGCGCGGGCAAAGGCAGAGGCGGTGCCGAGCTCGGCGTACTCCCGCGCCAGCTGGCGGCAACGGGCTTGTTCGGCAAGCAGCATGTCTTCAAGCGTATTCATAAGGAATCCTTCCTGTCCTGTGCTGTTCGGGGTGCCGAGGCCGGCACCGGGCTTGGGTTGCCGGTCTTTGTCGTTCCCGGCATGGATTGCATTGCACCGCGTCACGCTTCCCGTTTCGACGCACGCCTCGCGCCCATTGGCCTGGTGTGTCAGACGAATCGCAGACGATTCATCCGGACACACCGGCCACGCATCCCCCTAGGTTCGATCCCCGTGGCGGGCGATCAGCGCCAGCAGGCGGCGGGCGATGGGGCCGAAGGGCCAGGGGCGGCGGGGCGTGCCGCAGGTGTCGCCGCCGCGGTCATCGACCGGCTTGGCCTCGCGGTTGAAGCCGGGCAGCGGCGGGATTGCGCCGACGTGGAATGACCGGAACGGCACGTCGAGGTGGTATTCCTTCAAAAAGTCGACCCAGTTGGTGCTGGTCAGAAAGTCGATCACGCCGCGCTGGACCGGCGTGTCGGGGTTGACCTCGACGTAGTAGCTGGAGCGCCAATCCCACACCCCGTCGCGCAGCGGATCGGGCAGGAAGATGTTCATCGCCAAGGTGTCGGCCCGGAAATCCCAGCGGATCTTGTCGGTCTCGTCCAGCCAGGGCACGTCGTTGTCGCCGTAGGCCTTGATCCCGCTCAGCAGCTTGACCAGCGTGGCGGCTTCGTTCTGGACCGACGGGAAACCCACCGCCTGTTTCTGCAGCATCGCCGCCAGACTGCACAAGTCGGTCAGCTGATCAGGCGCTTCCAGGTCCCAGCCGGGCTGCGAGTCGTACTGCTGCGCGTCGAGGATGGCCTGGCGGATCATCGCCACCACCTGAGGCCGGTCTGCCGCGGTGGCACCTCGCAAGGCCTTCAGCAGCGCGTCGGACAGGCGGTCCACCCCATCGGCAATGCCGGCCATGCGCGACAGGGCGACCACCCCACCCACCGTGGGGTGCCGCGGCTTGGCCAGCAACGCCTTGTGGTTTTCTTCGGCGAACCAGGTGGCCAGTTGCTCGGCCGTGGCGCTGCCCGCGGCTTGCAGGCGCTGGAAGACGGCCGGGTAGGACTGGCCCGAGGTGAAGAAGTTGTAATTGCAGTAGCCAGTGGCGTAGTCGGCGTAGGGCGCCACGGTGTGCAACACCTCGACCGACATGTTGAAGCAGTTGTTGAAATGGATCACCGCCGGCCGCGCCGCACCCAGGTCGCGCGCCATCCGCAGTGCCTCACCGAGCTGGCGGGTGGACATGTAGCCACGGTTGACGGGCAGCGTGGGGCTCCCCATGGGTAGTGTGGGCGAGCCCATCGGCAGCACCGGGCTACCGTCCGAATGCACAGGTGCGCAATCGCTGGCCGAGAAATGCCACTCGAACTTGCCACCCTCTGTCACGTGTTGCCAGGTGAGTTGCCTGCGATCCAGATCCGGCAGATAACCTGCGCCATGCCCTTCGATGGACAGCACGAGGCTCGATCTGGGGAAGCGCTGCTGAGCCAGGGCCATCAGTCCAGCAAGCGTTCGCTCAGAGCTCATGTCCTGTTTCCAGCGCGAGTCAATCTTCGCCGCCTCAGGCTGGCCCGCCGGAATTTCAAGAAGCCAAGTGTTGTCTTCGACTCGATCAATCAGCGCCAGCACATGTGTACCAGCTGCCGCCACGCCCTTGAGCGCAGATACCAGGGGATGCGCCTGCACCGCAGCGGTCGTACCGTCCGGGAATGAACTCAATACCTCATCGCTGCCAAAGGGCGCGTAGACGGCGAGCACGACGCTCTCGGTTTTTTCTAGAGTTCTTGAAAGAATGGGGAGTTGCACGGACGTCCTCCGGTTGAGTTGATTGAGCAGACAGGGGGCAGCGCTGGCATGCGCCGAAGTAGCGATACCTTACGCGCCCGTCTCTTCCATCCCTACGCAAGATTGACCGGGCGCGCGGCTGCTACGCTAGACGATGCTCAGACGATCGCAGACCGCTGCAAAGCGACACCCCTAGGTTGACGTCTTCCATGCCCACGCCCCGCACCCTGGTTTCCCGCCGAACTGTCGACGCGCTGTTGACCGCCGGTCTCAATGCGTTGCGCCGCGGGGCCATGGCGGAGCTCAGCCCGAGACACCCGCGACTTCGCCAAGTCCTGTTGTCACCCTGGTTCGCAGCCGTCGTCGGATCGATGGGTGATGCCGTACCCGCGGCGAGAAGAATCGCGAGCGCTGGCGGAGTGCTCTTAACCTGGGGAATCACCGGCCTGCGGCCCGACAGAAGACTCGGGCTGGACGCTATCGACGACAACGCCTGGTTGCACAGCACAAGCTGGCGACCGATGCTTGCGTTGGCCACTCACCACGGGTTGCTGCCGATCCCATCGTTTCCAGCTCGCTACCGCAGAAGCGCCCAGGAAGCGGCCATCGAAAACCTGTGCGGACTTTGGGCTGTTGGTCCGAGCACCGTCTACAGGTACCTCGACAAGGCCAAACGTCAAGTTTGTGACCTATTCGCTGCACCTCCCACGGGGGAACAACTGCTGAGCCTCAGGCAGGCCACAGAGGCGTGGGTGCGCCAAGAGACGACGACGGATCGTGACTGGTGCGCTTGGCATGCCCACCAAGCTGAATCGGCCTTGTTGTCGGGAGCAGTGAGTGACGGCCTGTGGCATCTCTGGCAAGTCGGGGAAATGGAGGCTCTCCTCACCGCGTTGAGGCGCTTCAGCACCGAAGCCGCGGGCACTCAGGAAACGGATGCCATGCTGGCCACGCTGACGGCGGCGGACCAACTGACACCCATTCAGCAAGTCGAGCTCTCGTTGTGTTGGGCCCAACTCTGGCACCTCAGGCATGCCGTCGACCGCGAGGGGGAAGCGCTGGACCAAGCGCTTCGAAGAGCCGAGCTGATTGGAGACCCTCTCCATGTCGGAATCGCCCACGCCGCCATCGCCCGCTTTCTCGAAGGCCGCGACCGAGACCGCGCCATGGCGTGCTATGAGGAGGGCGCAGCGTCGCTCAGAAGGGCGCTGGAAACCCCACTCGGCAGTGCCTCAGCCAGGGCTGGCAATGAATACGCGCGTTGCTTGGTGCACCTCGCCTGGTTGAATCTGCGCCGGAACAACCCGAAAGCCAAAACTTTGCTGGAGCAGATCCCACTCATTGCTCGGCAAACTCCACTCCTGGATGAAACGGTCGGGGCAGCCGAGCAAACCTGGGGTGAATACTGGCGCTGCGTGGGCAACCCGCGAAAAGCGCTCGAGCATAAGCACAAGGCCCTGATCATTTTCCAGCGAATGGGCGATCAGCGCTCGGTGCTGAGCACGTACAACAACCTCAGTCTGATCTATGGCGACGCCAAGGAATACGCACTGTCGCTGGAGTATGGCAAGCGGGTTGTGGAGGCCGCCGTCACCCAGACGATCGAGCCAGAAGTGCTGGCCGGCGTGCTCTGCAATCTGGGCGTCACCTATTTCGGTTTGGGCCAACTGACCGAAGCAATAGACCACTACGAGCGTTCTCGGCAATTGGCCCAGCAGGCCGGCTTGAAGGCCCAACTCGCGATCGCGCAATACAACCTTGCAGAGGCCTACTACGAGCGGTTCAAACAGCACGGCGACATGCGCGACGAATCCCTGGGCGATTCCTTTGCCGCGTCGGCTGCTCGGCTGAGTGCAGAAGACAACGCCCACGCTCAAGCCGATGCCGCCAGAGCGCTGAAGAGGGAGGTGCTGGGGACCGGCGAAGGCCCCGATCGCCTGCTTCCCTCGGAGCATGCGGCCCACTTCACCGAGATGGCCGAAGTTGAACGGCTTCGGCTCAGCCTGGCGGCACCCCAACCGCCTTCGCAGCAGGTGCGCACGCACCTGGCCATCGCGCGCGCGTATCTGGCCATCGCCACGAAAGAGCGCGAGGCGGCACTGGCCATCGCCTCGCGCCACGGGCTGACGGAAGACTTCGACTCGGAGCTGACGGCGTTGCGGCAGACCTTCGAACGAGACCTGACCCGTGAACAGCAGTGGGCGGCGCGCTGGCAGCAGCAGGCGAGCGAGCTGTTGCAGCCCGAACAGCGCAGCGCCGCGCTGAACCGCCTGATCAGCGCAGGCGCCATCAACAAGAGCGCCTACGCCGAAGTCTGCGGCGTCAGTCTGGCCACCGCATCCAAACACTTGGGCCTGTTGGCCGAGCGCGGCTTGCTGGTGCAAACGGGCAAGGGCCCGAGCACTCGCTATCTGCTGCCTGACGCGTCGCACTGACGGCGCTCGGCGCTGCTTCGAGCCCCCTCGCCTCGCATCCCCCCGAATGGGGATGGTTCGCCAGCCGCCCTAACACCGACGATGCATGACCGACGCTTTGGTGTCGGTCGGCGGCGGCATGACCTGAAGCGTGAAGCAACAGCGTCGCACTCGCCGCGCGGTTCATCAACCTACGTCAACGAAGCGCATGACCAAGACCACGCCCCCCTCACCTGCTCCATCGCCTCGCGAACTCACGCCCGCGGAAGTTCTGCAAATCGCGGGCGGCCCCGCAGGATTTCCCGGACTCTGCACGCCGCAAACACCGCCGCCGCCCTCGCCGCAAGGCCACTGAGTGCGGCGATAGCCAACTCGAACAACGGGAAATCGACATGCCCACTCAACAACAGCCAACCCCCATGCGCCCCCTGACGGCGCAGGAATTGCAGCAGGTTGCCGGGGGCCCCATGGGCTGCCCTGGACTCAGCATTCCCATGCCGCCGCCGCATCAGGCCAACGGTTCACAAGGCAGCTGAACGTCGCCGTGGGCGCCGAAGCCGCTACCGGTTCGGCGCCCCATCGGCGGGCCTCAACCGCCCGCCCTCCAGCACCACCACCCGCTCGGCCATCGCGATGGTCTCTGGGCGGTGGGCCACGATCACGCGGGTCAGCGCCAGCGACTGCACGGTGGCATTGACCGAGCGTTCGTTGCCCAGGTCGAGGTGGCTGGTGGCTTCGTCGAGCACCAGCATGCGCGGCTGGTGGTACAGCGCCCGCGCCAGCAGGATGCGCTGCTTCTGGCCCCCTGAAAGGCCGATGCCCGATTCGCCGGTCAGCGTGTGAAAGCCCATCGGCATCTCGCCGATCTCGCGTTCGACACCGGCCTGGCGCGCACTCTCGACGATGCGCTCCCACTGTGGGTCGGGGTCGAAGAAGCAGATGTTGTCGGCGATCGAGCCCGAGAACAGCCGGTCTTCCTGCATCACCGTGCCGATCAACCGGCGGTAGTTGGCCAGGCCCAGTTGCCCCAGCCGCATGCCACCGATGATGATCTCGCCTTCGGTCGGTTGCAGCAGGCCCAGCATGACCTTGACCAGCGTGGTCTTGCCGCAACCTGAAGGGCCGGTGATGGCCACGCATTCGCCCGGTTCGATGCGCAGGTCCACGCCGTGCAGCACGAAGGGCTCGGTGGGTGAGTAGCGAAAGCTCACGTTGCGCAGCTCGACCGACATCGGCAGCTTGGTCAGGTCCACCTCGGCTGGCAGGTTCTGCGCATCACGCTCGGTCTCTTGCAGCACGATGTCGGCCACGCGCTCGCCGTGCAGCCGCAGCATCGACAGCTCGGCCAACTTGTCGACCAGCGCCGAGACGCGCGTCGAGAACTGCAGCTGGTAGGCCATGAAGGCGAACAGCATGCCGGCGGTGAATTCGTGCGACAGCACCAGCCGCGCCGCCAGCCAGACGACGATCACGCGCTCGAGCCCGCTGAGCAGGCCGCGCGCCGTGTCCTGGCTCAGCGTCAGGCGCTGGATGCGCAGCTCGGCGTTGAACTGGTCGGCCAACATGTTGAGCCAGCCGGCGCGGCGCACGTCGCCCTTGCCGAACAGCCGCACGCTCTGGATGCCGCTGGCCGTTTCGATCATGTGGGTCTGCTGGCGCGCGGCGTGGATGATCTGCTCGGCGCTGGCCTCGCGCAGCGCGCGGAACACGCCCCAGCGCAGCAGCGCGTAGGCCAGCATCGCCAGCACCGACACCAGCGTCAGGCTCGGGCTGTAGAACAGCATCATCGCCAGCGTGCCGAGGGTCATCAGGCCGTCGACCACCGTCTGCGCGAACTGCGTCGTCAGCGTGCGCTGGATCATCACGACCGAGCCAAAGCTGGCCAGGATGTGGCCGATGTGGCGCTTCTCGAAGAAGTCCAACGGCAGCCGCACCAGGTGGGCGAACACATTGCCCAGCCACTGGAAATTCAGGCTCGTGCTGAGCACGACGACGAACCAGCCGCGTGTGGCCGAGATCACGGCGTGCACGATCACCAGCAGGCCGAAGCCGGCCGCCAGCACCATCAGCATGTCGGCATCGGCCGTGACCAGCACGTGGTCGACCACCCACTGCAGGTAGAACGGCAGCGCCATTGCGATCAGCTCGAGCAGCACCGCCAGCAGGGCGATCTGCGCCAGCCCGCGCCGCAGGCCGGTCACCCGGCCCATCAGGCCGCGCAGCGACAACTTGGGCGTCGGCGCCTGGCCGACGAACTCGGGGCTGGGCGACACCTCCAGCGCCACACCGGTGAAATGCTTGCCGAACTCGGCCAGGCTCAGGCGCCGCTCACCCACTGCCGGGTCGTGGATCACCGCGTGGCGCGCGTCGACCGACTTCAGCACCACGAAGTGGTTCATGTCCCAGTGCAGCACGCAGGGCAGTTGCAGCTGCGGCAGGTGTTGCATCTCCAGCCGCAGCGCGCGGGTCTGCAAGCGCATCGCCTCGGCAATGCGCATCAGGGCTTCGAGCGTGGCACCTTTGCGCGAGATCGAAAAGCGCAGCCGCAGGTTGGCCAGGTCGGTGCGGTAGCCGTGGTAGTTGGCCACCATCGCCAGGCTGCACAAGCCGCACTCGGTCGCCTCGGTCTGGATGAACACCGGCAGCCGGTGGCGCCAGCCTGCGAAGAAGGTTTCGAACATGCGGCGCTACAGAGTCTTGCTCACGCCCAGCAGCGGCGCCAGCGCCCACTCGACCAGGCTGCGGTGTTCGAGCGCCACGCTGGCGCTGAGCAGCATGCCGGGCTTCAACGGCAGCGCACTGCCGGTGCGGCTGCGCAGCGTGGCCATGTCCACCGAGACGCGCGCACGGTACAGCGCGCGTGCCGCGCCGGCCGCATCGGGCGGCGGGGCCAAGCCCGAGGCCTGCTCGCTGCTCGGCACCGGGCTGAGCGACACACTGCGCAGCCGGCCCGGGAACAAGCCGTACTTCTCGAACGGGTAGGCCTCGAAGCGCAGCTGCACAGCCTGGCCTTCGTGCAGGTTGCCGACCGCGCGCGACGGCAGGTACAGCTCGGCCTCGAGCGTGGCACCCAGCGGCATCAGGTTGGCCAGGGCATCTTCGTCTTTCATCGGTTGACCAAGGTCGACCAGCACGGCGGCCACCACCGCGTCCTGCGTCGCCCGCACGCTGATCTCGCGCTGCAACTCGCTCTCGTCGAGCAGCTGCTGCACCTCGTCCATGTCGCGCCGCGATTCAGACTGCTCGCGTTGAGTCTGCAGCGGGATCTGCGCCTGCTGCGCGCGCACGGTGGCGAGCTCGCGCTGGGCGTCGACGCGGCTGCGGTCGATGCTGGCCAGTTTGGCTTCTTCTTCCAGCACTTCGGCGGCCTTGGTCTGGGCGGCCAGCTGGGTCATCATGCCCTCGCGCGCCAACTCGGCATGGCGCTGCGCAATGTCACGCAGCACCTGCACACGTTGCGACTGCAGGCTGCGCTCGCGCGTGAGTTGCTCGATGCTGGCTTCCAGCCCGCGCGCCCGCGCGCCGGCCTCTTGCGCCCGCATCTCGGCCAATCGGCCCTGCTGGGCCACCTCGGCCTCGAGCCGGCGCAAACGGCTGGCCAACGCGCTACTGATGCTGGCCTGGTCGACACCCGTCGCGGTGGCGCGGTCGCGGCGGATCACGAACATCACGTCACCCGCCTTGACCGCATCGCCAGCCGCCACGCGCACCTCGCTCAAACGCCCGGCCAGCGGCGCGACGACCCGGATCAGGCCGCGATCGGGCACCACCATGCCGCTGACCACCTCTTTGCGGGTGAAGCCGAAATTCCACGCGAACAGCAGCAGCGCCAGCACCAGCACCGCGAGCAACGTGGTCAACGCCGCGAACGACCAGGGCCGCGCCAGCACCACCGTGCCGTGGAAGCGTTGCCGCTGGTGATCCACTGCCTCGACTCGAAAGAGGTCGCTCATGGACGGGTGGGTGCTGTAGGCCGGCGTCGCGCAACAGGTGATCAGGTCGCGACGAGTTTGCCACGTGCCATGCCGGCCGTGAACGCCTGGATCAAGCCGGCGGGAAGGCGGCGAACATCATCTGGTCGCACAGATCGCCGCGGGCATTGCGCTCGCGGTGGTGCAGGCGGCCTTCGCAGCGAAACCCCAGGCCATGCTCGGCAAAGTGCAGCGCCCGGTGGTTGTCGACCTCGGAGATCGCCTCGATGCGGGCCAGGCCCATCTCGAAGCCGAGCCCGACGACGGCCAGCACGGCCTCGCGCATCAGGCCCTGGCCGCCATGGCGGGCATCGCCCACGTAGCCGATCTCGGCCCGGGGCGTCTCGAAGTCGAAGCTGTGCAGGTCGACCCGACCGACGAAGGCGCGGCGGTCACGCAGGAACGCGTTGAAGATCAGGCATTCGCCGTCGTCGACCATCTTCAGCCCGCCCTCGCAGAAGCGGATCGCCCGCTCCAGCGTCCAGGGGGCCTGTGCCCAGGCGATGAAGCCGAGCGTTGGCAGACTGGTGTTGACGCTGTCGTAGACCGCCGCAGCGTGGGCCCGCGATGGGGCCTCGAGCAGCAGCCGTGCGGTCTCCAGCCGGCGCGGCGCGCGGATCAGCGTGTGGCGATTCATCCGGGTGCCGCTGGGGGTGTCGGCCGCGCCGGCGGCCGGGCTGGGGCCGCCGGGTGCCGGGTCAGGCGAGCTGGCCGTGGCAAGCCTTGTATTTTTTGCCGCTGCCGCAGGGGCAGGGGTCGTTGCGGCCCACGCGCGGCACCTCGGACGAGCGGTCGGCCTCCTGGCTGACGCTGCCGTCTTCGTTGGGGTGGGTGTAGGTCACGTTGGAGATGCGCTCGGCCTTGTCCTCCATCGCCTCGGCCGCGGCGCTGACCTGCTCTTGCGTCTGGATGCGCACGGTCATCAGCACGCGGGTGACTTCCATCTTCACCACGTCGAGCAGCTGCGAGAACAGCTCGAAGGCTTCGCGCTTGTACTCCTGCTTCGGGTTCTTCTGCGCATAACCGCGCAGGTGAATGCCCTGGCGCAGGTAGTCCAGCGCGGCCAGGTGCTCGCGCCAGTGCGAGTCCATCGCCTGCAGCAGCACCATGCGCATGAACGGCGTGAACTGGTCGGCGCCGACCATGTCGAGCTTGGCCTGGAATGCTGCGTTGGCCGATTCGATGACCTTCGCGAGGATGTCGTCGTCGGTGATCGAGTCGCTGGCGGCCACCATCGGCTGCAGCGCGACGTCGAGTTGCCATTCGTCGCGCAGCACCTTTTCCAGGCCGGGCAGGTCCCACTGTTCTTCGACGCTTTCGGCCGGCACGAAGGTGCGCACCACGTCGGTCATCGTGGCCTTGCGCAGGTTGGCGATCTGCTCAACCAGCGACGTGGCTTCGAGGATTTCGCCGCGCTGCTGGTAGATCACCTTGCGCTGATCGTTGCTGACGTCGTCGTACTCGAGCAGCTGCTTGCGAACGTCGAAGTTGCGCGCCTCGACCTTGCGCTGGGCCGACTCGATCGAGCGCGACACGATGCCCGCCTCGATGGCCTCGCCCTCGGGCATCTTCAGCCGCTCCATGATCGCCTTGACGCGGTCACCGGCGAAGATGCGCATCAGCGGGTCTTCGAGCGACAGGTAGAAGCGCGAGGCGCCCGGGTCGCCCTGGCGGCCCGAACGGCCCCGCAGCTGATTGTCGATGCGGCGGCTCTCGTGGCGCTCGGTGGCCACGATGCGCAGGCCGCCCGCGGCCTTGACCTGGTCGTGCAGGCCCTGCCACTCGTCCTTGAGCTGCTGGATGCGGCGGGTCTTCTCGTCGGCCGGGATCGATTCGTCGGCCTCGATGAACTGGGTCTGCTTCTCGACGTTGCCGCCCAGCACGATGTCGGTGCCGCGGCCGGCCATGTTGGTGGCGATCGTGATCACGCCCGGGCGCCCGGCCTGGGCCACGATCTCGGCCTCGCGCGCATGCTGCTTGGCGTTGAGCACCTCGTGCGGCACCTTGGCCTTCTTCAACAGGCCCGAGATCAGCTCGGAGTTCTCGATCGAGGTCGTGCCCACCAGCACCGGCTGGCCCCGCTCGCGGCAGTCCTTGATGTCTTCGACCACCGCGTCGTACTTCTCGCGCGCGGTCTTGTAGACCAGGTCGAGTTCGTCCTTGCGGATGGTCGGCTTGTTCGGCGGGATCACCACGGTTTCCAGGCCGTAGATCTCCTGGAATTCGTAGGCCTCGGTGTCGGCCGTGCCGGTCATGCCGGCGAGCTTGCCGTACATGCGGAAGTAGTTCTGGAAGGTGATCGAGGCGAGCGTCTGGTTCTCGCTCTGGATCTGCACGCCTTCCTTGGCCTCGACCGCCTGGTGCAGGCCGTCGGACCAGCGGCGGCCGGTCATCAGGCGACCGGTGAATTCGTCGACGATCACCACCTCGCCGTTCTGCACGACGTAGTGCTGGTCGCGGTGGTACAGGTGGTTGGCCCGCAGCGCCGCGTACACGTGGTGCATCAGCGTGATGTTGGCCGGGTCGTACAGGCTCGCGCCCTCGACCAGCAGGCCGGCCTCGGACAGGATGCGCTCGGCGTTCTCGTGACCTTCCTCGGTCAGGAAGACCTGGTGGCTCTTCTCGTCGACGGTGAAGTCGCCCGGCACCTCGACGCCTTCACCGGTGCGCACGTCCAGCTCGCCGATCTGCTTGGTCAGCTTCGGCACGACGGCGTTGATGCGCACGTACAGCTCGGTGTGGTCTTCGGCCTGGCCGGAGATGATCAGCGGCGTGCGCGCCTCGTCGATCAGGATCGAGTCCACCTCGTCGACGATGGCGTAGGCCAGCCCGCGCTGCACGCGGTCGGCCATCTCGTGGACCATGTTGTCGCGCAGGTAGTCGAAGCCGTATTCGTTGTTCGTGCCGTAGGTGATATCGGCGCCGTAGGCGGCTTGCTTCTCGGCGCGGTCCATGCCGGGCACGTTGACGCCAACGGTCATGCCCAGGAAGTTGTACAGGCGGCCCATCCACTCGGCGTCGCGCCGGGCGAGGTAGTCGTTGACCGTCACCACGTGCACGCCCTTGCCGGGCAGTGCATTCAGGTAGACCGGCAGCGTGGCCATCAGGGTCTTGCCTTCGCCGGTGCGCATTTCGGCGATCTTGCCCGCATGCAGCACCATGCCGCCGATCAGCTGCACGTCGAAGTGGCGCATCTTCAGCGCGCGCTTGCCAGCCTCGCGCACCGCAGCGAAGGCCTCCGGCAGCAGGTCGTCCAGCGTCTCGCCCTTGGCCAGCCGCTCGCGGAACTCGCCGGTCTTGGCCTTCAGCGCGTTGTCGTCCAGCTTCGCGAAGCTGGGTTCCAGCTCGTTGATCTTGTCGACGGTGCGTCGATAGCCTTTGAGCAGGCGGTCGTTGCGACTGCCGAAAATCTGGGTCAGGAGCTTGGGCAACATGCGGCGCTGCGATTAGTGTCTGGCGGTGGTGTCGGGTCAGGCTGCGCGCACCAGAGCGCGCCGCACGGCGCCGACTGACTTGGGGCCGGACACCGGCATTGCAAGCGCGGGTTCGCCCCCTAGGATGAGAGGTCGGATGGGGAGATCGACAGGATTTCTTCTAGGCGCGCATGCGCTTCATCCAGCCATGCCATGGCCGCGCGAGCGCAGGCGCGAAAGCGCGGGAGTTTAGCACCGGGGTATGGCGGGCCGCGCCTCAGTGGCGCAGGGCCGGCGACACCGCCGCGGCGGCCGCCGAGACCCCCGCCGGCACGGCCTGCGGCGCCACGGCCACCGGGGGCAGCGGCGCGGCGGAGAGGAACTTCGCCGGGTCCTGCATCGAGCCGTCGACCAGCACCTCGAAGTGCAGGTGCGGGCCGGTCGAGCGGCCGGTGTTGCCGACCAGCGCGACCTGCTGGCCACGCCTGACCAGGTCACCGACCTTGACCAGGATGCGCTGGGTGTGCGCATAACGCGTGGTCAGGCCGTTGCCATGGTCGATCTCGAGCAGGTTGCCGTACTGCGGATGGAAGTCGGTCGACATGACCACGCCACCGGCGGCGGCCAGGATCGGCGTGCCGGGGTCGGCCGAGAAGTCCAGCCCAGTGTGCAGCGCGGGGCGGCCGGTGATCGGGTCGGTGCGGAAGCCGAAGCCCGAGCCGACGGGCGCATCGACCGGCCGGCTGTTGGGCACCATCAGCGACTTCAGCCGCGATTCGAACAGGCGCGATTCGGCCAGCGTCAGCATGTCGCTGTGCTGGTCGGCGAGTTGCTCCAGCACGCCGAGTGTCCGGTCGAGCTGTTCCAGGCTTGGGTGCTCGAGCGGCACATACGGGCCGCCCTGGCCGCCCGGTGCGCGCGTGCCGGCGCGGTCGGGTGCCGACGCCGGCCGCTGCAGCGCCTTCAGCTCGTCGGGCTTCATGCCGGCCAGCCCGCTCACCCGCTCACCCATCGCCTCGAGGTTGACCATGCGGGCCTGCATCTCGCCGACCTTGCGTGCCATCGCGTCGAGGTTGTCGCGCAGGACCTTGTCGCGCTGGGCGTTTTCGTCGCGCACCACCAGCTTGACCAACTGGCTGACGACGGGCCAGCCGTCGCGGGCCGCCGTCAGGAAGATGAAGTGGTAGATCGCACCGGAAAGCAGGAGCAGCGTCACCACCAGGCCGCACAGGCCCAGGACGATCTGCAACCGGCTGAAGCTCAGCACGCGCGTGCGCGCCAAGCCCCCATGGGTGATCAGAATCTGCATCGTTAAACTCCTTGGCCTTATGTCACCCCCGCCCCCCTCCAAGGCTGGCGGCCCGCACACGCGGCCGATCAACGAAGCGCTGGCCGCCAATTCGACCCTGGCCCAGTTGCTTCAGCGGCTGAAGGAAGCCGAGGCGCGCATGGACACCGTGCGGGAGGTGCTGCCGCCAAGCCTCAGGGCCCATGTGCGCACAGGCGTGCTCGACGAGGCGGGGTGGAACCTGCTGGTGCCTAACGGCGCGGTGGCTGCCAAGCTGCGACAGTGCCTGCCAGCCATTGAGCAGGCACTGGTAGTGCGGGGCTGGAAGCCTACTTCAGTCCGGGTGAAGGTTCAATCGGACCGAGCCTAGGGAATTCGTTGGTGCCGGCTATCCGAATCGAACGGATGACCTTCCGCTTACAAGGCGGGTGCTCTACCAGCTGAGCTAAGCCGGCACGGCCTAAGCTATTGATTTTAGGCGCTTTCCGCGCCTTCGTCTTGGGTCACCGTGCGGCGGCTGGAGCGGCCCGCACGACCCGCCACGGTTACTTCACGCGCTTGAGCGCCGGCCGCGGCGGCGGTGGCGGCTCGTCACCATCGGTAGCTTCTGCAGACGGTGCGGGCGTTGCAGGCGGCGCCGCGGTCGGGCCCGGGGTCGTGTCGGTGCGCGCCAGGCGCAGCCCACGGGCCGGGCGATCGTCCCCTTCGCTGCTGCCGTCGGGCGCCAACGCGGTGCCGGGCGTCGCGTCTTCCGGCGCGTTGGACGGCATTGGAAACGCCATGCCCTGCCCGTTTTCGCGCGCATAGATCGCCACCACGTGGTCCACCGGCACGACGATCTCGCGAGCCACCCCGCCGAAGCGCGCCTTGAACTCGATGAAGTCGTTGCCCAGCTTCAGCCCGCTGGTGGCCTCGAAGCCCACGTTCAGAACGATCTCGTTGTTCTTCACGTACTCGGTGGGGACCTGCACGCTCGCATCAACGAACACCGCCAGGTACGGCGTGAAGCCGTTGTCGGTGCACCAGTCGTGCAGCGCGCGCACGAGGTAAGGCCGGGTCGAGGTGCCCTGATTGTCCGGCGCGGAAGGTGGAGTCGGCGGCGTGGCGGTCATCGTGAACGAAGATGGCAGGGGCTCGGCCCTTACTTGCGCATCACCTTTTCGGACGGGGTCAGCGCTTCGATGTAGGCCGGGCGCGAGAAGATGCGCTCAGCGTACTTCAGCAGCGGCGCCGCGTTCTTCGACAGGTCAATGCCGTAGTAGTCCAGGCGCCACAGCAGCGGCGCGATGGCCACGTCGAGCATCGAGAAGTCGTCGCCCAGCATGAACTTGTTCTTCAGGAAGATCGGCGCCAGCTGGGTCAGCCGGTCGCGGATCTGCGAACGGGCCTTCTCGAGCTGCTTGTCGGTGCCCTTGATGCCGCGGCCTTCGAGGATGTTCACGTTGGCGAACAGCTCTTTCTCGAAGTTGAACAGGAACAGGCGCACGCGGGCCCGGGCCACCGGGTCGCCGGGCATCAGCTGCGGGTGCGGGAAGCGCTCGTCGATGTACTCGTTGATGATGTGCGACTCATACAGGATGAGGTCGCGCTCGACGAGGATCGGCACCTCGTTGTACGGGTTCATCAACGCGATGTCTTCGGGCTTGGCGAACAGGTCGACGTCGCGGATCTCGAAGTCCATGCCCTTTTCGAACAAGACGAAACGGCAACGGTGCGAGTAAGGGCAGGTGGTTCCGGAGTAAAGCACCATCATGAGCGTGGGCTCCCTTTAAAGAAGCGGGTCGAACAGCGGCCGAGAACGGCAGGAAAGGCAAAACGCAGTGGCGCCTGAAACGGCGCTCACTGCGCGAGAAGCCCCGACCGCTTTCGATGCGGCCGGGCAAAGGTCATTTCACGTCTTTCCAGTACGCCGCATTCAGGCGCCAGGCAAACAAGGTGAACACGGCCAGGAAGATCAGCACCCACACGCCCAGCCGCACGCGCTGGCCTTGCGCCGGCTCGCCCATCCACTGCAGGAACGCCACCAGGTCAGCGACGGACTGGTTGTACTCTGCCTGGGTCAGCTTGCCCGGGGTGATCTGTTCAAAGCCCTTGAAGCGGTGAACCTTCTTCTCGGGGTCGTGCGCGTCGGCCACTTCTTCGAAGACGGCGCGCTGCTGGCCCTGCAGTTCCCACAGCGCGTGCGGCATCGCCACGCTCGGGAAAGCCAGGTTGTTCCAGCCGGTGGCCGTGGTGTCGTCGCGGTAGTAGCTGCGCAGGTAGGTGTACAGGTAGTCGGCACCCGTGCCCTGGCCGGCGCGCGAGCGGGCGATCACCGACAGGTCGGGCGGCGCCGCGCCGAACCAGGCCTTGCCCTGCTTCGGATCGAGCACCACCTTCATCGTCTCGCCCACCTTGTCGGCGGCGAACATCAGGTTGCCCTTGATCTGGTCATCGGTCAGGCCCAGGTCGCGCATGCGGTTGTAGCGCGCGAACGAGGCACCGTGGCAGTTCAGGCAGTAGTTGACGAACAGCTTGGCACCGTTTTGCAGCGACGACAGGTCGGTCATGCGCTCGGTCGGGAACTTGTCCCACTGCATGCCGCCTACGTTGGCGAATGCGCCGCCGGCCAGGCACAGGGCGGCCATCCAGCCGGCAATGAGTTTTTTGATCATTTGAAAGCTCCTGCCGGTTTCGTCAGTGCGGGTGGAAGGTCACGCGCTCGGGCACCGGCTTGAAGGTGCCGAGCTGGCTCCACCACGGCATCAGCAGGAAGAAGCCGAAGTAGAACAGAGTCCCGACCTGCGACACGATCGTGCCGGTGGCCGACGGCGGCTGAACGCCCAGGTAGGCCAGGATCAGGAAGAACACCACGAACACGCCGTACAGCGTGCTGTGCCAGCTCGGACGGTAGCGGATCGACTTGACCGGGCTGTGGTCCAGCCAGGGCAGGAAGAACAGGATGATGACCGCACCACCCATCACTACCACGCCCCAGAACTTGGCGTCGAAGACGTTCAGCAGCGCGATGCCGACGGCCGCGGCGACGAGCACGGCAATCTTCGCGGTGCCGCCGATGCGGCCCTTCAGCACCGTGCCGATCGCGCCGAGCGCGACCACGGCGCTGAGCACCTTGATCATGTCGTCGGTGGTGGCCCGCAGCATCGAATAGAACGGCGTGAAGTACCAGACCGGCGCAATGTGCGGCGGCGTCTTCAGCGGGTCGGCCGGGATGAAGTTGTTGTATTCGAGGAAGTAGCCGCCCAGCTCCGGCGCGAAGAACAGGATCGCGCAGAAGATGATCAGGAACACGCCCACACCCATCAGGTCATGCACCGAGTAGTACGGGTGGAACGGGATGCCGTCGAGCGGGATGCCGGTCTTCGGGTCTTTCTTGGCCTTGATCTCGACGCCGTCGGGGTTGTTCGAACCCACGTCGTGCAGCGCCAGCAGGTGCGCCACGACCAGACCCAGCAGCACCAGCGGCACGGCGATCACGTGGAAGCTGAAGAAGCGGTTCAGCGTCGCGTCACCGACCACGTAGTCGCCGCGGATCAGCAGCGCCAGGTCCGGGCCGACGAAGGGCACGGCGGCGAACAGGTTCACGATCACCTGCGCGCCCCAGTAGCTCATCTGGCCCCACGGCAGCAGGTAGCCCATGAAGGCTTCGGCCATCAGGCACAGGAAGATCGCGCAACCGAAGATCCAGACCAGCTCACGCGGCTTGCGGTACGAGCCGTACAGCAGGCCACGGAACATGTGCAGGTAGACCACCACGAAGAATGCCGAGGCACCGGTGGAGTGCATGTAGCGGATCAGCCAGCCCCACGGCACGTCGCGCATGATGTACTCGACGCTCGCGAACGCCACCGGCACGCCGGCCGCGTTCAGCGCCGCGTCGGGCTTGTAGTGCATCACCAGGAAGATGCCGGTGACGATCTGGATCACCAGCACCAGCAGCGCCAGCGAACCGAAGAAATACCAGAAGTTGAAGTTCTTCGGAGCGTAGTACTCCGACATGTGCTTCTTGTACTCGTCGAACGCGGTCGGGAACCGGTTCTCGAACCAGAGAGAGACCTTCTGGGCGATCGGCGCGTCGGCCGGCGCGACTTTGAATTCAGCCATGGTTGCCTTTCTTGGGGTCTTGTCGCGCCGGGTCAGGCTGTCTTGCTCACGCCGATGAGCAACTTGGTGTCGGACAGGTACATGTGCTCCGGCACTTCAAGGTTGTCGGGCGCAGGCTTGTTCTTGAACACGCGGCCGGCCATGTCGAAGGTCGAGCCATGGCAAGGGCACAGGAAGCCGCCCTTCCAGTCGTCCGGCAGCGAAGGCTGCGCGCCGGTGGCGAACTTTTCGGACGGCGAGCAACCCAGGTGCGAGCAGATGCCCACCACCACCAGGTATTCGGGCTTGATCGAGCGCGCCTCGTTCTTCGCGTACTCGGGGATCGGGTAGGCCTTGCGTTCCGACTGCGGGTCGGCCAGCTGGCTGTCGTTGCTCTTCAGCGCCGCCAGCTGCTCGGGCGTGCGGCGCACGACCCAGACCGGCTTGCCGCGCCACTCGACCGTCATCTTTTCACCGGGCTTCAGTGCGCTGATGTCGACCTCGACCGGCGCGCCCGCCGCCTTCGCGCGCTCGGACGGGGCGAAGGTGCTGACAAAGGGCACGGCCGCCGCCACACCACCCACGGCACCCGCGCAGCTGGTGGTGATCAACCACGTGCGCTTGCCTTGGTCCACCGCGTTATCACTCATGGGGGTCCTTCTTGGAGCTCTGAAGACTTGGGAGACGCTGCAATCGCCCCGCCAACAGGGGATCTGGTCTCGGGCAACCCGGCATTTTAGCGGACAAGACAAGGCTCTCAGGCCAAGCCGTCAGCAGCACGACGCGCAACATGCACCGCCGCGGCTCGGCATGGCCGCCGCCAGCCCCGACACCCGGCCCGGATTGACAGCGCCGGCCCAGCGGCAATACTGCGCCGGGGCGGCCCCTTGCGGCGGCTGCCAGAGGGTGTATCCATCAACCACAAGGAGTCTCACATGGGGTTCGCGACGGAATTCAAGGAATTCGCGATGAAGGGCAATGTCGTCGACCTGGCGGTCGGCGTCATCATCGGCGGGGCGTTCGGCAAGATCGTCGATTCGATCGTCGGTGACCTGATCATGCCGCTGGTCGGCGTGGTCTTCGGCGGGCTGGACTTCTCGAACTACTTCATCCCGCTGGCCGGGCAGACGGCCACCAACCTGGCCGACGCGAAGAAGGCCGGCGCAGTGTTCGCCTACGGCAGCTTCTTCACCGTGGCGCTCAACTTCATGCTGCTGGCCCTGATCATCTTCATCATGATCAAGCAGATCAACCGCCTCAAGCGCCACGAAGCGGCGCCCGCCCCGGCCGCACCGGCCCCCACGCCGGAAGACGTGGTGCTGCTGCGCGAGATCCGCGACGCGCTGCGCAGCCGGTAACGCGTCAACCGCCCGACAAGCGGCGCGCCATCCGCACCGCCGTCACCAGGCTGGCCGGGTCGGCGCGGCCGCGGCCGGCCAGGTCGAAGGCCGTGCCGTGGTCGGGGCTGGTGCGCACAAAGGGCAGCCCCAGCGTCACATTGACGCCTTGCTCGACTCCCAGGTATTTCACCGGGATCAGCCCGTGGTCGTGGGTCATCGCGACCACGACATCAAACTCACCCGGGTGGCCTTGCGCATCGCGGGCCCGCATGAAGACGGTGTCAGGCGCATAGGGGCCGGTCGCATCGATGCCTTCGGCCCGCGCCGCGGCGATGGCCGGGCCGATGATGCGCTGCTCTTCGTCACCGAACAGCCCGCCCTCGCCGGCGTGCGGGTTCAGGCCGGCGACAGCGATGCGCGGCCGCGCGATGCCGAAGCGCTGCACCGCCGCGTGGGTGATGCGCAGCGTCTGCACGATGCCGGGCAGGTCGAGCAGCTCGATCGCCCGCCGCAACGACACGTGGATGGTGACCAGCACCACGCGCAACTCGTCGTTGGCCAGCATCATGCGCACGGGGGGCGGCTCGGCCTGGCCCGCGTGCCGGGCGGCCAACGCCTGCAGCATCTCGGTGTGGCCCGGGAAAGACACGCCGGCCGCGGCCAGCGCCTCTTTGTGGATCGGCGCCGTGACGATCGCGCTGGCGCGCCCTGCCATCACCTCGCCCACCGCGGCTTCGATGCAGCACGCTGCCGCGGCGCCTGCTGAGGCGGCGACCTGGCCCCAAGGCAGCAGGTGCGAGCCCACCGGCAGCCCCGGCGGCTGCCAGACCGGCAGCGCGTTGTCTGGCACCATCGCCACATCGACCGGCGAGTCGATGCAGGCGACCGGCCGTTGCAGCCCGGCAGCGGCCAGCGCACGCCGCATCACCTGCGCATCGCCGCACACCACCGCCCGGCCCAGCGCGCCGCGCGCCCAGGCCATCACGATGATCTCGGGCCCGATGCCGCAAGGGTCGCCCATCGTCACCAACAGCGGCAGTGCGCGAGAGTCGTTCATGCGGGGTTGTCGATCTCGATGAACTGGTGCGCCAACCCGAGTGACGCGGCCAGGTGCGCGGCCACCGCCGGCGCGCCGTAGCGCTCGGTCGCATGGTGGCCGCAGGCGAGGAACGCGACGCCGGTTTCGCGCGCCAGGTGGGCCTGCGGCTCGGAGATCTCGCCGGTCAGAAAGGCATCGGCACCGGCCGCGATCGCGGCTTCGAAGTAGCCCTGGGCGCCGCCCGTGCACCACGCAATGCGGCGCAGCGGCCGGCCGTCGCCCGGCGCCAGCACCGGCGCGCGCTGCAGGCGGTGCTGCACCGAGGCCTGCAAAGCGCTCAGCGACGCCAGGCCGCCTGCCGGCCCGATGAACCCCAGGTCCTGCTCGCCGAAGCGTGCGTCGGCTTCGAGCCCCAGCTCTGCGCCCAGCCGGGCGTTGTTGCCGAACAGTGGGTGCGCGTCCAGCGGCAGATGGTAGGCAAACAGGTTGACGCCGGTGACCATCAGGCGCTCGACACGTGCCTTCAGCCAACCGGTCAAACGGCCGTCCTGGCCGCGCCAGAACAAGCCGTGGTGGACCAGGACCATGTCAGCCTCGGCCTCGATGGCCGCGTTGATCAGGGCCAGGCTGGCGGTGACCCCGGACACGACCTTGCGGATCTCGCCGCGGCCCTCCACCTGCAAACCGTTCGGCCCATAATCCTTGAACCGTTCCGGTGTCAGCAGTTGCTGCAGAAAGCCCTCGACTTCGGCACGTGTAGCCATCGGACATCCACTCCTTCAGCGTCATGCGCAGAATCTGGCTCGTATTTTCTCAGACGGTCACGGTGGCCGTTGCCGTGTTGTTCGTCGTCGGCACCTTCAAGCCGGACTGGCTGCAGCGCAATGTGCTCGTGGGCGCGGCCTCACGCACGGTGATCAACCCGGAAGGCAATGTGCCGGTGGCGCTGGCATCCACCAGCGGGCCGATCCAGCCGCTGACCGCCGCGGCGCGGCGTGCGGCACCGGCGGTGGTCAGCGTGACCGCCAGCAAGGCCCCGGCGGCCGTCAACGACCCGCGCGCCCAAGACCCGTGGTTTCGCTTCTTCTTCGGCCAGCAGCCGTCGCGGCAGGAGCCGCAGATCGGCCTGGGCTCGGGCGTGATCGTCTCGCCCGAAGGCTACCTGCTGACCAACAATCACGTGATCGACGGCGCTGATGACATCCAGGTGCGCCTGTCGGACGGTCGCGAAGCGCAGGCCAAGCTGGTGGGCACCGACCCCGAAAGCGACGTGGCGGTGCTGAAGATCGAGCTCGACCGCCTGCCCGCCGTGACGCTGGGCAACATCGAGCAGATGCAGGTCGGCGACGCGGTGCTGGCGATAGGCAACCCGTTCAACGTCGGCCAGACGGTGACCTCGGGCATCGTCAGTGCCATGGGCCGCACCGGGCTGGGCCTGTCGACCTTCGAGAACTTCATCCAGACCGATGCGGCCATCAACCCCGGCAACTCGGGTGGCGCGCTGATCGACGTCAACGGCAACCTGGTCGGCATCAACACCGCGATCTACTCGCGCTCGGGCGGCAACATGGGCATCGGCTTCGCGATCCCGATCGACTTGGCCCGGCAGGTGATGGAAGGCCTGGTGCGCGACGGCCGCGTCACCCGCGGCTGGATCGGCGTGCAGCCGCGCGACCTCGACCCCGAGTTCGCGCAGAGCTTCAAGCTGCCGGTGCACGAGGGCGTGCTGATCACCGGCGTGCTGCAAGACGGCCCGGCCAGCAGCGCCGGCATGAAGCCCGGCGATGTGGTGACACAGATCGGCGGCAAGCCGGTACGCAACACCGCGCAGCTGATGAATGCGGTCGCGGCGCTGAAGCCACAGACCGAGGCGCTGGTCGGCGTTCAGCGCGGCGACAAGGCGCTGGAGTTGAAGATCACCGTGGCCCAACGACCCAACTCGCCGGCCGCGCAACGCAACCCCGATTGACCGCTGGCGGGGCGGCGCGACTCGCGCCGCCGCCGTCGCGAACGTGATTCGCCGGCACGATTCGCCAGCGTGAATCGCCGGCTACTCGGCGGCCTCGGGTGCCTGGGTGTGCTTGATGAACAGACCTGCCGCGAGGATGCCCAGCTCGTACAGCAGGCACATCGGGATCGCCAGGGCCAGCTGCGACACCACGTCCGGCGGGGTGATGACCGCCGCGACGATGAAGGCCACCACGACGAAGTAGCCGCGGAAGGCGCGCAGCTTCTCGATGCTGACCACACCCAGGCGCGCCAGCACGACCACCACGATCGGCACCTCGAAGGCCGCCCCGAACGCGATGAACATCGTCAGCACGAAGCCCAGGTAGGCCTCGATGTCCGGCGCCGCGGTGATGCTCTTGGGCGCAAAGCTCTGGATGAACGCGAAGACCTTGCCGAAGACGAAGAAGTAGCAGAAGGCCACTCCGCCGAAGAACAGCAGGGTGCTCGACACCACCAGCGGCAGCACCAGCCGCTTCTCGTGGCTGTACAGGCCCGGCGCCACGAAAGCCCAGACCTGGTAGAGCACGATCGGTAACGCCAGCAAGAAAGCCGCCATCAGCGTGATCTTCAGCGGCACCAGGAACGGCGAGATCACGTTGGTCGCGATCAGGGTCGTGCCGTGCGGCAGGGTGGACACCAGCGGCGATGCCAACAGGTCGTACAGGCCGCCGGGGCCGGGCCAGTACGACAGCGCGGCGAAGGCGATGCCCACGGCGATCAGCGCCCGCACCAGGCGGTCGCGCAGCTCGATCAGGTGGGAAACAAACGGAGCCTCGGTGCCTTCCAGTTCGTCTTTGGGGTCGGCACTCATCGGGCGGCTCCGCCAGTTTTCGGCGGCCGAAAGCGCGCCACCCGCGCGGCGCCCGATTGCACATGCCGCCTCACGCCTTCACGCTGCTTGTACCAGGCCGGCACGGCGCCGCGCTTGAGCCGCCAGTGCTTGCCCGGGTGCTGGTACACCGGCGGCGCGGGCGTCCAGCCGATGCTGGCGTCGCCGCTGGCGTTGGCCAGGCCCTGCCCCAGCCCGCCGGACGCGTCGTTCCAGCTCTGAGACAGGTTGTCAGAGGCCTGCTGCACCTCGCTGCGCACGGTGTCTTGCACGTCGCGCGCGGCGGTCTCGAACTGCGACTTCATCTTCTGCAGTTCTTCCAGCTCGATCGAGCGGTTGACCTCGGCCTTGACCTCGGCCACGTAGCGCTGGGCCTTGCCCACGAAATGGCCCACCGTGCGGGCCACGCGCGGCAGCTTCTCGGGGCCGATGACGATCAGCGCCACGGCCCCGATGAGGGCTATCTTGTCGAATCCGAAATCGATCATGGGGCGCGCGTCAAGCCGCAGCCCGGCCGCCGGCGGCGGTCAGGCCACGGGCCGGAAACCGGCTCAAACCTTGTTCTTGGCTTCGACGTCGACGGTGTTGGCGTCGTTCGCCTTGGCCGACGACGATGTCACCTGCTGCGACGGCGGCAGCGGCTCGCCCGATTCGGCGCCGCCCTTGACCCCGTCCTTGAAGCCCTTGACCGCGGCGCCCAGATCCGAGCCCATGTTCTTGAGCTTCTTGGTGCCGAAAATCAGCACCACGACCAGCAGCACGATCAGCCAATGCCAGATGCTGAACGATCCCATGACGTTTCTCCAAAGACCAACGATAGATTGTATGAGTGGGCTGGGCGGCGGCCGGTTCAACCCACGGTGATTGCAGGGCGGCCCTCAGCGGCCTGCCCCGACGGCGACTCAACCTTTCGCCCAGGGGCGCGGCCCGCCGAAGACGTGCATGTGGACGTGGAAGACTTCCTGCCCGCCATCGCGGCCGGTGTTGATGATCTGGCGGAAGCCGCCGGTGACACCGGCATCGGCCATCAGCTTCGGCGCCAGCACCATCATCTTGCCCATCAGCGCCTGGTCGTCGGGCGTCACCGCTTCCATCGTCGCGATGTGGCGCTTGGGCACCACCAGCAGGTGCACCGGCGCCCAGGGGTGGATGTCGTGGAAGGCGATCACGTCCTCGTCCTCGAAGGCCTTCTTGGATGGGATCTGGCCTGCGATGATCTTGCAGAAGATGCAGTTCGGGTCGGTGCTCATCGTGTTGTTTCTCCCTCGCCGGCTCAAGCCGGCATCGCACGGCGCTCATTGAGCGCCAACCAGCCGCGCACCACGCGGTAGAGGAACCAGATCGAGATCGCCGTCCAGGCGATCCAGCCCGGCAGCAAGAAGAAGGCCCACAGCGGGGAGGTGACCAGGTACAGCCCGGCGGCCCACAGCACGCTGCGGATGCGCCAACTGAAATGACTTTCCTGCCAGGTGCCGGCCGCATCCGCCCGCTTGACCAGGTCGAGGATGAACGCCACCACCAGCAGGACCACGCCGGGTTGGAAGCCCGGCAGCACCGCGCCCACCGCCACCACCGCATGCAGCGCGTAGCTGATGTGGCCCAGCGTGCGCAGCCCGTCATCGCGGCCGGGATCGATCGTCGTCACGTCGTTCATCCACGTTCTCCTTGCTCACGTTGCTGCGCCTTGCGCGCCGCGAACTCTTCGAGGCCGGACTGGCCTTCGCGCCGCGTCAGCTCGGCCAGCACATCGGCCGGCGTCAGCCCGAAGTGGGCCAGCGCGATCATCGAGTGGAACCACAGGTCGGCCACTTCGTAGACGATCTTCTGCCGATCGCCATCTTTGGCGGCCATCACCGTCTCGGTGGCTTCTTCGCCAACCTTCTTCAGGATCGCATCGGTGCCCTTGTGGAACAGGCGGGCGACATAACTCTTGTCCGGGTCGCCATGGCGGCGCGACTCGATCACCTCGGCCAGGTGCTGCAAGGTGTCGTTCGAGGTGGTGGGGGCAGACATCGGAGATTTCACTTGGTGTAGATGCGGGCCGGGTCTTTCAGCACCGGGTCGACCGCTGCCCATTGGTCACCGTCCAGGCGCTCGAAGAAGCAGCTGTGGCGGCCCGTGTGACAGGCGATGCCGGGCTCATGGCCGAGTTGCGTCACCTTCAGCAGCACCACGTCCTGGTCGCAGTCGAGCCGGATCTCATGCACCTTTTGGGTGTGGCCCGACTCTTCGCCCTTGTGCCACAGGCGCTGGCGCGAACGGCTGAAATACACCGCCTCGCGCAGCTCGGCCGTGCGCGCCAGGGCCTCGCGGTTCATCCAGGCGAACATCAGCACGTCGCCGCTGCCCGCCTCTTGCGCGATGACGGGCACCAAGCCTTGGTCGTCCCAGCGGACATGATCCAGCCAATCCATGCGGGCAGTGTAGCGACTGGCAGTCAGCCGCTGTGGGTGGGGCCGTGGTGGCCCCGCTCGGCGGCAAACCACTGCAGCACCGGGATCGTGCCCGGCAGCACCGGCGCGCTGGCCACCGGCAGCGTCTCCCAGGCCATCGCCTGGCCCTCGCGCATCTCGAACGCGCCGCTCCACTGGTAGACCTTGCGAAAGTGCAGGCGCACGCGGGCGTGCGGGTAGTCCATCACCAGCTCCTGCCAGGCGTGGCTGTCGCCGATCGTGATGCCAAGCTCTTCATGCAGTTCGCGGGCCAGCGCTTCGTGCACGCTCTCGCCCTGCTCGAGCTTGCCGCCCGGAAATTCCCAATAGCCGGCGTAGACCTTGCCCTCGGGCCGCGAGGTCAGCAGGAAGCGGCCTTCACGGCCGGCCGCATCGCGCTCGACCAGCACGCCCACCGCCACGTCGACCGGGGTTCGTTCCGTGTCGTGGCTCATGCGCCCTTCCCCGCCACCGCCAGCCGGCCGGCTAGGTCGCGCGCGAACTGGTGCGCGACGCGCCCCGACCGCGAGCCCCGCTCCAGCGCGAACACCAGCGCCTCGGGCCGGGCGGCCTCGATCTGCGCCTCGTTCAACCCATGGTGGCGCAGCCACTGCGCGGCGATCGCCAGGTACTCGCCCTGGGTGAACGGGTAGAAGCTGATCCACAGCCCGAAACGCTCGGACAGCGAGATCTTCTCTTCGACCACCTCGCCGGGGTGCACCTCGCCATCCTCGGTGTGCTGGTAGCTCAGGTTCTCTTTCATGTACTCGGGCAACAGATGGCGCCGGTTGCTGGTCGCGTAGATCAGCAGGTTGTCCGACGCCTGGGCGACCGAGCCGTCGAGGATCGACTTCAAGGCCTTGTAGCCGGGCTCGCCCTCTTCGAAGCTCAGGTCGTCGCAGAAGACGATGAAGCGCTCGGGCCGCCCCGCGACCAGATCCACCAGGTCGGGCAGGTCGACGAGATCGGCCTTGTCGACCTCGATCAGCCGCAGCCCGCGCGGCGCGAATTCGTTCAGGCAAGCCTTGATCAGCGAGCTCTTGCCGGTGCCGCGCGCGCCGGTCAGCAGCACGTTGTTGGCCGCCGCGCCGGCCACGAACTGCTCGGTGTTGCGCGCCAGCCGCTCTTTCTGCGCATCGACCTCTTTCAGGTCGGCCAAGCGGATGGTGGCCACATGGCGCACCGGCTCCAGCACGCCGGAGCCGGCCCGCTTGCGGTAGCGAAAGGCGATCGAGGCCGACCAGTCCGGCGCCGTGGCCAGGTGCGGCAGCACCGCGTCCAGCCGCGTCAGCAGGCGATCGGCCTTGGCCAGCAGCGCTTCAAGGGTCACAGGGTCCATGGCACCGAGTGTAGTGAACACCCGGTGCCTGGGGCCGTGTCACGGGCAGGCGGTGCCGCCGTCCAGGCGCACGATGCGCGGCTTGCCCAGGTTGGGGTCGAGCGGGTCATAAGGCGGGTTCGGCGCCTTGAAATTGACCAGGTACTTCTCGAGCGCGTCGATGTCCTGCGCGCCGCCCAGGCGGTTGACGCCGCCCTTGAGCACCGCAAAACCATCGCCGCCGTCGGCCAGGAAGTTGTTCACCGTCACGCGCCAGGTGCGCGCAGCGTTGACCACGTCGCCATTGCTGACCAGCGGTTCAGCCACGCCATTGACCGTCAGCGTCGCGTTGCGCACCTTGGCGCCGCAGGCCTGGGCATGGTCCCACTCGTAGCGCAGGCCATTGGACGGCAGCAGCACACGGGCGAACACCGTCTGGCCGAAGCAGTTCGGGAACTGCTGCTCCAGCACGTCGCGGATCTGCTGCGTCGTCAGCGTCATCGTCACCAGGCTGTTGCCGAAGGGCTGCACGGTGAAGGCCTCGCCGTAGGTGACGTTGCCGTCGCCCTCGTTGGCGCCGCTGTTGGCGTAGGTGAAGCCCGGGTTGCGCACGCCGCCCGGGTTCATCAGCGCGAGTTGCGCGCCGCCGAATTCCGGCGCGGCGGTGGCGGCCAGCTGCGAGTCGGCGATCAGGTCACCGGCCGGCATGTTGCAACCGGCGTCGCGGGTGTTCAGCACGTCGCGGGCGATGCTGCCGATCACGCGGTTGGCGATCGGGGTCGACAGCGCCTTGTAGCCGGCCACGATCGAGGCGATCTCGGCGCTCGGCGTGATGCCCACGTTGCTGCGATCGACCACCTTGTTGACGGCCGCGGCCTGCGTCACGTCGCGCGTGCCGGTGTCGACGGTCAGGTCGATGTCGGTCAGCACGCGACCCTGCGTGTTGGCGCTGGTCACCGGCACGAGCCGGCCGTTGGCCAGCGGCAGCTGGCAGTTGTAGGCGGCATGGGTGTGGCCGGTGACGACCAGGTCGACCGCGCCATCGAGCCGGCCGACGATGGTCTTGATCGGCGAGCCTTCGAGGCCACCGACGCAGCCGTTGATGTCGACCGGCGACGGCGCGGTCTGCACGCCGCCCTGGTGGATCAGCACGACGATCGACTCGACGCCCTGCGCGCGCAGCTGCGGCACCAGTGCGTTGACGGTCTGCGCCTCGTCGTTGAACACCAGGCCCTTGACGCCCGACGGGGTGACGATCTGCGGCGTGTCCTTCAGCGTCATGCCGATGAAGGCCATCTTGACCGAGCGGCCGTTGACGTCGAACTTCTTGATGCCATAGGGCGCGAACAGCGTGCGGCCGCTGTTCTTGTGCACCACGTTGGCGGCCAGGAAGCGGAACTTCGCACCCTCGAACGGCACCGGCGTGCCGACCTCGGCGCCACGGCAGCTGTTGACGGTGTCGGTCGGGTGGCAGCCGCCGCGCTGCATGCGCAGCAGCTCGTCCTTGCCGTCGTCGAACTCGTGGTTGCCGACGGCGTTGAAGTCCAGGCCGGCGCGGTTCATCACCTCGATCGTTGGCTCGTCGTGGAAGAAGGCCGAGACCAGCGGGCTGGCGCCGATCAGGTCACCGGCCGAGACGACCACGGTGTTGGGGTTGGCGGCGCGCGCAGCGGCGATGTAGCCGGCCGCATAGTCGGCACCGCCGGCCGGCACCAGCGGCGAGTCGGCGTTGGCGCGGAAGGTGCCCGGCGATTCGATCTGGCCGTGGAAGTCGTTCAACGCCAGGATCTTGATGACGCCGGTACCGGGCTTGGACGGTTTGGCGGGCGGCGTCGACGACGAGGCGGCGCTGGCGCAGCCGACCAGGGCAGCGCCCAGGGCGATGGCGGTCAGCACATGGCTGGCGGGGTGGGAAGGCATCTCGGGACTCGCTTCACAAGGGAGTTGAAGGGGCGCGCGCCACCCGCACCACGGGCGCAACGACGGCACGGCTCGAAGAGGCCCGTATTGGAATAGCGATCGATGTCCTTTCGATGAAGAACCCGGGGCCTCCCCCTAATTCTCGAATAGGACGGCGACGCCTCAAGGCACGCGAAACACCTGCACACCATCGGTCACGAAGCACTGGTCGCCCGGCTCGCGCACCACGGCCTTGGTGCCGGTGAATTCGCCGAAGGCCGGCAGCACCAGCACCTCGCCGCGGCCGTGAAATGCCGGCAGGCACAGCCGATCGAAGCCGGTGCCGCCGACCAGCGCGCCCGGGTGCAGATGCCCGGCCAGCACGGCCTGCCCTGGGCGCGGCTGCGGGTGGTGGCACAAGGCCCAGGGTCCACGCGCATGCGGCTCGTCGACCACGCCGATGCCCAGTTCGGGCGGCGGGTCGCCGGCGCGCTGGTCGTGGTTGCCGCGCACCAGCGTCAGCCGCAGTGTCGGCCTCGCCTCTCGCCAAGCGGCGAACGCCGGAACGCCAGGGCCGCCGCGGGCCTGTGTCGAGTGCAGAAAGTCACCCAGGAACACAACCTCGCTCGCCTGCCAACGGTCGACCAGCGCGCCCAGGCGCGCGAGGTTGGCCTCGGTGGTGCCGCCGGGCACCGGCACGCCCAGGCGGCGAAAGCTGTGGGCCTTGCCGAGGTGGAAGTCGGCCACCAGCAGCACCCGCTCGTCGGGCCAGAAGGCGGCGCGCTCGGGGCACAGCCAGAGCTGGCCGCCACCCCAACGCAGCGCGTGGTCCGCGCCGGTGGACACCTCAGGTCAACAGACCCAGCGCGATGTCCAGCTGCTCGGTCGGGCTGCGCTTGAAACCCGAGCGGGCGTAGCGCTGCAGGCGCCCGACGATGAAGGCCGTCAGCGCCGAGGCGCGGCCGTTGGCCTCGACGGTGGGTGTGCTCGACCCCGCCTCGTCGACCGCCAGGCGAAGGCTCTGGCGCAACTGCGACTCGACCCGGTCGAAGAACTGGTTCATGCGCGCGGTCAGGCGCTCGTTCTCGAACACCAGCGCATCACCGACCATCACGCGGGTCATGCCGGGGTTCTTTTCGCCGAACTGCAGCACCACCTGGGTGATGCGCTGCGCCTGCACCGAGCCGCTGGTCTCGCGCTCGGTGATCTGGTTGATCAGGCCGAAGATGCTCGATTCGATGAAGTCGATCAGCCCTTCGAACATCTGCGCCTTGCTGGCGAAATGACGGTACAGCGCGGCTTCGCTGACCGACAGCGCAGCGGCGAGTGCGGCGGTGGTGATGCGTTCGGCGCCGGGTTGCTCGAGCATCGACGCCAGCGTCTGCAGAATCTGCACGCGGCGTTCACCGGGCTTCGGGCGCTTGCGCGCCGGGGCTTCGCTGCCGCCGGGCGCGGCGGCCCCAGCGGGGGCCTCGGCAGGCGTTTGCGGGCGGGGTGCCTCGGCCTGGGCCGCTTCGGTTTCTTCGGGCAGGTCAGGCATCACGGCACACGGCGCAACTGTTGGAGCGAAGAGATTCTTGCACACACATAGGTCGGCTTCCGGTGCAGGTAAACACCAACTTCCGGGCCGTGCGCCCCCCGTTTCGCCCAGCGTTGCATCCACACCGTGCGCATGCCCACGCCATGGGCCGACTTCTGGTGCGCCAGCGTGTCTTCGACCAGCACGCAGCGGCGCGGCGGCACCCGCAACCTGGCCGCCAGCGCGCGGAACATGCGCGCGTCGGGCTTGGGCCGCCACTGGCCGAACATCGTCATCTGCTCGATGCCGATGACGCCGTCGAAATACTTCAACATGCCCAATTGCCGCAGCACCCGCTCGGCATAGGCAAGCGGTGCGTTGGTCAGGATGTACTTGCGCCCACGCAGGTGGCGCAGCGCCGCCACGTCGTGCGGGTGGGTCGCCACCTCGCGCTCCAGCGTCGGCAGCAGGTGCGTGTGGTGCAGAAAGTGCGCCGGCTTGACGCCATGGTGCTTCATCAGGCCCAGCAAGGTCGCGCCATAACGATGCCAGTAGTGGTTGCGCAGATGGTCGGCCTCGTCGGCGCTGACCTTCAGCTCGCGCTCGATGTAGTCGTTCATCGCCCCGTCGAGCAGGCGAAACGACGACACCGCCGCGTTGTGCAGCGTGTTGTCCAGGTCGAACAGCCAGACGCGCTCAGCGGCCATCGCGGGCTGCGGCCATGCGCTGCGCGTCGCGCCTGCCCAGCGCAGCGATGCTGGCCAGCATCAACACGGCGCCCAGCCATTGCGAGGCCGACAACGACTGGCCCAGCAGCAGCGCGGCCAGCAGGACCGCCGTCAACGGCTCGACCAGCGTGGCCACCGTCAGCGCGGTCGGGCTCAGGCGCGCCGCGCCCCAGCTGAAGGCCAGCAACGCCAGCGCCGCGGTCACCAGGCCCAGGTACAACAGCCAGGCTTCGGGCGGGATGTCCCCCGGCCAGGCCAGCGGCGCATAGAGCGCGCTCAAGCCCATCACCACAGCGGCCACCACGGTCAGCCCCATCGTCGCCGGGCCGGCGCCCAGTGCCTGCGAAAGCCGGCCGCTGACCAGCGTGAAGCCGGCGTACAGCACGGCCGACGCGACCGAGAACAGCACGCCGGCGACCATCGTCGCCGCATCGGCATCCGCCGCCAGGCCCCCGTGGCGCAGCACCACCAGCGCGGTGCCGATCAGTGCGGCGGCCAGCGTGGCGACGAGCGCAGCATCCAGGCGCTCACGCCCGCGCGCCACCGCCACCAGCGTGACCAACACCGGCGGCAGGCACAGCGCGATCAGCGTCGGCACCGCGGCGCCGATGCGCGCGATGCCGAGGAACCAGCACAGCACGTACATCGCCATGCAGGCACCGGCGCCGACCAACAACCACAACTCACCACGCAGCCGCGGCCACACCGCCGGCCGCGCGAACAACGCGATCAGAAAGACCGCGCCGACGACGAAGCGCCAGAACGAAATGCTCTCGGGGCTGAGGCCGAACCTGGCGATCAGCAGGTTGACCACCAGCGCACCAGTGCCCCACAGGAACGCGGCGCCGCAAGCGGCCGCCATCGCGGCAGCCGGGCTGTGGGTGGTCATCGGTCGCGGCAGATCAGTGGGATCTGATCATCGTGCCGTAGGCCTGATCGGTCAGGATCTCCAGCAGCATCGCATGCGGCACGCGGCCGTCAATGATGTGCACCGCATTGACGCCGCTCTTGGCCGCATCCAGCGCGCCGGCGATCTTCGGCAGCATGCCGCCGCTGATCGTGCCGTCGGCGAACAGCTCGTCGATGCGGCGGGCGGTCAGGTCGGTCAGCAGCTGGCCGGACTTGTCCAGCACGCCGGCGATGTTGGTCAGCATCACCAGCTTCTCGGCCTTCAGCACCGTGGCCAGCTTGGCGGCCACCACGTCGGCGTTGATGTTGTAGCTCTCGTTGTTCTCACCGAAGCCGATCGGGCTGATGACGGGGATGAACGCGTCGTCCTGCAGCGCCTTGACCACGCTCGGGTCGATCGAATCGATCTCGCCGACCTGGCCCACGTCGTGCTCTTTGCTCGGGTCGTCCTTGTCGACCATCTTCAGCTTCTTGGCGCGGATCATGCCGCCGTCGCGGCCGGTCAGGCCCACGGCCTTGCCGCCGGCGGCGTTGATCAGGCCGACGATGTCTTGCTGCACCTCGCCGCCGAGCACCCACTCGACGACCTCCATCGTCTCTTCGTCGGTCACCCGCATGCCCTGGATGAAGGTGCCCTTCTTGCCCAGGCGCGACAGTGCTTCGTCGATCTGCGGCCCACCGCCGTGCACCACCACCGGGTTCATGCCGACCAGCTTCAGCAGCACCACGTCTTCGGCAAAGTCCTGCTGCAGCTCGGGGTCGGTCATCGCGTTGCCGCCGTACTTGATGACCAGCGTCTTGCCGTGGAACTTGCGGATGTAGGGCAGCGCCTGGGCCAGGATTTCGGCCTTTTCGCGCGGCAGGATGTGGTCGACGTTGGCGGGCGCGGTGGCGTGGCTCATGGCAGGCTGCGGTGTGAAGTGGTGTGAATAATGGGCGATCGAGGCATTCTAGGGAACCACCCCCAGCCTGCGGCGGTCATCCACCAGGGTGCCCAAAGGGTTGTAGTGGTGCCATTGGAGAGCAAGACCATGACCAAGACTTTCACCCCTGTCCTGAGCAGCATCGCCGCCACCCTGGCGCTGCTGGCCGCTGCGCCCGCCGGCGCCACCGAGGGCGAGGTGCGCAAGATCGATGTCGCCCAGGGCAAGCTGACGCTCAAGCACGGCGAAATCAAGGCCCTGCAGATGCCGGCAATGACGATGGCCTACAAGGCCAAGCCGGCCACGCTGCTGGACGGCCTGACCGTCGGCGATCGCGTCGAGTTCACCGCCGACAAGGTCGACGGCCAGTACGTCGTCACCGCGGTGCGCAAGACCAAGTGACCCCAACGGCCGGCCAGCGCCGGCCGCCGCTCAGACGTTGAGCAGGTGCGTGCGGTAGTGCACCAGCTCGTCGATCGATTCGTGGATGTCGGCCAGCGCGGTGTGCGCCTGGGCCTTCTTGAAACCTTCCATCGCCGCCGGTTTCCAGCGCCGCGCCAGCTCTTTCAGCGTGCTGACATCGAGGTTGCGGTAGTGGAAGAAGGCCTCCAGCCCGGCCATGTGGCGGGCCAGGAAGCGACGGTCCTGGCAGATCGAATTGCCGCACATCGGGCTCTTGCCCGCCGGCACGTAACCCGCCAGAAACTCGATCACCCGCGCCTCGGCCTCGGGCTCGCCGATGGTCGAGGCTTTCACCCGGTCGATCAAGCCGCTGCGGCCATGGGTGCCCTTGTTCCAGGCGTCCATCGCGTCCAGCGTCGCGTCGCTCTGGTGGATCGCGAACACCGGGCCCTCGACACGCACCGTCAGCAGCGGGTCGGTCACGACCACCGCGATCTCGATGATGTGGTCGGACTCGGGCTTCAGACCGGTCATCTCCAGGTCGATCCAGATCAGGTTCTGGTCGTTCTTCGAAAGCATCGTGGCGCTCATGGTGGGTTTGCCCGGCGGGTTGAGAAGGGTGGGTCAGAAAAGGTCGGCGATTGTCCGACAACATACACTCTTTGCCATGCAGGCGTTGACCGTATCGCTTTCGTTGGTGGCCACCCTCGCCGCCTCGCAAGCCCTCAAGTTCTGGCTCGCGGGGCGCCAGGCGCGCGCCGTGCAAGCCCACCGCGGCGCCGTGCCGGCGCCCTTCGACGCGACGGTGCCGCTGCGTGCCCACCAGCGCGCGGCCGACTACACGCTCGCCCGCCTGCGCTTCGGCATGACCACCGAAACCGTCGGCGCCGTGCTGCTGCTGGCCTGGACGCTGCTGGGCGGCCTGGATGCGCTGAACACGCTGGTGCGCGATGCGCTGCAGCCGCGGTTCGGTGACCTCGTCTACCAGTTGGGGCTGTTCGCGGCCTTCGCGTTGATCGGCGGCCTGATCGACCTGCCGCTGGAATGGGTGCGGGTCTTTCGCATCGAACAGCGCTTCGGCTTCAACCGCATGACGCCGAAGCTGTTCTTCACCGACCTGGCCAAGGGCACGGCCCTGTCGATCGCGATCGGCCTGCCGATGATGGCCCTGGTGCTGTGGGTGATGCATGCCACCGGCGAGCTCTGGTGGCTGTGGGCCTGGGCGCTGTGGGTGGGCTTCGTGCTGCTGATGCAGGTGATCTACCCGATCTGGATCGCGCCCTGGTTCAACCGCTTCGAGCCACTGGCCGATTCGGCGATGGCCGAGCGCGTGCAGGCTTTGATGACGCGCTGCGGCTTCACCGCCAAGGGTTTGTTCGTGATGGACGGCAGCACCCGCTCCAGCCATGTCAACGCCTATTTCGGCGGCATCGGCAAGGCCAAGCGCGTGGTGCTGTTCGACACCTTGCTGGCCCGGCTGGGCGGGCGCGAGGTCGAGGCGGTGCTGGCGCACGAGCTGGGGCACTTCCACCACAAGCATGTGCTGGTGATGACGCTGCGCTCCTTCGGCGTCGGCCTGCTGGCGATGGCCTTGCTGGGCTGGCTGGCGCGCCAGCCGGCGTTCTATGTGGGCTTGGGTGCCCCGCCGAACCTGCAGGCCGCGAACGACGCATTGGCCCTGCTGCTGTTCATGCTGGCCGCACCGCCTTTCCTGTTCTTCGCCTCGCCGCTGTCGGCACGCTGGTCGCGCCGGGCCGAGTTCGAGGCCGATGCCTATGCCCGCTCGCAAACCGACGGCGCCGACCTCGCCTCGGCGCTGTTGAAGCTGCACGAAGACAACGGCAGCACGCTGACACCCGACCCGGTGTACGCCCGTTTCTACTATTCACACCCGCCGGCCAGCGAACGCTTGGCCGCGCTGCAGGCTTGAGCGCCGCCCGGCTGCGCCTTTCCCTTCAAGGCGCACGATGAGCAAGCACCAGGAACTCGACATTGGCCTGATCGTGGGCGCCCATGGCCGCCACGTGATGATCGAAACCCCGGAAGGCCGGCGCCTGATCGGCCACCCCCGCGGCAAGAAAAGCCAGTGCGTGGTCGGCGACCGCGTGCGCTGGCAGGTCTCGGGCGACGAGGCCGTGATCGAGGCGCTGGAGCCGCGCCGCAACCTGCTGGCCCGGCAAGACGAGTGGCGCACCAAGTCGTTCGCCGCCAACATCGACCTGTTGCTGGTGGTGTTGTCAGGCGAGCCGATGTTCAGCGAGTCGCAGCTGACGCGGGCCCTGATCGCGGCCGAAGACGCCGGCATCGCCAGCGCGCTGCTGCTGAACAAGATCGACCTGCCCGCAGCCGCGCTCGCGCGCGAACGCCTGGCCCCGTACCGCGCGATGGGCGTGCCGGTCATCGAAGCCGCGTTGAAGACCGCCCCCGCCGCGGCACGCGCCACGCTGGCGCCGCTGCTCGCCGGCAAGGCCACGCTGGTGCTCGGCCCCAGCGGCATGGGCAAGAGCACGCTGATCAACCTGATGGTGCCGCGCGCCGATGCGCAGGTCGGCGAGATCTCGCAGGCGCTGAATGCCGGCCGGCACACCACCACCACCACCACCTGGTACTGGCTGGACGACAGCAAGGCCGGCGCGCTGCTCGACTCACCCGGCTTCCAGGAGTTCGGCCTGATGCACGTCACGCCGCAGCGCCTGGCCGAGCTGATGCCGGACATCCGCGCCCACTTGGGCCACTGCCGCTTCTACAACTGCACCCACCGCCACGAGCCCGGCTGCGGCGTGCGCGCGGCCGCCGAGCGCGGCGAGATCGCGCCAACGCGTGTGCGCCTGTACGAAGGCCTGTGGGACGAGCTGGAACAGGGCCAGCGCAAGGGTTAGCGCCTGCGCCGCGCTTGCCGGAGTCGGCTGGCGGTGAACCTGCTGGGTTAGCCCAGCAGGTTGGCCAGCTTCATCAGCGCCAACAGCAGCATCCACAGCACGACCGATCGCCAGACCAGCCCGACCACGCTGCCCAGGTGGCCCAGTTGCGGCGGGATGCCTGGCGTGGAGCCGGCGGCCTCGGCCGCTTCGGCGTCACCGCCTTGCGCAAAGGTCTTCGAGCGATCGGGCGTCACGCCGGGCGCCGCGCCGCCGCCCAGTTGCACGCCGACAGCCCCCGCGGCGGCCGCAAGGATGATGCCCTCGTTGGCGTGCTTCCAGAGCTCGGCGTCGCGCCGCCAGCCCGCCACGGCTTCTTCGAAGTTGCCGACCACCGCGAAACCGAAGGCCGTCAGCCGTGCCGGCACATGGTCGATCACGCTGAAGGCGCGCTGCGACAGGTCTTTCAGGTTCTCGTTCACCGCCACGCCGAGCGAGCGGCTCTTGAAGGCCCAGTAGCGGCTGGCGAACTCGGCCATCCGGTAGGCCACCGCGCCCGCCGGGCCCAGGCCCAGCGCCGCCAGCACGACATAACAGAAGAAGACGCCGAAGACGTGGCGGTGCGCCGCCAGCAGCGCGTGCTCGATCACGTGGCGTAAGAGCTCGGTGCGCGGCAACTCGCTCGCGTCCAGGTGGCGCCACTCAGCCAGCAGCCGACGGGCCTGGTCTTCGTCACCACGCTCCAGCGCCTCGCGGATGTCGGTGAAGTAGTGGCTGAACTGGCGAAACCCGAGCGTCAGGTAGATGACGGCCACGTCGAACGCCAACGCGGCGATGACGCTGAAGTGCGCGATGCCGAAGTGGATCGCCCAGGCCAGCAAGGCCGGCACGATCACGGTGACGAACCAGACGACGCGTGCGTGCTGCGGTTTGCCGGCGTCGAAATTGCGCCCGGTCCAGCCGACCCAATCGGCCAGCGTGTCATGGACCCAGTTGTCGCGCGGCAGTGGCTTGATCTGCTCGATCAGCAGCGCGAAGAGAACGGCGAAGAAACTCATCGCCGCGGATGATACCCAGAGGGTCAGTCCGACAGCAGGTGGTAGAGGTTACGCAGCATTGCCGCTGTGGCGCCCCAGACGAAATATTCGCGCGGATCACCATGGCCGGGGCGCCAGGGCATCGACAAGAAGCGGCGGCGTGCCCCACCGAACTCGAATTCGTGGTGCTGGTGGTTGGCCGGATCCATCAAGAACTGCAGCGGCACCTCGAACGCCTCGGCGACCTCGAAACTGTCGAGCGCGAGGATGTAGTCGGGGCGGACCAGACCGACCACCGGCGTGACGACGAAACGCGTCACTGTCGTGTAGACCGGCAGTTGGCCGATCACCTCGACCATCTCGTGCTTCAGGCCAACCTCTTCTTCGGCCTCGCGCAGCGCGGTGGCCACGGCGTCGGCGTCGGCGGGCTCGGCGCGGCCGCCGGGAAAGCTGATCTGGCCGGCGTGGTCGTGCAGGTGGTCGGTGCGGCGGGTCAGCAGCACGTGCAACTCGCCGGGGCGTTGCACCAGCGGCACCAACACCGAGGCGGCCGTGGCCTGGCGGTCGCTGAAATCCGGGCGGGCACCGTCGCCGCCGATCGGAGGCTGCCAATCACCCACACGCGCCAAACGCTCACGCAAGGCGCCCGGCTGCAACCGCTCGGCGGTGACAGGCGGCAGGTGACTGTCGTGCCCGACGACCGGGATCATGTGCGGGTCGCGAAGCACGGGCCGGCTCGGGCGGGTGGAAAGGGGCGGCTCGTCAGAAGGCATGGCGGGCGAGCTTACGCCAAGCGCTGGAAACGGGCGGGCTCAGGCTGCCGCGAAATGCAAAAAGCCGCCCGAGGGGCGGCTTTGGTGCGAGTGAGGCACTCGCTTTTGGCAACACCGGCACGATGTGCCGTTGCTGCCGAAAGTTGGCTTCGCGCTTCGCGACGGGCCGGCCCACAGGTCCAAGAACAGCAAAGCCGCCCGGAGGCGGCTTTGGGAAGTGAGCCAGCTTTTGACTGCGTCGAAAGCCCGCCCCGCGCCAAGCGCGGCCTGCTGCAAGCAGCAGGTCTGACTTCGTCAGGCGAGCTTTTCCTTGATACGGGCCGACTTGCCGGAACGCTCGCGCAGGTAGTACAGCTTGGCGCGGCGGACGTCGCCGCGGCGCTTGACTTCGATCGACGCGATCAGCGGGCTGTACAGCTGGAAGGTACGTTCCACGCCTTCGCCGCTCGAGATCTTGCGAACGATGAAGCTGGAGTTCAGGCCGCGATTGCGCTTGGCAATCACGACGCCCTCGTAGGCCTGCACGCGCTTGCGGGTGCCTTCGACGACGTTGACGCTGACGATCACGGTGTCGCCCGGGGCGAACGGCGGAATCGTCTTGTTCAGGCGAGCAATTTCTTCTTGCTCGAGGGTTTGGATCAGGTCCACAGGTTTCTCCAAAATGATCGTGCCGGCGCGCTTTGGAATGGGCGTTGACGCTGTCGAGCCACCGCGTTCGCGGCCACTCTCGGGGTCGACTCTGCCCGGCAGAGGATCGAAAAGCCTTTGATTATATGCCAGCCGAGTCGCCCGGCGGCATCTGCGCCAGAAAGCGCTCGTCGGCCTTGCTCAGGCGGCCGGCGGCACGCGCGGCCGCGATCAGGTCGGGCCGTCGGCGGGCGGTCAATTCGAGCGAGCGCTCGCGGCGCCAGCGGGCAATGTCGGCATGGTGACCGGACAGCAGCACTGGCGGCACCGGCAGTGGGCCGTCGGCGCTGTCCAGCACCTCGGGCCGGCTGTAGTGCGGGCAGTCGAGCAGGCCGTCTTCGAAACTGTCCTGCTGGTGCGAGCGGGCATCGGACAGCACACCGTCCTGCAGCCGTGCAATGCCGTCCAGCAAAGCCAGCGCCGGCAATTCGCCGCCAGACAGCACGAAGTCACCGAGGCTCAGCTCCAGGTCGACATGGCGGTCGAGGAAACGCTGGTCGATGCCTTCATACCGGCCACACAGCAGCACCGCGCCGGGGCCGGTGGCCATGTCACGCAGCAAGGCCTGGTCGATGCGCCGGCCGGTCGGGCTGAAATGGATCACTGGCGCCGGCACACCGCGCGCCGCGCGAGCGGCCGCCAACGCACGCTCCAGTGGCTCGGCCAGCATCACCATGCCGGGGCCGCCGCCGAAAGGCCGGTCGTCGACACGGCGGTAGTTGCCGTCGGCGTAATCACGCAAAGGCCAGAACTGCACGTCGACCTGCCCCGATTCGAACGCGCGCCGCGTCACCCCCTGCACCAGGAAGGGGGCGAACAGCTCGGGGAAAAGGGTGATGACGTCGAAGCGCATGGACAAACGACGGTGCGGCGTCAGTAGTCCAGGCCCCAGTCGACGGTGATGCGACGCTCGGCGAGGTCGACCTTGTCGACGTAGGCGTCGACGAAGGGAATCAGCCGCTCGGCCTCGTCGGGTTTGGCGTCCGCGGGGGCGTCGGGGCGCTGCACGCGCAGCACGCAGTGGGCACCGGTGTCGATCAGGTCGATCACGCTGCCGAGCAGCGCGCCTTCGCGGTTGACCACCGCCAGGCCGATCAGGTCGATCCAGTAGTACTCGCCGTCCTTGGCGGTCGGGAAACTCTGGCGAGAGATGAAGATACGGGCGCCGCGCAGTGCCTCGGCGGCGTTGCGGTCTTCGATCTCCTGGGCCCGGGCCACCACCAGCGCGCCTTGCTCGCGCGCCTGGGTGATCTTCAGCAGCTTCGGCAAGCGGCCGGTGCCGGCCGCCTTGGGCGCCGGCCCCACCGGCGGTTGCAGGAACCAGCGGCGGGAAGAAAACAAGGCCTGGGGGTCGGACGAGAAAGGCTTGACCTTGATCCCGCCCTGGATGCCCCAGGCATCGACGATGCAGCCGACTTCGACCGCGTCGTCGGGCCAGGCAGGGGTGTCGTCAAAGTCGGTGGTCTTGGCGACCGGCAAACTCTGAGACAAGACACTCACCCCGCTGGCTGCCGCTCAAGCCCTCAGGCCGGGGCGACGACCTTGGCCTTGGCCGTGTCGACCAAGCGGCGCACGGTGGGCGACAGCTGGGCGCCAACGCCGGCCCAGTAGGTCACACGGTCTTGCGCCACGCGCAGGCCTTCTTCGCCTTCGGACGCCATCGGGTTGTAGAAACCCACGCGCTCGATGAAGCGGCCATCACGGCGCTCGCGCGAGTCGGCGACGACGATGTTGTAGAAGGGACGGTGCTTGGCACCACCACGGGACAGACGAATCACGACCATTTGTCGTTTCCTTGAAAAGTGGGTCGACCGCTGAAAACCCAGGAGACACCACTGAGCCAGCCGGTCTGCTTGCCCACCCGGCAGGCCCTTGAGCCGGCCCGGTGAACACACTTCGGCCCCGTAGATACGCCGTACCCCAGGCGGGGTCGACCGTGACCGAAACATGCGATTATAAGCGCTTGCCCCCAAACGGCGAAAGCACCCTGCTCGCCCGCACCGAACACCCCCGCCCATGCCCGCCACCGCCACGACGCTGATCCGCCCCAGCACCGACACCGACCTGCCCGCAATCACCGCGATCTACGGCGATGCCGCCCTCACCGGCACCGGCACCTTCGAGCTGGAAGCCCCGAGCGAGGCCGAAATGGCCAAGCGCCGCGCCGACGTGCTGGCCAAAGGCCTGCCCTGGCTGGTGGCCGAGGTCCATGGCCAGGTGCTGGGCTACGCCTACGCCAACCACTTTCGCCCGCGGCTGGCCTACCGCTTCTGCGTCGAGGATTCGATCTACCTGCACCGCGACGCCCGCGGCAAGGGCCTGGGCACCTTGCTGCTGGCCGAGTTGATGGGCCGCTGCGAGGCGGCCGGCGCACGCCAGATGCTGGCCGTGATCGGCGACAGCGCCAACGCCGGCTCGATCGGCGTGCACCGCCGGCTCGGTTTCGAGCATGTCGGCACGATGAAGAGCGCCGGCTGGAAGTTCGAGCGCTGGCTCGACGTGGTGGTGATGCAAAAGGCCCTGGGCCTGGGTGACACGCAGGCACCCGAGGCCGGTCGATGAGCCGCGCGAAGTCGAAGACCTTGGCGACCTGGTTCGCCGTGCTGGGCGGCAGCCTCGGCCTGCACCGGCTCTATCTGCACGGCGCCAAAGACCCGTGGGCCTGGCTGTTCTGGCCGCCGACGCTGGTCGGCCTGGTCGGCGTGCAGCGCATGCGCAGCCTGGGGCAGGACGACATGCTGTCGTGGGCCCTGATCCCGTTGCTGGGCCTGTCGCTGTCGGCCGCGATGCTGAGCGCGATCGTCATCGGCCTGACCCCGGACGAGCGCTGGGCCGCCCGCTTCGGTGCCGACCAGCCGCAGCCCGCCAGCGGCTGGGGGGCGGTGCTCGGTGTGATCGTGGCGCTGATGGTCGGCGGCGCGGTGCTGATGGGCACCATCGCCTTCGGCGGCCAGAAGTTCTTCGAGTGGCAGCAAGAGGCCGAAGCCTCCGCTGGACACTGACGGATCAGAACAGGGTCAGGCTGAGCCAGTAGAACGCGCCGGCGACAAAGGCGGCCGCGGGGATCGTGAAGATCCAGGCCCAGACGATGTTGCCGGCCAGGCCCCAGCGCACGGTAGAAGCGCTGCGCACCGAACCGACGCCGAGGATGGCGCCGGTGATGGTGTGGGTGGTCGACACCGGAATGCCCAGCCCAGTCGCGATGAACAGCGTGATCGCGCCACCGGTTTCGGCGCAGAAACCACCGACCGGCTTCAGCTTGGTCAGCCGCTGGCCCATGGTCTTGACGATGCGCCAGCCACCGAACATCGTGCCCATGCCGATCGCCACGTAGCAGGCCCAGATGACCCAGGCCGGCGGCGCGGTGGCTTCGGCCGCCACATAGCCCGACGCCACCAGCAGCATCCAGATGATGCCGATGGTCTTCTGCGCATCGTTGCCACCGTGGCCCAGCGAATACAGGCCGGCCGAGAGCAGCTGCAGCCGGCGGAACCAGCGGTCGACGCGGATCGGCGAGGTGCGGCGGAAGATCCACGCCACGATCACCATCATCAGCGAGCCGAGCACGAAGCCCAGCACCGGCGAGACGAAGATGAAGGCGACCGTCTTCAGGATGCCACCGGCGATCAGCTTGGCGCCGCCGGCCTTGGCCATCACCGCCCCGACGATGCCACCGATCAGCGCATGCGAGCTGGACGACGGGATGCCGTACCACCAGGTGATCACGTTCCAGGTGATCGCGCCGATCAGCGCACCGAACACCACATGGTGGTCGACCACACCGGGCTCGACGATGCCCTTGCCGATCGTCTTGGCGACGCTGAGGTGGAAGATCGCGATCGCGATCACGTTGAAGAAGGCTGCGAACAGCACGGCCTGCTGAGGCTTCAGCACACCGGTGGACACGACGGTGGCGATCGAGTTCGCCGCGTCGTGGAAACCGTTCATGAAATCGAACGCGACCGCCAGCAGCACCAGCAACACGACGACCCAGAACGAGGCGGACACTGCATCCATGTCGTGCCGCGGCTCAGGAGTTCTCGAGGACGATGCCCTCGATCAGGTTGGCCACGTCTTCGCAGCGGTCGGAGATCGTCTCCAGGTGCTCGTAGATGGCCTTCAGCTTGATCAGCTCGCGCACGTCTTCTTCCTCGCGGAACAGGCGCGACATCGCGCTGCGCATCACGCGATCGGCGTCCGACTCGAGGCGGTCGATCTCTTCGCAGGTCTTGATCGCGGCCTCGGCGACCTCGGCCTGGTTCAGGCGCGGCAGCAAGGAAACCGCATGCTGGACACGCTCGCAGCACTTGACCGAGATCTCGCCCAGGCGCAGCACGTCTTCGGTCACGTGGCGCACGTCGTACAGCGCCATCACCTCGCTGCTGTCCTGCAGCAGGTCGGTGATGTCGTCCATCGCGTTGATCAGGCCGTGGATCTGCTCGCGGTCGATCGGCGTGATGAAGGTGCGGTGCAGCAGCCGGTTGACCTCGGCGGTGATCTTGTCGGCCCCGCGCTCGGCCACGTCGACCTCGCTGGCGTATTTCTCGCGCAGGTCGGCCGTGCTGTAGTACTGGAGCATCGACATGAAGGCGCGGGCGCCCTCAGAGATGTACTTGCCGTGCTGGTTGAACAGCTCGAAGAAGTTGCCATCCTTGGGCAACAGTTTGCCGAAAAGCATTCGGGTCTCCTCGTGGTGGCGCGCGCGCCGCGCCTTCACAGATATGTCACCGAAGCGTCATCGGTGTGTCCGGGCGCGATTGTAGGCAGCCGGGATGGCTATTAATTTCGGAAGATGAAATAGACGGCGCCCACCAGACACAGGCCCGCCCAGAGGTAGTCGAGCTTCAGCGGCTCGCCCATGTAAACGCTGGCAAAGACGACAAACACCGCCAGCGTGATCACCTCCTGGCCGATCTTGAGCTGGGCCAGGCTCAGGCCGCCGGCGTAGCCGATGCGGTTGCCGGGCACCTGAAGCAGGTACTCGAACAGCGCGATGCCCCAGCTGACCAGCGCCGCCACCCACCAGGCCTGGCCCGCCTGGTGCTTCAGGTGGCCGTACCAGGCGAAGGTCATGAACAGGTTCGACAGCACCAGCAGGCCAAAAGCCTGGACAGAGACCGGCAGTGCGGTGAGTTGATTCATGGAAAAACCTCCAACAAGGGGCGTCGAGAGGTCAAGGTCGGCGGCCGTTCGGCCCCGCCGACCATGGCCTCACGGGTGTCAGGGCAGGCGCTCGATGGCCTGCTCGGCCACCGTCGGCAGCAGGTTTTGCACCGGCCCGTGGCCAGGCAACACCAGATCGGGCACCAACTCGGCCAGCGGCTGCAGCACGAAGGCGCGCAGGTGCAGGCGCGGGTGCGGCAGCGTCAGCTCGGGCGTGGCCAGATGGGTGTCGCCGTACAGCAGCAGGTCCAGGTCCAGCGTGCGCGGCGCGTTCGGGTACGGGCGCTCGCGGCCGAAACGGGCTTCGAGCGCCTGCAGCGTGTGCAGCAGCGCCAGCGGTGAGAGCCGGCTGTCCAGCGCGGCCACGGCGTTCACATAGTCGGGGCCGCCGGCGTCCACCGGCGCGCTGCGGTACAGCGACGAGCGGCCCGCCAGTTGCAGGCCGTCGCACGCCGCCAGGGCCTCAAGGGCCGCGCTGACCTGCGCCCGCGCGTCGCCCAGGTTCGCGCCCAGGCCGACATAGGCCCGCACCGCGGTGGTCTTCAATCGACGTCGTGGCCTGGTGACGGCACCGGCTGCGGCGCGCCGCCCGCGTCGGCACCGCCACGGTTGCCCGACGGCTTGCGGCGGCGGCGGCGGCGCTTGCGCGGCGCGTCGCCACCTTCTTCGGCACCGGCGGGCGCTTCATCGGCCGGCTCGTCACCCTCGGCAGGTGCCGCCACAGCGGTGGCCGGTGCCGCGGCGGCCCGGCGCGGGCCCGGGCCACCACCACCGCGCTTGGGCCGGCTGGTTTCGCGCACCGCCTCGATCAGCGCCTCGCGCTCGGCATCGGTGCCCAGCGAAAAGTCTTCCCACCATTCGGCCAGGTCGACCGGCACCTCGCCGGCATCGGCGCGCAAGCGCAGGAAGTCGAAGCCGGCGCGAAAACGCGGCTGCTCGACCAGGCCATACGGCGAATTGCCGTGTCGGCGCTCGAAACGCGGCTGCATCAGCCAGATCTCGCGCATGTCGGTGGCCAGCTTGCCGCGGCCCGAGATGTCGCCGATGCGGGCGTCGAACACCGCATCGATCGCCTGCGACAGCGCCGGCATCGGGTGCTCGCCCTGCTCGCGCAGCTTGACGGCCTTGGACTCCACGTCGTGCCACAGCATGCAGGCCAGCATGAAGCTGGGCGCCACCGCCTTGCCCTCGGCCACGCGGCGGTCGGTGTCGGCCAGCGCCAGGTGGACGAACTTCTCGCGTGCACTGCCGTCGGGGGCGTTGGCCAGCACCGCTTCGAGCACCGGGAACACGCCGCGGTCCAGCCCCTGCTTCTTCAGCTCGGCCAGGCTGGCCAGCGCATGGCCGGTCTGCAGCAGCTTGATCATCTCGTCGAACAGGCGCGAGGCCGGCACGTTGGCCAGCAGGTTCGACATCGTGCGCAGCGGCTTCAGCGTCTTCGGCTCGATCGTAAAGCCCAGCTTGGCGGCGAAGCGGATGACCCGCACGATGCGCACCGGGTCTTCGCGGTAGCGCGTCTCGGGGTCGCCGATCATGCGCAGCGTCTTGGCCTTCGCGTCCTTCAGGCCGTGGTGGTAGTCGACCACGATCTGGCTGCGCGGGTCGTAGTACATGCCGTTGACGGTGAAGTCGCGCCGCGCGGCGTCTTCGACCTGCGGGCCCCAGACGTTGTCGCGCAGCACGCGGCCGCTGGCGTCGACGACATGGCTCTTGCCGGCCATCTCGTCCTTCGAGGTCTTCTCGTTGCCTTCGACCTGCTCGGCCGCGGCCGCGTCCATGTAGGCGCGGAAGGTCGAGACCTCGATCACCTCGTGGTCGCGGCCGCGGCCGTGGATCACGTGGACGATGCGAAAACGCCGGCCGATGATGAAGGCGCGGCGGAACAGGCCCTTGACCTGCTCGGGCGTCGCATTGGTCGCCACGTCGAAGTCTTTCGGCCGGCGGCCCACCAGCAGGTCGCGCACAGCGCCGCCGACGATGTAGGCCTCGTAGCCGGCGTCCTGCAGCGTGGTGACGACGCGTATTGCGCGCTCGTCCAGCAGCGTCGGGTCGATGCCGTGCTCGGCGGCCGGCACCTCGACCCGCTTGCCCAGCGGGATGCGCGCGCCTTTGGCACCGGCGGCCGGCTTGTCGCCCGCGGCGGGCTTGCCCAGCAGCTTGTCGATGAATTTGCGGATCATGAAGTCTCGAATAGTCTGAGGATGCGCCAGCCGCGCTCGCGGGCAATGGCTTCGAGGGCCGGGGTCGGGTTGGTCGCGATCGGCGTCTGCACACGCTCCAGCAGCGGCAGGTCGTTGGTCGAATCGCTGTAGAACAGCACCTCGCCGAAGTCGCCCCATTGGTGGCCCAGCGATTGGAGCCAGGCCTCGACGCGCACGACCTTGCCCTCGCGAAAGGTCGGCACGCCCTGTGCACGGCCGGTGACCCGGCCATTGTCGTCGCGCTCCAGGTCGACCGCCAGCAGGTGTTCAACGCCGAAGGCGCTGGCGATCGGGCGGGTGACGAATTCGTTGGTCGCGGTGACCACCGCCACCAGGTCGCCGGCCTGCAAGTGGCCGTCGACCAGCGCCCGCGCGCTCGGGTGCAGCTCGGGCTCGATCACCTCGCGCATGAAGCGCTCGCGCGCGGCTTCAGCCTCGGCCACCGGGCGGGTGCGCCAGGCCGAGGTGGCGAAGTCGAGGTACTCGGCCAAGTTCAGCGTGCCGGCCTGGTACTGGGCGAAGAACACGTCGTTGCGCTCGCGCCAGGCCACGCTGTCGACCCAGCCGATCTTGACCATGAACTCGGCGAACGCGTGGTCAGAGTCGGTCGGCAGCAGCGTGCCGTCGAGGTCGAACAGGGCCAGTCTGCGAACGGCGTTCATGCGTGGCTGCCCTCTTCGTTGACCATCTTCTTCAGCAACGGCACGGTCACCGCGCGGCGCTCGGCGAGCGAGAAGCGGTCGAGCTGGGCCAGCAAGGCCATCAACGACCCCAGGTCACGGGCGAATCGGGTCAACAGGTAGTCCATCACGTCGTCAGACAGGAAGATGCCGCGCCGGTCGGCCTCGCGGCGCAGCGCGGCGCGGGTGCCGGCCTCGGTGAGCGGTTTCAGCGCATGCACCTGGCCCCAGCCCAGCCGGGTGCGCAGGTCGTCGCGTACGGCCAGGTCGACCGGCGGGAAGCGCCCCGCCGCGGCGATCTGCGCGCCATGCGTGGCAGCCTCGACGAACAGCGCGAACGCCGCGTGCTGGCGCTCGGCATCGAGCCGTTCGGCGCCGTCGATCACGACCAGCCACCAGCCCTCGTCGAAATCCCAGGGCAGCGGCGTGTCGGCGTCGAACCAGCCCACGCGCGCACCTTCGGCGCGCATCTGGCGCGCCAGCGCGGCGAGCAGGTGGGTCTTGCCGGCCCCCGACGGGCCCCACAGGTACACCGGGGCCGACGGGACGGCCAGGCGCCGCAAGGCGTCGACGGCCGCGGCGTTGTCGCCGGCCACGAAGTTGTCGAAATCGGGTTCCGCGTCGACACCGATCGGCAGCGGGATCTGTTTCATCATTCTCGGTACAGGGCGCTGCCCAGGTAGGCCGCCGTGATGCGCCGACCGGCCACCAGGCCGACGGCAGCCAACGGCAGCGCCACCAGCACGCCGACAAAACCAAACAAGTGACCGAAGGCCAGCAGCGCGAAGATCACCGCCAGCGGCGGCAGGCCGATGCGCTCGCCGACCAGGCGCGGGGTGAGGAAGAAGCTCTCGACCACCTGGCCCAGGCCGTAGACCACCGCGACGATGATCGGGCCGTACCAGCCATTGAACTGCAGCACGCCGGCCACCAGCGCCATCACCAGCCCCAGGCCGAAGCCCAGGTAGGGGATGAAGATCGCCAGCCCGGTGAACACGCCCACCGGCAGCGCCAGCTCGAAGCCGCCGAGCGCCAGTGCCACGGTGTAGTAGACGGCCAGGATCAGCATCACCAGCGCCTGGCCGCGCAGGTACTGGCCCATCACGCCGTCGCATTCTTCGAGAAAGTTGTCGACCTGCGCCCGGTGCCGCGGCGGCACCAGCGACAAGGTCTTGGCGATCAGGTGCGGCCAGTCCATCAGCAGGTAGAACAGCACCGCCGGCACCAGCAGCGCGGTGCCCAGCACCGCCAGCATGATGCTGCCGCCGATGCGCGCCGAGCTGAGCAAGGTGCTGGTCCACTCTTCGAGGTTGCCGTCGAGGGCGTTGAGCACCATCGCCTTGACGCCGGCCACGTCGAGCGACACGTCGATGCCGTACTGCGCCAGCCAGGGCGACACGCTGCGGTTCAGCCGGTCCGCCAGCAGCGGGATCTGCTCTTTCAGCAGCGGCACCTCCTTGGCCAGGATCGGCACCACCAGCAGCAGCACCGCCAGCACCGCCACCACCGTGCCCAGCACCACCAGCGTCACCGCCAGCACACGCGGCACGCGGCGCGCCGCCAGGCGCTCGACGGCGGGGTGCAGCGCATAGGCCAGCCCGGCGCCCAGGATGAACGGCATCAACACCGGCGCCAACGCCCACAGCACGGCCAGCGCGACGGCGGCGATCAGCGACCAACTGAGGGTCTGGCGCTGGGCGGGGGTGAGGGTCATGGGTGGGGCATCGTAAGGCCAGGGTGGCCAAGGCCGGAAAGCCGCAGATCGCGGCGGGCGGATTTTAGGTGGCCGCGCCGCCCGTGGCGCGGCCCGGGTGCGCCCACCACGATCGGGTAGATTCCTGCGCGTCTGAAACACTTATGACGAGTCCCATGTCCGATGCCCCCGCCAGCCGAGCCAAACGAAGCCTGAAGAGCGCGATGGGGTCGATCCAGCGCACCGGCGCCGCGCTGAAGAAGCTCAAGACCTCGCCGCCGAACCCGGCCGCCGCGGTGGCCACGCTGAAGCAGCGCCGCCTGGCCCGGCGCAGCACCTCGGGCCTGCGGCTGGTGCTGTCGGACCGGATCGACTTCGTGCACCCGGGCGACTGGGATTCGCTGGCCGAGCAGACCGTGTTCCTCTCGCGGCCCTACCTGCGGGTGCTCGAGGACCACGGCCCCGAGAACATCGAGCCGCGCTATGCAATGGCCTACGACAGCGACCACAAGCCGGTGGCGATCATGCTGTTCCAGCGCGTCAGTGTCGGTGGTGATCGGCTGCGCAAGCCCGGCGGCCGCCGCAGCCTGCTGGACAAGCCGGTCGCCGGCTTGCAAGAGAACCTGCTGCTGTGCGGCAACCTGCTGGTCTGGGGCGCACGCTCGATCGCGCTGGCCCCGGGCGTGGACGCCGCGCTGCTGTGGCAAGGCGTCGGCGAAGCCGCCTACCGGCTGCGCCGGGCCGACAAGCTGCTGGGCGAGTCGGACGTGGTGATGGTCAAGGACTACGCCGCCGCCCAGACGGTCACGAAAGAGTCGCTGCGGCTGCTCGGCTACCGCAGCGTCGAGACCGAGCCCGACATGGTGCTGAGCCTGAAGCCCGAGTGGACACGCTTCGACGACTACCTGGCCAGCCTGACCTCGGGCTACCGCAGCAACGCGAAGAAGCTGCAGAAGGACTGCGCCGCCGCCGGCGTCAGCTTGCGGATCATCGACGCGGCCGAGATGCAGGCGCGGCAAGAAGAGATCCACGCGCTGTACGAGCAGGTGCACCACGGCCAGTCGCTGCGGCTGGCCACGCTGGAGCCGAGTTACCTGCCGGCGCTGGCCGAGGCGCTGGGGCCGCGCTTCGTCTGCCGCGTGGCCGAGCGCGAGGGCCGTCTGGTCGGCTTCGTCACCAGCGTGTCCGACGGTGCCACGGCGATCGGCTATTACATCGGCTACGACCGGGCGACGAACGCCGACGCGCCGGTCTACCTGACGCTGCTGCAATCGACGGTCGAAGACGCGATCGGCTTTGGCGCGCAGCGCCTGTCGCTCGGCCGCACCGCGCTGGAGCCCAAGGCCAAGCTGGGTTGCCAGCCCGAGCCTCTGGCCTGCGCCGTGCGCCACCGCGTGTCGGCGCTGAACCTGCTGGTCAGCGCGCTGGTGCGCACCGCCGCACACGACGAGCCGCCGCAGCGCAGCCCGTTCAAGAAGGAAAAAGGCGCGGCTGAAGCGGCCTGAACGCCGCCATCAGTGCAGCAACGGCCGGGGTGAATCGCGCAGCTCGGCCAGCATCTGGCGCATCGGCTCGGCGTCGGCCGCGTCGGGCACGTGGTCGAGGTAGGCCACCAGGTCGTCGGCGGCCGCGTCGGGCTGGCCGAGTTCGGCAAAGGTCAGGCCGCGGTCGCGCCGCTCGTCCCACGCGTCGGGCAGCAGGCAGACCAGGCGGTTCTGCACCGCCAGCAGGCTCGCGAAGTCTTCCGACTGCTGGTGGATCGATTTCAGGTTGCGCAGCATGCGGGCGATGATGTCGCGCGGCGCGGCCGACTGCAGAAACAGCCCCAGCGGCACCTCGAAATCACCGACCAGGCCTTGCTTGCGGCGCAGCGGCTCGAGCCGCTCTTCGAGCTCTTCACGCGACAGCGAGCGGCCGTTGAACGGGTCCATCACCGCCTCGCCGTTGGGCAGGCGCAGCTTGACCAGGAAGTGGCCAGGGAACGACACGCCACGCGCCACCAGCCCGGCGTGGCCAGCCAGCTCGATGTAGACCAGCGCCAGCGAGATCGGGATGCCGCGCCGGCTGGCCAGCACCTGGTGCAGGTAGCTGTTGCCGGCGTCGTAGTAGTCGTTGACGTTGCCGGCAAAGCCCAGTTCGCGGAAAAAATAGCGGTTCAGCGTGCGCAGCCGGTGCATCGCGCTGGCATCGGCGGGCAGGCGGCGCTTGAGCTTGTCACCCAGGGCTTCGATCTGGTCCAGCACCGCCTGGGTGTCCAGGTCGGGCTCGGCGTCCTGCCCCAGCGAGACGGCGGCCTCCAGCAGCGCGAAATGTTCGTCCTCGGCCACCAGCGACGCGAAATACTCCAGCGGGCTGATGGCTTCCAGGCGCAGCGGGAAACTCATGCCCCGAGTGTAGGACTTTTGGCCTGACCACCCCAGACTGACTGACGGCGCGCCGGTCCCCTGCCCAGGCGTCACGCCCGGCGTGCAAACTGCCGCAAATCCACCCCGCACAGCCGCAGCACGCCAAAGTAGGCCAGCACCGAGGCCACGATCACGCCCGCCAGCCAGGCCACCCGCAGCCCGGGGTGGGCCTGCATGCCCAGCCAGTCCAGCGCCGTGGAGGCGAAGAACAGGCCACCGCCGAGCAACACGTTGGCCGGCAACACCCGCGCCACGAAAGCCGCCCAGCCCGGGCTCGGCTGGTAATGCCCCTGGCGGCGCAGGCCCCAGAGCAGCCAGCCGGCGTTGATCAACGCCCCCAGCCCGATCGACAAGGCCAGCCCGGCGTGGCCCAGCCAGGGCACGAAGACCAGGTTCATCAACTGGGTGCAGACCAGCACCGCCACTGCGATGCGCACCGGCGTGCGCATGTCCTGCTGGGCAAAGAAGCCGGGCGCCAGCACCTTGACGCCGATGATGCCCATCAGGCCGCAGCCGTAGCCTTGCAGCGCCCGCACTGTCATCTCGACCGCCTCGGGGCTGAACTTGCCGTAGTGGAACAGCACCGCCACCAGCGGCTTGGCGAACAAGCCCATCGCCACCGCGAACGGCAGCGCCAGCAGCACCACCAGCCGCAGGCCCCAGTCGAGCTGGGCCGAGTAGCCGGCGTCGTCGTTCTGCGCCAGCCTGGCCGACAGGCCCGGGATCAGCACCACGCTCAGCGCAACGCCCAGCAGCGCGGTCGGAAACTCCATCAGCCGATCGGCAAAGAACAACCACGACACGGCGCCGGGCCCCAGGTGCGATGCGATCTGCGTGTTGATCAGCAACGACAGCTGCGCCACCGACACCCCCAGCAGCGCCGGCCCCATCTGCCGGAGCACGCGGTGCACGCCAGGGTGGTGCCAGGCTCGTCGCCAGGCGGCGGGCCCCAGGCCGATGCGGGGCAGGCAGCCGATGCCGCGCAGCGCCGGGATCTGGATCGCCAGCTGCAGGACACCGCCGAGCATCACACCCGCCGAGAGGGCATGGATCGGCTCGATGTGGTGCCGCTCCAGCCACGGCGCGAGCAACAGCATCGTGCCGATCATCGACAGGTTCAGCAGCACCGGCGTGGCGGCCGGCAGCGCGAAGCGGCGCCAGGTGTTCAGGATGCCGGCCGACAGCGCGACCAGCGACATGCAGCCGATGTACGGGAACATCCAGCGTGTCATCACGACCGCCAGGTCCAGCTTTTCCAGGCCGGCGCCGAACATCCAGACCACCACCGGCGCGCCCACCACGCCCACCACGCAGGTCACCACCAGGGCCCAGAACAGCACCGTGGCCACCGCGTCGATCAGCGCCCGGGTGGCGTCATCGCCCTGGCTGGCGCGCGTGGCCGCCAGGATCGGCACGAAAGCGGCCGAAAAAGCCCCCTCGCCGAACAGCCGGCGCAGCAGGTTGGGGATGCGAAAGGCGACCTGGAAGGCGTCGGTCAAGGCGCCGGCGCCGAAATGGCTGGCGATCAGCTGGTCGCGGACCAGGCCGGTCACGCGCGACAACAGCGTCCACAGCGAAACCGTCGACGCGGCCTTCAAGAGATTCATGGGCGGGCCAGCAGTTTGCTCGGGGCGTGAAAGGCGGCGGATTGTAGCCAGCGCCCCACCCGGCCCGGCCGGGGCGCCGCGGGTTTCTTGCAGCACCCTGCAGGTAAATGCTATACTCGCCGGCTCTTTTCCCACCAGAAAACCTCAAACACCATGGCCACCTCCTCCAAAGCCAAGAAGCGCACCGTGCGCCTGGCCTCGGGCCGCAAGCGCGCCCGCCAAGACGTCAAGCTGAACGCCGCCAATTCGTCGCTGCGTTCGAAGTTCCGCACCTCGATCAAGAATGTCCTGAAGGCTGTCGCCACCGGCGACAAGACCAAGGCCACCGAGTTGTTCAAGACCGCCCAAAGCGTGATCGACTCGATCGCCGACAAGGGCCTGTTCCACAAGAACAAGGCCGCCCGCCACAAGAGCCGCCTGTCGGCCAAGGTCAAGGCGCTGGCCGCCTGAAGCCTTTTTCCTGGTGGGATGCAAAGGGCTCGCAGCGCGAGCCCTTTTTCATGGCGAGCCCGGCACTGCCCGGGCTTTCTTCATTGCCGGGCCGGTGTCACAGGCCCGGCCGCGCCTTCGGTGGCGGGTCCGGCAGCAGGCAGGCGTCGGCCACTTGCAGCCCGTTGTCGCGGGCGAAGTTCATCACGAAATCCCAGGCCATCGGCTCGATCTCGCGCAGCGCCTCGTTGACGATGACGCACTTGACGCCGTTGATCACGGTGGGCACGCAGTAGGGCGAATAGCCGATGTGGGCGCCCGGGCCGCCCACCACCCCACCGGGGCGGAAGCACGACATGGCGCCCGCCAGGCGCTCGGCCCAGTCACTGGGTCGGAACGTGCGGCCCTCCAAGGTCAGGCCTTGGATGAAGACTTCGCGGGGCTTGGACAACGACATCGGCGGGGGCGTGGACGCCGGCAACAACGGATCACTGGCGTCGACGGCGAAAGGCGTATTGTGCCTTGGAGTTGCTGCGCCGCAGCATGCACCGGCTATGCGCCGGTTCGAGACCCGCGCTTCATCGGCGTGGCGACAGGCCCGCTTTAGAATTCCCCGAGGGCTGGCGCGTGACCGAGCTGACGCGGCTGGCCCTTCTCTTTTGCCCCACAGGAGCCGAGCCGATGACCGCGTCCATGCCGCATGTGATGAACACCTATGGGCGCCTGCCGATCGCGTTGTCGCACGGCCGCGGCTGCCGTGTGTGGGACACCGAAGGCAAGCAGTATCTGGACGGCCTGGGCGGCATCGCCGTCAACACCCTCGGCCACGCCCACCCGAAGCTGGTGCCGGCACTGCAGGACCAGGTCGCCAAGCTGATCCACTGCTCGAACTACTACGAGAACCCGCTGCAAGAGCGCCTGGCGGCCAAGCTGTGCGAGTTGTCGGGCCTGAGCGCGGCGTTCTTCTGCTCCACCGGCCTGGAGGCCAACGAAGGCGCGCTGAAGATCGCGCGCAAGTTCGGCCACGACAAAGGCATCGCCAGGCCCGAGGTGATCGTGTTCGAGAAGGCCTTCCACGGCCGCTCGATCGCCACCTTGTCGGCCACCGGCAACCCGAAGGTGCAGGCCGGCTTCGAGCCGCTGGTCGAAGGTTTCGTGCGGGTACCGCTGAACGACATCGACAGCGTGCGCCAGATCGCCGGGAGCAACCCGAACGTGGTCGCGGTGTTCCTTGAAACCATCCAGGGCGAAGGCGGCATCCACGCCGCACGCTGGGACTACCTGCGCGCACTGCGCACGCTGTGCGACGAGCGCGGCTGGCTGCTGATGCTCGACGAGGTGCAGTGCGGCGTCGGCCGCACCGGCAAGTGGTTCGCCCACCAGTGGGCCGGCATCAAGCCGGACGTGATGCCGCTGGCCAAGGGCCTGGGCTCGGGCGTGCCGGTCGGCGCGATCGTGGTCGGCGACAAGGCCAAGAACGTGCTCGGCCCCGGCAACCATGGCACCACCTTCGGCGGCAACCCGTTGTCGATGCGCGCCGGCATCGAGACGCTGGAGATCATGATCGCCGACGGCCTGATGGACAACGCGGCCACGGTCGGCGCCCACTTGAAAGCCGCGCTGGAGCGCGAATTCGCCGGTCTGCCCGGCGTGAAAGAGGTGCGCGGCGCCGGCCTGATGCTCGGCATCGAGCTCGACCGCCCCTGCGGCGTGATCCTGAACCGCGCGATGGAAGCCGGGCTGCTGCTCAGCGTGACCGCCGACAGCGTGATCCGCCTGGTGCCGCCGCTGATCCTGACCACCGCCGAGGCCGACGAGATCGTGTCGATCCTCGCCCCGCTGGTCCGGACCTTCCTCGCCGAAGCACCTGCCACCTCGCCATGAAACCGGGCTACAGCCTCATGAAGCACTACCTGCAGTTCAAGGACTTTCGGGCCGAGGAATACGCCTACCTGTTCGAGCGCGCGCGCGTCATCAAGCAGCGTTTCAAGAATTTCGAGAAGTACCAGCCGCTGGTCGACCGCACGCTGGCGATGATCTTCGAGAAGGCCTCGACCCGCACCCGCGTCAGTTTCGAGGCCGGCATGTACCAGATGGGGGGCTCGGTGGTCCACCTGACCACCGGTGACAGCCAGCTGGGCCGCGCCGAGCCGATCGAAGACTCGGCGCGCGTGATCAGCCGCATGGTCGACATCGTGATGATCCGAACCTTCGAGCAGACCAAGATCGAGACCTTCGCCGCCCATTCGCGCGTGTCGGTGATCAACGGCCTGACGAACGAGTTCCACCCCTGCCAGATCCTGGCCGACCTGTTCACCTACCTCGAACACCGCGCGCCGATCAACGCCCGCGGCTACGACATGGACAGCCTGAAAGGCAAGGTCGTGGCCTGGGTCGGCGACGGCAACAACATGGCCAACACCTGGCTGCAAGCGGCCGAGATCCTGGGCTTCAAGGTGCACCTCAGCACGCCCAGCGGCTACGAGGTCGACCAGAAAGTCGCCGGCATCAGCGACACCAGCTGCTTCAAGGTCTTCAAGGACCCGCTCGAGGCTTGCCGTGGCGCCCACCTGGTCACCACCGATGTCTGGACCAGCATGGGCTACGAAGCCGAGAACGAAGCGCGGCTGAAAGCCTTCGCCGACTGGTGCGTCGACGCCGAGATGATGGCCGCCGCCCAGCCCGATGCGGTGTTCATGCACTGCTTGCCGGCCCACCGCGGCGAAGAGGTCTCGGCCGATGTGATCGATGGGCCACAGTCCGTCGTCTGGGATGAGGCTGAGAATCGAATGCACGTGCAAAAGGCACTCATGGAGTACCTTTTGCTCGGCCGGATTGGCTGACATGCCGAGCCGATGGCCCTTCAGGGCCAGCGTTCGATTCGGGGTCGGCTCACATCGTCGGCGGTGTGAAGCCGCCGAAGGCGGCGGGCCGACACCAGAACAGGATGCACGTGCAGAAGGCACTCATGGAGTACCTTCTGCTCGGCCGGATTGGCTGAAGGCCGAACGCCCGAGGGGGCCCGCAGGTAAGCGCTCGCCCTCAACCCGCCTCGCACCAACGCCCGCTCAGGCAGGCGTCAGCCCGTCGCGCGATCATGCGTCGAGGCAGACAATCCAACCGCCATGAAACTCGCCCTGATCACCGACCTGCATGCCAACCGCGAGGCGGTGCAATCGGTGTTGGACCACGCCCGCGCCCAGGGCGCCGGACGTTACGCGTTCCTGGGTGACTACGTCGGCTACGGCGCCGACCCGGCGTGGGTCGTCGATACGGTGATGGGCTACGTCGAGCAGGGTGCCATCGCCGTTGGCGGCAACCACGACGCGGGCGCGACCAAGGGTCCGTCGCCCAACATGCGGCTCGACGCGCGCCGAGTGATCGAGTGGACGCATGCGCAGCTGAGCCCGCGCCAGCTGGGTTTTCTCGAGACCCTGCCGTTGGCCAAGACCGACGGCGACATGCTGTTCGTGCACGCCAACGCCTTCGCGCCGGCCGAGTGGGAATACATCCAGAGCCGCATCGAGGCGGTGCGCAGCCTGCACGCCACGCCGTGCCACTACACCTTCTGCGGCCACATGCACGAGCCCAAGCTGTTTCACCTGTCGGGTACCGGCAAGGCGGGTGACTTCGTGCCGACGCCGGGCGTGTCGATCCCGGTACCGTCGCACCGCCAATGGCTGGTGATCCCCGGCTCGGCCGGCCAGCCGCGCGACGGCAACCCGGCCGCCTGTTATGCGATGTTCGACATCGCGGAGCAAATGCTCACCTTCCACCGCGTGCCCTACGACCACGAAACGGCGGCCGACAAGATCCGCCATGCCGGCCTGCCCGCCGGGTTGGCCGACCGCCTGGCGCATGGAGAGTAAAGAGCCTCAGGCCCCTGCCGGGCCACGCCCGCCGCTGGCGGTCGGCCAGGTGGTCGACCAATTCCGTCTCGAAGAATCGCTGCACCAGGGCGGCATGGCCACGCTGTGGCGCGTGACCCGGCTGCTGCCCGATGGCACGCCGGACCCGGCCAACGAGCTGCCGCTGCTGATGAAGGTGCCGCGCATCAAGGGCGGCGAAGACCCGGCCACGATCGTCGGCTTCGAGGTCGAGCGGATGATCATGCCGATGCTCAGCGGCCCGCATGTGCCGAAGTTCATCGCCAAGGGCGACTTCACGCGCCAGCCCTACATCGTGATGGAGCACATCCCGGGGCCATCGTTGCGCCCCCGGCTGGACGACGCACCGCTGGCGCTGGACGAGGTGGTCGAAATCGGCTCGCGCGTGGCCGCGGCCTTGCACGAGCTGCACCGCCAGCATGTGGTGCACCTGGACATCAAGCCGAGCAACATCCTGTTCCGGCCCGATGGCACCGCGGTGCTGATCGACTTCGGCCTGTCGCGCCACGACCACCTGCCCGATCTGCTGGACGAAGAGTTCACGCTGCCGATGGGCACCGGGCCCTACATGTCGCCCGAGCAGGTGCAGTTCGTGCGCAACGACCCGCGCAGCGACCTCTTCGCGCTCGGCGTGATGCTCTACCACTTCACCACCGGCGAGCGGCCCTTCGGCGCGCCGGAATCGGTGCAGGGGCTGCGCCGCCGGCTCTATGTCGACCCCGTGCCGCCGCGCGCGCTGCGCGCCGATTGCCCGCCCTGGCTGCAGGAGCTGATCCTGAAGTGCCTGGAGGTCAAGCCCGAGAACCGCTACCAGAGCGCCGCCCAGCTGGGCCTGGCGCTGCAGGACCCGGCGCAGATCCCGCTGACCCGGCGTGCCGACAAGCTGCAGCGCAGCAGCACCTTCAAGCGCTTCAAGCGCTGGTTCTTCGCGCTCGGCGCCGAGCCCGATGTGCGCCCCGTCAACACCACCGAGCTGGCCAAGAAGAGCCCGATCATCCTCGCCGCGGTCGACGTGGAAACCGCCAGCAACCACCTGCTGGACGAGCTGCGCGAAACCGTTCGCCGCATCGTGTTGACCGAGCCCGGCGCGCGGCTGGCCTGCGTCAGCGTGATGCGCACCGCGCGCATCGGCATGGACGAGCTGACCGACGAGCACGGCCAGAGCCTGCACGTGAAGCAGCTGATCGGCCTGAAGCACTGGGCCCGCCCGATCAGCAAGGCGCTGAACCTGGACGACGGCCGGCTGACCTTCCACGTGCTCGAAGCGCCCGATGCGGCCACCGCGATCGTCGACTTCGCCCGCCGCAACCACATCGACCACATCGTGATGGGCGCCCGCGGCAACTCGGCGCTGCGGCGCTACCTGGGCAGTGTGTCGTCGCAGGTGGTGGCCGAATCGGATTGCACCGTCACCGTGGTGCGCGCGGCCGAGCCGGAGGCCGGGTGAGCAGCATGGCTGGCGACAACCCTTGCGTGCGCTGCGGCGCCTGCTGCGCGAGCTTTCGGGTCGACTTTGCGCGCGCCGAGCTGATGAGCGAAGGCGGCGCGGTGCCCGATGGGCTGGCGGTCGATGTGACCGACCACGGCTGCCGCATGCGCGGCACCGACCATGCCCAGCCGCGCTGCGCCGCGCTCACCGGCCAGGTGGGCGTCGACGCCCGCTGTGGCATCTACGAGTGGCGCCCGGGGCCCTGCCGAGAGTTCGGCATGCTGGCCCCGCTGGGCCGTGGCGACGCGGCCTGCGCCCGGGCCCGCGCGCGCCACGGGTTGGCGCCGCTGCCCGGCTAGATTCCTCGCGGAGGGTGGCTGCGGTACTCCGCAGCCGGGTGCCCCAGTTCGTCAGTCGCGAACGGCCGACAGCGCCTTGTTCGCCCGCAGCGCCAGCAGCGTGCAGGCAGCGCCCGACAGCAGGTACAGGCTGACCGCGATCAGGCCGAACTTGGCGCCCAGGCCCAGCGCCACCAGCGGTGCGAACGCCGCGCCCACCAGCCACGCCAGATCGGCCGACAACGCAGCGCCGGTGTAGCGGAAATGCGGCAGGAAGTTCGACGTCACCGCGCCGGCGGCCTGGCCGTACGACAGGCCCAGCAGCACGAAGCCGATCAGGATGAAGGTGTCCTCGCCGGCAATGCCGCCGCCCAGCAGCGCCGGGGTGACGAGGCTGAAGACCGCGATCAGCGCCGCCACGCCGCCCAGCGTGCGGCGACGACCGATGCGGTCGGCCAGCCAGCCCGACAGCGGCATCGCCGCCGCAGCCAGGGCCGCGCCAACCAGCTCGACCGCCATGAACTGGCCGACCGACTGCTCCGAATACAGCATGATCCACGACAGCGGGAACACCGTGACCAGGTGGAACAGCGCGTAGCTGGCCATCGCGGCGAAGGCGCCGATCACCACGTTGTGGCCCTGCTCGGCGAACAGCTCGCCGACATCGCACGGGTCCAGCTCGTGCAGTTCGAGCTGGCGCTCGTACTCGTGCGTCACCACCAGGCGCAGGCGGGCGAACAAGGCCACCACGTTGATCGCGAAGGCGGCGAAGAACGGGTAGCGCCAGCCCCAGGTCAGGAAGTCGGGCGACGACAGGTTGGCCCACAGGTAGGCGAAAACACCGCAGGCGACGAAGAAGCCCAGCGGCGCACCCAGCTGGCCCAGCATCGCGTACCAGCCGCGGCGCTGCTCGGGTGCGTTCAACGCCAGCAGCGAGGGCAGGCCGTCCCACGAGCCGCCCAGCGCCAGGCCCTGGCCGACGCGGCACAGCATCAGCAGCGCGATCGCCGCCGAGCCCGCCTGTTCGTAGCCTGGCAACAACGCCATGCCCACCGTGGAGCTGCCCAGCAGGAACAGCGACACCGTCAGCTTGGCGCTGCGGCCGAACCGGCGCTGGATCTGCATGCTGACCACGGTGCCCACCGGCCGCACGACGAAGGCGACGGCGAACAGCGCGAACGCGTACAGCGTGCCCTGCAGCCGGCTGGCGAACGGGAAGAACACCGACGGGAACACCAGCACCGACGCGATGCCGTAGACGAAGAAATCGAAATACTCCGACGCCCGCCCGATCACCACGCCAACGGCAATGTCACCGGGGGCGACATCGGCATCGGCAGGGCGGGACGAACCGGGCGGAGACGTGGCAGCACCGTGAAAAGTTGGCAACGCGGCGGCGGCAGATGCGGAGGCAAAGGGCTGTGTCACGGGGGGGGCCTGGGACAAATTGTCCAATCGTTGATTTGGATCAATCAGGATAGATTCCGGCTCGCTGCGCAACTGGCGTTTTCCCGCGCGCTCGGTAACCCTGATGAACCTGCTTCGCTTTCTTTCCAGCACTCTGGCGGCCCGCCTCGGGCTGACCGGCCTCGTCCTGGGCCTGACCGGCTGCGACATGGTGGTGATGAAGCCCCATGGCGACATTGCCGCCCAACAGGCCCAACTCATCGTCACCTCGACGCTGCTGATGCTGCTGATCATCGTACCCGTGATCGCGCTGACGCTGATCTTCGCCTGGCGTTACCGCCAATCGAACACCGCGGCCACCTACACGCCCGACTGGGACCACTCGACCCGCCTCGAGCTGATCATCTGGGGTGCACCCCTGTTGATCATCATCGCGCTGGGGGCGATCACCTGGATCAGCACCCACAAGCTCGACCCCTACCGCCCGCTCGACCGCATCGACGCCGAGCGCCCGCTCGCGGCCGGTGTGAAGCCGCTGGTCGTCGAAGTGGTCGCGCTCGATTGGAAGTGGCTGTTCCTGTACCCCGAGCAGGGCATCGCGACAGTCAACGAGCTGGCCGCGCCGGTCGACCGGCCGATCCAGTTCCGCATCACCTCGTCGAGCGTGATGAACGCGTTCTACGTGCCCGCGCTGGCCGGCATGGTCTACGCGATGCCGGGCATGGAGACCAAGCTGCACGCCGTCATCAACAAGGCCGGTGACTACGACGGCTTCTCGGCCAACTACAGCGGCGCCGGTTTCTCGAACATGCGCTTCCGCTTCCTCGGCCTGTCGGACGCGGACTTCGCGCAATGGGTGGCCACCAACCAGAAGCAAGGCGGCAAGCTCGACGGCAAGGTCTACCAGCAGCTCGAGCAGCCGAGCGAGCGGGTGCCGGTGCAGCGCTACGCCAGCGTTGAAGCAGGCCTGTACGGCGCCATCGTCAACCGCTGCGTCGACGGCAACAAGATGTGCCTGAACCAGATGATGGCCATCGACGCCACCGGCGGCACCGGCAAGCCCGGCATCCCGGGCCTGCTGCGCCAACCCTGGCGCAACGAAGCCGGCGCCACCGAGCGCACCGTCGTCGCCGGCCTGTGCACGCCGACCAATCTGCTGGGCACGCCCGCCCTGACCGCCAAGCCCTGACCCCGTTTCACCGGCGTGCCACCTTCGGCGCGCCGGCACGAGAGCCCCGATGTCCACCGACTTGAGCACCCTGATCTTCGGCCGCCTCAGCCTGGAGGCCGTGCCCTACCACGAGCCCATCCTCGTGGCCACCTTCGCGATGGTCGCGCTCGGCGGCCTGGCCATGCTGGCCGCGCTGACCAAGTTCCGCCTCTGGGGCCCGCTGTGGCGCGACTGGGTCACCAGCATCGACCACAAGAAGATCGGCATCATGTACATCGTGCTCGGTGTCGTGATGCTGCTGCGCGGCTTTGCCGACGCCCTGATGATGCGCGCCCACCAGGCCATGGCCTTCGGCGACAGCGCCGGCTTCCTGCCGCCGCACCACTACGACCAGGTCTTCACGGCCCACGGCGTGATCATGATCTTCTTCGTCGCGATGCCGCTGGTCACCGGCTTCATGAACTACGTGGTGCCGCTGCAGATCGGCGCGCGCGACGTGGCGTTCCCGTTCCT
>NZ_JAYSDQ010000013.1:0-207929 GCF_041914305.1 Ideonella sp.
TGATCAGCGTGGTCTTGCCGGCGCCGTTGGGGCCGAGCAGGCCGAAGAACTCGCCGCGCTCGATGTCGAAACTGACCCCGTCGAGGGCGCGCAGGGTGCCGCGCGCGCCGGTGTAGGTCTTGGCGACACCTTGGAAGGAAACAGCTGGCATGAATTTCATTGTAGGGAGCGCCCCCAAGGCCCTGCCTGTGTGGGGATGCTAGATTGGCAGCCCCCATGCCGACCAAGAAGCCCCGCCGCACCGCCGAGCGCATCCTCGAGGTCACGCTCGACCTGTTCAACCGTTTCGGCGAGCCCAACGTGTCGACCACGCTGATCTCGGCCGAGCTGGGCATCAGCCCCGGCAACCTCTACTACCACTACCCGGCCAAGGACGAGCTGATCAACGCCTTGTTCGGCCGCTACGAGACCGCGCTGAACGAGCTGCTCAACGCCGCCGACGGCGTGCGCAATGTCGAAGACGCGTGGTTGTTCTTCCACATGCTGTTCGAGCTGATCTGGGGTTCGCGCTTTCTCTACCGCGACCTGAACGACCTGCTCAGCAAGAACCGCCGGCTCGAAACGCACTTCCAGTTCGTGCTGAAGAACAAGACCCGCGCGGTCGAAGCGGTGCTCGCCGGCCTGACGCGCGGCAGTGCCATGCGGTTGGCGCGCGCCGACGCCGCGGTGGTCGCCACCTCGATGGTGGTCGTGCTGACCTACTGGCTCAGCTACGAGTACGTGCGCGAGCCGCGCAAGGCGCTCGAGCCCGAGAGCGCCGCCGCCACGCTGGCCCGCGGTGCCTGGCACGTGCTGGGCCTGCTCGGCCCCTACCTCGAACCGGCCGCGCGCGAGCACCTGAACGAACTGGCCGGCCCCTACCGCGCCGTCTGAGACACGACAAGCCACCCCTTCAAGGAGACAAACCATGGCCAAGTGGACCGCCTTCCCGTACGACGCCGACGACTACACCTACGACGCGGCCGCGCTGAAGAAGCAATGGGCCCGGCTGCACACCGGTGACGCCGAGCCCTGGCCGAAGGACGAGGCGGTGCAGGCCGCCTGGGCGCTGTTCCATGCCGGGCAGTTCCAGAAGGCGACCGAGGCCGGCCTGAAGGCGGGCGGTGCCGGCATCACGGTGGCCAACAAGGCCCAGGCCATCTACGCCAACTACCTGGAAAAGAGCGAGAAGAACAAGCTCGCGCTGTTCCTCGAAGTGGCCGAACGCGCCGAGGCCCAGGCCAAGGAAGACCCGAAGAACGCCAACGCCTGGTACTTCATGGCCTACGCGCTGGGCCGCTACAGCCAGGGCATCAGCGTGGCCAAGGCGCTGGCGCAAGGCCTGGGCAGCAAGGTCAAGGGTGCGCTGGAAACGACGATCAAGCTGCAACCCAAGCATGCCGACGCACACATCGCGCTGGGCGCCTTCCACGCCGAGGTGATCGACAAGGTCGGCAAGCTGCTGGGCAAGACGCAGGGCGCCGACGCCTCGACCGGCCTGAAGCTCTACAAGGAAGCGCTGAAGCTGAACCCGACCAGCGCGATCGCGATGGTCGAGTACGCCAACGGGCTGGTGATGCTCGAAGGCGACAAGAAGATGGCCGAGGCCGAGAAGCTGTACGCCGACGCGGCCGCCTGCGACCCGAAGGACGCGATGGAGCGGCTCGATGTCGAGATGGCGAAGGCCGAGCTCGAAGACGAGTGAGCCCGCGTGACCGGCACCTGACCCCTGCCCTCGCCGCCCTGGCGATCGCACTGCTGCTCGGGCTGCAGCCGGTCACGACCGATCTGTACCTGCCGGCGCTGCCGCTGCTGGCGGCCGAGCTGGCAGCGCCGATGGCCGCGGCCCAGCTGACGATGTCGCTGGTGCTGCTGGCGTTTGGCATCGGCCAGCTGGTGATGGGGCCGCTGTCGGACCGATTCGGCCGCAAGCCGGTGCTGTTGGGTGGCCTGGCGCTGCACGCCGCGGCCAGCCTGGGCGCGACGAGCGCGCCGCACATCGATGCGCTGATCTGCTTTCGCGCGCTGCAGGGCCTGGGCTTGGCGGCCTCGGTGGTTTGCGCGCGCGCGATGGTGCGCGACCTGTACGAGCCACGCCAAGGCGCCCATGTGATGACCTGGGCGTTGACCGGCCTCGGCGTGCTGGCCTTGGCTTCGCCGCTGCTGGGTGGCTGGCTGACGGCCGTGTCGGGCTGGCGCGCGCCCTTGGGTGCGGTGGCGGCGATCGCGCTGCTGACGCTGCTGTTCGTCGCCTGGCGCGTGCCCGAGACCTGCCCGCAACGCGACCCGCGCGCCCTGCACCCGGGCCCGCTCGCGCGCAGCTCGGCGCAGGTCCTGCGGCACCCGGCCTTTCGCGCCTGGGCCGCGCTGGTCAGCGCAACCTATGGCGGGCTGTTCCTGCTGCTGGCGGGCTCGTCGTTCGTCTACATCGGCGTGCTGGGGCTGTCGCCTTGGGGCTATGGGCTGGCGATGGCCTCGGCCTCGCTGTCGTACATGACGGCCACCTTCTTCTGCCGCCGCCTGCTGGCGCGCCGCGGCCTGGCCGGCGCCGTGCGGCTCGGAGCCGTGTTCACGCTGGCCGGTGGGCTGGGCATGGCGGGGCTGGCGCTGTCGGGCAGCCACAGCCTGGCCGGCGTGCTGCTGGCGCATTGGCTCTACAACTTCGGCCACGGCATCCACCAGCCCTGCGGCCAGGCCGGTGCGGTCGGGCCGTTCCCGCGCATGGCGGGGGTCGCGTCGGCGCTCGCCGGCTTCATGCTCGCGCTGGTGGCATTTGCCGTCGGCCTGTGGCTGGGCCAGGCGCTGGACGGCAGCCTGCGCCCGCTGGGCCTGGGCCTCGCCTTCTTCGCGCTGGCCACCACCACCATCGCCTGGACGCTGGTGCAGCGGGACGGCGAGCGCTTCGAACTGGCGACCACCTGATGACGGGCTCCATCGACTGGATCGGCCTGGCCGGCCCCACCGCGTCCGGCAAGACCGGGCTGGCGCTGAAGCTCGCCGCCGAGCTGCCGCTGGAGATCGTCAGCGTCGACTCGGCCCTGGTCTACCGCGGCATGGACATCGGCACCGCCAAGCCAACCGCGGCAGAACTGGCGGCCGTGCCGCACCACCTGATCGACATCCTCGACCCCGCGGCGTCCTACTCGGCGGCGCAGTTCGCGGCCGATGCGCAGCGGCTGATCGCCGACATCCGCGGGCGCGGCAAGCTGCCGCTGCTGGTCGGCGGCACGATGCTGTATTTCAAGGCGCTGATCGACGGCATCGACGAATTGCCGCCGGCCGATGCGGCGGTGCGCGCCGCGCTGGACGCCGAGGCCGCCGCGCAAGGCTGGCCCGCGCTGCACGCCGAGCTGGCCCGCGTGGACCCTGTCACCGCGGCCCGCCTGGCGCCCAACGATGCGCAGCGCATCCAGCGCGCGCTCGAAGTGTTCCGCGTCACCGGCCAGCCGCTGTCGGCCTTTCACACCCGCGGCAGCGACGCCGTGAGCGCGCCGCCGCGCCACCGCCTGCTCGCACTCGAGCCAAGCGACCGCGCCTGGCTGCACGCCCGCATCGGCCAGCGCTTCGAGCAGATGCTGGCCCACGGCTTTCTCGACGAGGTTCGGGCCTTGCGCGCGCGCGGCGACCTGCACACCAACCTGCCCAGCATGCGCTGTGTCGGCTACCGCCAGGCCTGGGAGGCCATGGACGCGGGCCTTGCTGGCGACGCGCTGCGCGCCCAGCTGCTGGAGCGCGGTTCGGCCGCCACCCGCCAGCTGGCCAAGCGCCAGCTCACCTGGCTGCGCGGCATGTCGCGTGACATCCTGCTCTGCGAAGACGAGGCCGGTGCGTTCGATCACGCGCGCCGGGTGGTAGCCGGCGGGCACGCTTGACCCGCGTCAAGAAAGCGCCGATCCCCGGCACCTACAGTGCCGGCCATGCCTTTGACCCTGTACGACCGCGATGGTCACCGCTGCCTGATGTTCACCGACATCGGCCACCCGCCGGGTGCCGACGGCCACGCCGATGAAGCCGTCCAGTCCAACCAGTTCCTGATCGTCGACGGCGACACCGGCGCCATCATCGACCCCGGCGGCAACCTGGCCTACGGCGAGCTGTACCTGGCGATGACGCGGCACTTCCCGCCGCACCGGCTGTCGGCATTGATCGCCTCGCACGCCGACCCCGACATCATCGCCTCGCTCGACCGGTGGATGACCTCCACCCAGGCCAAGGTCTATGTGTCGGCGGTGTGGGAACGCTTCATTCCGCACTTCTGCAAGCCCGGCAAGACGATCGGCCGCATCGTGCCGATCCCAGACCCCGGCATGCGCATCCGCGTGGGCCGCAGCGACCTGGTCGCGCTGCCTGCGCACTTCCTGCATGCCGAAGGCAACTTCCAGTTCTACGACCCGGTCAGCCGCATCCTCTTCTCTGGCGATCTGGGCGTGTCGCTGATCGGCGGCCAGGCCGCGGCGCAGCCGGTGAACCGGCTCTCGACACTGCTGCCGGCGATGGAGAAGTTCCACCGCCGCTACATGGTGTCGAACAAGGTGCTGCGGCTGTGGGCCGACATGGTCAGCGACCTGCCGATCGACATGATCGTGCCGCAGCACGGCGCGCCGCTGATGGACAAGGCTGTGCCCGAATTCATCGCCTGGGTGCGCGACCTGGCCTGCGGGGTGGACCTGATGGGCAGCGGCAACTACCGCGTGCCGGCCTGACGGATCTTCAGGATGTGACGGAGCGCGTCTCGCCGCTGCGGCGCGGCTGGATCGGCGTGGCGCGCACGCAGTTGCGGCCGGCTTCCTTGGCAGCCTGCAGCGCCGATTCGGCGTCTTGCACCAGCCCGTCGAGCGAGGCCTGGCCCATGTGCACGTGGGCGACGCCGACGCTGACGGTGGCCACGACATGCGCGTTTTCCCAGCGGAACGGCGCCGAAGCGACCTGCTGGCGGATGCGCTCGGCGGCATCGAGTGCGCCCAGCGGGTCGGTGTGGGGCAGGAAGACGGCGAGCTCGGCGCCGCCGAAGCGGGCCAGCAGATCGGACTGGCGCAGCGTGGCGTTCACGCGGCGCGTGACCTCGAGCAGGATCGCGTCGCCGCAGCGCTGGCCCATGCTGTCGTTGATGCGGCGCAGGTGGTCGGCATCGATCAGCAGCAGCGCGCCGTCGTCGCCATAACGGCGGCAACGCGCCCATTCGCGCTCGGTCAGGCGCAGGAACTGGCGGCGGTTGCTGACACCGGTCAACTCGTCGTCGACCATCAGCAGCTCGCGCTGCACCGACGATTGGGCCAGCGCGCGGGCCAGGTGCAGCGCCGCGCCGCCGGCCACCAGGGCGGGCAGCAACGCAATCGCCCCGGCCCCCAGCGCCACCGGCCACGAGCTGCCGTCCATCCAGACCAGCATCGTCGCCACGCCCAGCGCCACGATGATCGCCACCCCGATCTGGAAGGCCCAGGCCGACCCCAGGCTGGCGCGGCTGGCCAACTGGGTCAGGTTCTGCATCCATGTCGGATGGGCGTCGCGGGTCTCGCGCGCCTCGCTAGAAGCCACCATCGGGTTCCTGTGATTCAGTGGAAGAATTCGAACACAAATCGGCCTTTTTGGGGCCGAGTTGAGCCTTGTTTACAAGGCCCGGCGTGACGGAATCGGAGCCGGCGCGCCATCGCGCGACACCCGCGGCGCGCCCCGTTCGGCCGGACCGCCATCGTGCCGTTTCGCCGCCCGGCCCGACACCCCCATTCGTTCAGACAGCGCGCCAAGAGCTGCCCCACCGGCGGCGCTTGACGAGGGGCCACCGGCTTCGTAAAGTGATATCACTTTGATTTCATCGGAGACCGTCATGAGTTCTGTGGTCCGGGCTGAGCGACCCTATTCGTCGGCCAACGGTTACCTGATGGTGATCGTCGGCGTGCTGCTGATCGCAGCGGGTGTCGCGTCGCTGGTGCGCGGGGTGGCGGGCCTGCCGGGGTTGTTGGTGACGCTGGCGCTGCTGGTCGCCGGTGTGCTGGTGCTCGCCGGGCTGTACATGCTGCAGCCCAACACCGCCGCGATCCTGCTGCTGTTCGGCCAGTACAAGGGCACCGACCGCAGCGAGGGCCTGCGCTGGGCCAACCCGCTGTATGTGGGCCGCAAGATCTCGCTGCGGGCGCGCAACCTGAACATGCCGATGCAGAAGGTCAACGACAAGCGCGGCAACCCGGTCGAGATCGCCGCCGCGGTGGTCTGGCGGGTGCGCGACACGGCCCAGGCGGTGTTCGAGGTCGACGACTACGAACTGTTCGTCAAGGTGCAGTCCGAGGCCGCCCTGCGGCACGTGGCCTCGCAATACGCCTACGACCACGGCGAAGACGCCGAGGCGGCCGAGATCACGCTGCGCGGCAGCATCGACGAGGTGGCCGCCGCCCTGAAGGCCGAGCTGCAACTGCGCTTCACCGACGCCGGCGTCGAAGTGCTCGACGCCAAGCTGACCCACCTGGCCTACGCGCCCGAGATCGCCCAGGTGATGCTGCGCCGGCAGCAAGCCGAGGCCATCATCAGCGCACGCAAGAAGATCGTCGAAGGCGCGGTCAGCATGGTCGAGGCGGCGCTGAAGGGCTTGTCGGAGCGCGAGATCGTCGACCTGGACGACGAGCGCAAGGCGGCGATGGTCAGCAACCTGCTGGTCGTGCTGTGCTCGGACAAGGACGCCCAGCCGATCCTGAACGCCGGCACGCTCTACAACTGACCCGAGCCTCCGTCGCCGCATGGCCAGCCCCGGCAAGAAAAGCTACCCGCTGCGCATCGACCCGGCGCTGTGGGCCGAAATCGAGCGGCTCGCGGCGCAAGAGCTGCGCAGCGCCAACGCGCAGGTCGAGTTCTTGCTGCGCGAGGCGCTGGCGCGGCGCGGGCGGTTGCCGGCCATTGAATCTCCCACGCCAGAAAAAGATGAGCCGACCTGAGGCCGGCTCGGACAGCTGGCGCGAGCATCACCGGCATCGTTAGGCCAGCGCCCACTCCACCAGGCGCGCAACGCGCCGCCGCCCTCAAGTGGCGTGCGCGGATCCGGCTTGGCCGGTCCGCTGCGCGAGCCCCCTCGGGGGGCAGCCCGCCGGAGCGGGCGTGGGGGCCTCAATCAATGCGCACCGCCGGCGTCAGCCGCCCCACCGCCGATCTTCGGCGGCCGCTTGGTGAACCAGATCAAGCCGATCAGCGCCAGGAACAGCATCGACGAGCCGAAGAAGATGTCGTCGGCAGCGCGTGTGTAGGCCTGCTGGTCGATCAAGCGGTTGACCTGCGCCAAGGCCTGCTGGGCGCTCATGCCCGCCGCCTGCAACGACGCCAGCACGTTGGCGAAAGCGCCTTGCCCGTTCGTCAACGGCTCGGTCAGGTGCGCGTGGTGCAGCGCGGCGCGGTCGTCCCACAAGGTGGTGGCGATCGAGGTGCCCATCGCGCCGGCGGTGATGCGCACGAAGTTGCTCAGGCCCGCGGCCGCCGGCATGCGATCGGGCGTCAGCCCGGCCAGCGTCAGCGTCGTCAGCGGGATGAAGAAGAACGCCATCGCCGCGCCTTGGATCAGCGTGGGCACCAGCACGTGCATCAGGTCGGTCTGCACGGTGAACTGCGAGCGCATCCACAACACCAGCGCAAAGACGATGAACGCCCCGGTGGCCATGCGGCGCGGGTCCCACACGCTGACCTTGCGCCCCACCAGCGGCGAGAACAGGATTGCGAACACGCCCACCGGTGCCAGCGCCATGCCGGCATTGGTGGCCGTGTAGCCCATCCACTGCTGCAGCCACAGCGGCATCAGCACCACGTTGCCGAAGAACAGGCCGTAGGCCACCGACAGTGCCAATGCGCCGAAGGCGAAGTTGCGGCGCTTGAACAGGCGCAGGTCGACCACCGGGTGCGCATCGGTCAGCTCCCAGACCACGAACACCGCGAAGGCCACCACCGCGACGATGGCCAGCAGCACGATCTGCGGCGACGCGAACCAGTCCAGCTCCTTGCCCTTGTCGAGCATCAGCTGCAGCGACGCGACCCACACCACCAGCAGGCCCAGGCCCACGATGTCGATCGGCAGCTTGCGACGCTGCGTCTCTCGGTGCCGGTAGATGCCCCAGGTGACGGCCGCGGCGGCCAGGCCGATCGGCACGTTGATGTAGAAGATCCACGGCCACGAGACGTTGTCGGTGATCCAGCCGCCCAGCAGCGGCCCGACCACCGGCGCGACCAGCGTCGTGACACCCCACAGCGCGAGCGCGGTGCCGGCCTTGGCGCGCGGGTAGCTGGCCAACAGCAAGGTCTGCGACAGCGGGATCATCGGCCCGGCCACCAGGCCCTGGAAGACGCGGAACGCGACCAGCATCTCGAGCGACGACGCGAAGCCGCACAGCCACGACGCCAGCACGAACAGCAGCACGCTCAACGTGAACAGCCGCACCGCGCCGAAGCGCTGTGTCAACCAGCCGGTCAACGGCACCGAGATCGCGTTGGCGACACCGAAGCTGGTGATGACCCAGGTGCCCTGGCCCGGGCTGACGCCCAGGTCACCGGCGATCGCCGGCAACGACACGTTGGCGATCGACGAATCGAGCACGTTCATGAAGGTCGCCAGCGACAGCGACACCGTGCCCAGCACCAGTGCGGTGCCGGTCAGCGGCGGCGGGGGGCTGGGCGGCACCGCGGTCGCCGGTTTGGCCGCCGCTTCGCTGCCCGACGCCGCCGTGTTGGAAGCGGCGGCTGTGCTCATGATGGGAGGTGCGCTGTACGGGCCGCCGACAAACCACCGCGCACGATGCTGCGGATGCGCTCGTCGATCTCGCGGTCAACCGCCTCGTAGACGGCGGTGGCAGCCACGGCCTGCGCACGCGGCGCATCGGCCAGCGTCTTGCCACCACGGTCACCGGTGTCGACATTGACTTCCATCGACAGGCCCACGCGCAGCGGGTGTTCGACCAGCTCTTGCGGGTCGAGCTGGATGCGCACCGGCACACGCTGCACGATCTTGATCCAGTTGCCGGTGGCGTTTTGCGCCGGCAGCAGCGAGAAGGCCGCGCCGGTGCCGGCGCCCAGGCCCGCCACCTTGCCGTGGTAGGTGACCTTGGTGCCGTAGACATCGGCCGTCAGCTCGGCCGGCTGGCCGATGCGCAGGTCTGCCAACTGGCCTTCCTTGAAGTTCGCATCGACCCACAGCTTGTCGAGCGCGACCACCGTCATCAGCGGCGCACCGGCCTGCACGCGCTGGCCCAGTTGCACCGCCCGCTTGGCGACATGGCCCTCGATCGGCGCCGGCAACTCGTCGCGCTTGAGGGCCAGCGCGGCCTCGCGCACACGGGCCGCGGCGCGCTGCACGTTCGGGTGCTGTTCGACGCTCGTGCCGTCGGTCATCACCTGGCCGGTGGTCAGCTGTTCTTTCGCGGCCAGCGCGGCCGATTGCGCGGCGGCCAGGGCGCTCTTGGCCGCGGCCAGCTGTGCGGTCGCGTGCTGGAACTCTTCCTTGCCGACGGCGCCGCTGGCCACCAGCGGGGCGCGGCGGTTCACGTCGTCCTGGGCGCGGGCCAGGTCGGCCTGCACACGGGCAAGGTCGGCCTCGCGCAGGGCCACCTGCGCCTTCAGCGTGGCGTTGCCGGCATACAGCGCGCGCACTTCGCGCACGGTCTGCGCCAGCTGCGCTTCGGCCTGGTCGAGGGCGACCTTGGCATCGGCGGTGTCGAGCTTGACCAGCGGCTGGCCGGCCTTCACCGCGTCGTTGTCGTCGGCCAGGATCGCGACCACGGTGCCGCTGACCTGCGGCGTGATCTGGACCACGTTGCCGGCCACGTAGGCGTTGTCGGTGGTCTGGTGGTGGCGGCCATGCACCCAGTGCCAGCCGCCCCAACCGGCGGCGGCCACTGCAACGGCGGCGGCGATGAGGGTCAGGCCGCGGCGGCGACCGGCGGGGTTGGCGGCGGGGGCGGAAGCTGCGTCACTCATGGTGTTCTTTCTCGATTCGGAATGTCTTTTTCAAGGCCCTGGCGCGGATCCGGCTCGACCGGTCCGCTGCAAGAGCCCCCTCAGGGGGGCGGCGCCCGGCAGGGAGCGTGGGGGCTATGTGGGGTCGGCCCACCCGCCGCCCAGCGCCTTCAGCAGCGCTACGCCGGTGTCGATCTCGCGGGCCTGCAGGTCGACCGCCTGGCGGCGCTGCGCCAGCCATTGGCTCTCGGTGTTCAGCACGATCAGGTAGCTGCCCAGGCCGGCGCGGTAACGCTGCAGCGCCAGGTCGTGGGCCTTTTGCGCGCCGGCCAGTGCGTCGGCCTGCTCCTTGCGCTGGCGCGCCAGCGATTGCAGCGAGCTGATCGCGTCGCTCGCTTCGCGCACCGCGTCGAGCACGGTGGCGTTGTATTGCGCCACCGCGGCGTTCAAATCGGCTTCGCGGCCGCTCAGCTGCGCGCGCAACCGGCCACCGTCGAACAGCGGCAGGTGCAGCGCCGGCGTGACACCGAACTGGCGGCTGCCGAACTCCAGCACCTGGTCCAGGCCGATCGCGTTGAAGCCGATGAAGGCCGTGAGGTTGACGTTCGGGTAGAACTGGGTGCGGGCGACCTTCACGTCCTGCCCGGCGGCTTCGACGCGCCAGCGCGCGGCCACCACGTCGGGCCGGCGGCCCAGCAGGTCGGCGCCCAGCGTGGGCGGCAAGGCCTGCGCGGTCAGGCGGTCGATCGTCGGCGTCAGGCCATCCAGCGCATTAGGTGCCTGGCCGCTCAGGGCGGCCAGCTGATGGCGGGCCAGCGTGATCTGCTCGTCGAGCGATTCGATCTGGGCCCGCGTGTCGGGCAGCGCGGCGTCGGCCTGCACCAGCTCGACCTGGGTGTCCAGGCCGGCGCCGACGCGCTGCTGGGTCAGCGAGCGCAACTCGTCGCGCTGGGCCAGCGTGCGCTGCGCGACTTCGCGCTGCGCCAGCAGCCGGGCCAGGCCGACATAGGCCCGCGCCACCTGGGTGGCCAGCGCATTGGCGGCCACCGCCGCATCGGCCTGCGCCGCACGGGCCTGGCCCAGCGACGAAGCCAGCGCCGCGGCCTGCTGGCCGTACCAGTCGGGGCCCCAGCTCAGGCCGGCTTGCACGGTGCCGGTGTTCTGCATCGAGCCGGCGATCGGCGGCGGCACCAGGCCGTTCTCGGTGTAGCGCTGGCGCGAGGCCTCGACGCTCAGGTTGGCCTGCGGGCCGTCCGCCGCCTCGGTGATGCGGGCCGCGGCGCGGGCACGGGCCACGCGGGCTTGCGCCACGGCCAGGCTCGGTTGGTCACGCAGCGCCTGGTCGACCAGGCCGCTGAGTTGCGGGTCGCCGAGCGTCGTCCACCAGCGTGCCGGGGCAGCGGTGCTGGCACTGTCGTTCAGGCCGAGCGCGGCCGGTGCGGTCTCGGCCAGGCGCGGGGTCGGCTCGCCGGGCGTGGCGCAGCCGGCCAGCAGCACGACCACCGAGGCCAGCGCGACCAGGGCCGTCAGGCCGGTGCGGCCGATCGGGCTGGCATGGGGCCACGCCAGGCGCGGCATCGACAGATGGGGCAGAGTGATTCTTTTCATCGCGGCTCCTTCATTCCGCTGGGGGTTGGCGCATCGCGTCGCCGTTGGCCACCATGCGGGTCAGCAGCGCGATCAGCTGCTTCCATTCGGCTTCGCTGAAGCCCTGCAGATGGTTGTTCAGCACCTCGGCCATCACCGGCGGCACCTGGCGGGCCACCTGGCGGCCTTCGTCGGTCATCACCAGGTTGACGACGCGGCGGTCTTCGGTCGATCGCTCACGGCGCACCAAGCCCTTGGCTTCGAGCCGGTCGAGCGAGCGCGTCATCGCGCCCGGGTCCAGCTCCAGCTCGCGCGCCAGGCCGGCCACCGTGTGGCATTCCTTGGCGGCCAGCTTGAACAGCGGCAGCCACTGGGCGTGCGTGAGGTCCAGCGAGGCCAGGCGATCATCGGCCTGTGCCAGCACCGACGACAGCACACGCTTCATCAGGTAGCCCACGCTCTGGTCCGGCCGGTACTGGCCCGGCACGTAGAAGCCGGTAGAAGGTGTGTCGTCTTGATTCATGCCGTCACTTTAATTGCCTGTGCAATGATTGTGGCGGCAGTCATTGAATAGCCTTGTATTAGTGAGGGTTTTCCATGGCGCCGCGTCCATGCCGGCCACGTCGCCGGCCCCGTCACGTCCATTGCCTACACTGCGCGCCATGTCGACCGCACCCATCGAACGCCCCAAGGCCTCGTCACCCCGCTCGTTGTCGGGGCTGGGGCCTTTCCTGCGCCCCTACCGCGGCCGCATCGTGCTGGCCCTGACCTTCATGGTGCTGGCCGCCGTGGCCACGCTGGTGTTGCCGGTGGCGCTGAAGACCTTGATCGACGAGGGCCTGGTGGCCGCCGAGCCCGGCCAGCGCCTGATGGCGCTGCGCGAGCACTTCGGCGCGCTGTTCGCCGTGGGCGCGGCCCTCGGCCTGTTTTCGGCGGCGCGCTTCTACATGGTCACCTGGCTCGGCGAGCGCGTCACGGCCGACCTGCGCAACGCGGTCTACGCCCACGTGGTGCGGCAAAGCCCCGAGTTCTTCGAGACCACCGCCACCGGCGAGGTGCTGAGCCGGCTGACCACCGACACGACGCTGGTGCAGACGGTCGTCGGCTCCAGCCTGAGCATGGGCCTGCGCAACACGGTGATGGGCATCGGCGCGATGATCATGCTGGTCGCCACCAACCCGCTGGTGATGGGCCAGGTGCTGGGCATCCTGGTGCTGGTGGTGCTGCCGGCGCTGTTCTTCGGCCGCCGCGTGCGCAAGCTCAGCCGTGCCAGCCAGGACCGGGTGGCCGACTCGAGCGCGATCGCTGCCGAGGTGCTGAACGCCGTGCCGGTGGTGCAGAGCTACACCCAGGAACGGCGCGAAGCCGACCGCTTCACCCAGTCCACCGAAGCCGCGTTCGACACGGCCAAGAAGCGCACGCTGGTGCGCTCGATCCTGGTCGCGTTCATCATCACCGCCACCTTCGGTGCGCTGCTGTGGGGCCTGTACCAAGGCACCCAGGCCGTCATCCGCGGCGACATCAGCGCCGGCCATCTGGGCCAGACGGTGCTGTACGTGATCGTGCTGGTCAGCTCGGTGGCGGTGCTGTCCGAGGTCTACGGCGACCTGCTGCGAGCCGCCGGCGCCAGCGAACGGCTGATGGAGCTGCTGGCCGCCCATTCGCCGGTGGCCGAGCCGCCCCGGCCGCGCGCGCTGCCCCCTACCGAGCGCGGTTCGCGCGTGCAGTTGCAGGGCCTGCGCTTCCACTACCCCTCGCGGCCCAACCAGGCCGCGCTGATCGACCTCGATCTGGACGTGCGGCCGGGCGAAACGGTGGCGCTGGTCGGCCCCAGCGGCGCCGGCAAGACCACCGTCTTCCAGTTGCTGCTGCGCTTCTACGACGCCGAGGCGGGCCGGGTGATGGTCGATGGTGTCGACGTGCGCGAGGCCGCGCTCGGCGACCTGCGCCACCGCATCGGCATCGTGCCGCAGGACAGCGTGATCTTCTCGGCCAGCGCGATGGAAAACATCCGCTACGGCCGGCCCGAGGCCAGCGACGACGAGGTGATCGCCGCCGCGAAAGCCGCCTTCGCACACGAGTTCATCAGCGCCCTGCCCGGCGGCTACCAGAGCTTTCTCGGCGAGCGCGGCGTGCGCTTGTCCGGCGGCCAGCGCCAGCGCATCAGCATCGCCCGCGCGATCCTGAAGAACCCGCCGCTGCTGCTGTTGGACGAGGCCACCAGCGCGCTCGACGCCGAGAGCGAACGCATGGTGCAGGCCGCGCTCGAAGCAGCGATGGCGCACCGCACCACGCTGGTCATCGCACACCGGCTGGCCACGGTGCAGAAGGCCGACCGCATCGTCGTGATGGAGGCCGGCCGCATCGTCGACCAGGGCACCCACGCCGAGCTGATCGAGCGCGACGGCCTGTACGCCCGCCTGGCCGCGATGCAGTTCGGCCTCGAAGAAGACAACGAGACAACGGGTTGACGGCATCGACCGTTGCATCTTGAATCGACGGGCCGCCGTGCACGGCATAGGCTTTGCCCCTCGTTGGTCTTGATTGGAGAAAAGCCATGAACAAATTCACCCCTCACCTGTCCTGGATCGTCGCCACCGCCTTGCTGGCCAGTGGCTGCAGCAACATGGGTGAGCGCGAGAAAGGCACCGCCGCCGGTGCGGGCATCGGCGCCGCGGCCGGCGCGCTGATCAGCGCGGGCACCGGCGGCAAGGCCGGCACCGGCGCGGTCGTCGGCGGCGCGCTGGGCGCGGTCGCCGGCAACCTGTGGTCCAAGCGCATGGAAGACAAGCGCAAGGCGATGGAGAAAGCGACCCAAGGCACCGGCGTGACGGTGGCCCGCACGGCCGACAACCAGCTGAAGGTCAACGTGCCGAGCGACATCTCGTTCGACTCTGGCAGCGCCGACATCAAGCCCGAGCTGCGACCGGTGCTCGACCAGTTCGCGCAGGGCCTGGATCAGACGATGAACGTGCGCGTGGTCGGCCACACCGACTCGACCGGCAGCGATGCGGTCAACGACCCGTTGTCGGTCGACCGCGCGCGCAGCGTGCGCGAGTACCTGCAGGCGCGCGGCGTGGCCGGCCAGCGGATCGAGATCTCGGGCGAAGGCGCACGCCAACCGATTGCCGACAACAGCACCAACGAAGGTCGCGCACGCAACCGCCGGGTCGAGATCTTCCTGCGCGAGCCGCAAAAAGCGTCTTGACCCGCGGCGCGAACGGGGCCGCACCCGGCTCGTAAAATCGAGCCATGACACCGCGCCCCGTTCGTTCCCAGTATGAAGACTTCATGCGCCACGTCTTCGAGACGGGCGTGGCCAAGGGCGACCGCACCGGCACCGGCACGCGCAGCGTGTTCGGCCACCAGATGCGCTTCGACCTGAGCGAAGGCTTCCCGCTGGTCACGACCAAGAAGGTGCACTTGAAGTCGATCATCCTCGAGCTGCTGTGGTTCTTGCGCGGCGACTCGAACGTCAAGTGGCTGCAGGAACGCGGCTGCACGATCTGGGACGAATGGGCCGAAGACGACGGTGACCTGGGCCCGGTCTACGGCGTGCAGTGGCGCAACTGGCCGACACCCGATGGCGGCCACATCGACCAGATCACCGAGGTCGTGAAGACCCTCCAGACCAACCCCGATTCGCGCCGCATCATCGTCAGCGCGTGGAACGTGGCCGACCTGCCGAAGATGGCGCTGATGCCGTGTCACGCCTTCTTCCAGTTCTATGTCGCCCCGGGTGACTCGCCCTCGGCGCGAGGCAAGCTGAGCTGCCAGCTCTACCAGCGCAGTGCCGACATCTTTCTCGGCGTGCCGTTCAACATCGCCAGCTATGCGCTGCTGACGCACATGCTGGCGCAGCAGTGTGATCTCGACGTCGGCGATTTCATCTGGACCGGCGGCGACTGCCACATCTACGACAACCACACCGAGCAGGTGCAGACGCAACTGGCGCGTGCGCCGTTCCCGTATCCGGTGCTGAAGATCCGCCGCCGCCCGGCGTCGATCTTCGACTACGAGTACGACGACTTCGAGGTGCTGGACTACCAACACCACGCGCCGATCAAGGCGCCGGTCGCCGTCTGATGATGATTGCCCTGATCGCGGGCGTGGCCCGCAACGGCGTGATCGGGCGCGACAACGCGCTGCTGTGGCACCTGCCCGAGGACATGAAGCACTTTCGCGCCGCCACGATGGGCGCGCCGGTGATCATGGGCCGCAAGACCTGGGACTCTCTGCCCGCGCGCTTTCGCCCGCTGCCCGGCCGGCATAACATCGTCTTGACACGGCAACGCGGCTTCGACGCGGCCGGGGCCACCGTGGTGGGCGACCTCGCCGCTGCGCTGGCCGCGGCTCAGCGCGACAAGCCCGCGCGCGTGTTCGTGATCGGCGGCGAGCAGATCTACCGCGAGGCGCTGCCGCTGGCCGACGAGCTGATGCTGACCGAGATCGAGCGCGACTTCGATGGCGACGCGCACTTCCCCGATTTCGGCCGCGATGCGTTCGGCGAGGTCGAGCGTGAGCGCCACCTGGCCGCACCGCCCAACGACTTCCACTTTTCCTTCGTCACCTACCGGCGCCTGGCGCCCAGGAGCTGAACCCCACATGTCCGGACACGGCTTTCACGTCCACGGCCCGCACGACCACGAGCTGGAGCATGCGGCCCAGCACGACCCCGAGGGCATGGCCGGCCAGCTGGCGGTGATCACCGCGATCCTGGCCACCGTCGGCGCGCTGTTCTCGTACCAGGGCGGTGCCACGCAAGCCAACGCCGGGCTGCTGAAGAACGAAGCCGCGATCAAGAAGACCGAAGCGGCCAACCAGTGGAGCTACTTCCAATCCAAGAGCACCAAGCAGTCGCTGGCCGAGTTCGCCCGCGACCTGGCGCCCGAGGACAAGCGCGCCGCCTACCAGGCCAAGATCGACCGCTACGAAACCGAGAAGAACGAGATCAAGAAGAAGGCCGAAGCGCTCGACGCCGAATCGCACGAGCGCGACGAGGCCAGCGAAGCGCAGATGCACCAGCACCACCGCTGGGCCCAGGCCACCACCGCGCTGCAGATCTCGATCGCGATGGCCGCGATCGCGCTGCTGACCAAGCGCCGCTGGCTCGAATGGGCCACGCTCGGCCTGGGCGGGCTGGGCGTCGCGGTCGGCGTGGCCGCGTGGTTCCACGTCTGAAAACGTGACATCCTGCCGCCGATCGAACTTCACCAGTTTGCATCGGCGGCCCGATCGGTCCGGGCTGTAAGGGCCTATTGGGGCAAGCGACGAAGTCAGGCGGCTGCACAGCCCGGCTCCTGGAAACGCTCATGCCCATCAAGACACTCTCACTTTATCTTCTCTGCGCGCTGCTGATCGGCTCGTCCGCTGGCGCCGCCCCGACCCAGTCCGACCCGCCTGCGGCGCGGCCCGCGCTCAGCGGACACACCTCACGAGGTGAAGCGCTGGACCTTGCGCAATGGCGCGGCCAGGTCGTGCTGGTCTACCTGTGGTCCACCGACTGCCCGGTTTGCCTGGACCGGCTTCCCGAGTTGCGCCGCAACCTGGCAGGCTGGAGCGGTCAACCGTTTGTGATCGTCGCCGTCAATCAAGACGCTCGCCTGGCCGACTTCAAGGCCTACGAGCAAGCGCTCGATGCGGTGTTGCCGCCGCAGCCGCAGATGAAGCTGGTCTGGCGGCGCGACCCCGCCCACCGCGACAACCTCGGCGACACCCCTGTCCGCCAACCCACCACGTTGCTACTGAACCGTGATGGCGCCCTGGTCAAGGAAGTGCGCGGCAGTTGGCCGGCGGGGACCTGGGATGACATCGCCGAGCTGGTGCTGAACTGAGCGAGCGCGTCGGTCGGTCGGTCGGCCGGTCTTGTAGCATCGGCGACCTACCACCGTGAGGTCGTCTTGAAACTTGCCACCTGGAACGTCAACTCGCTGGCCGTGCGCCTGCCCCAACTGCTGGACTGGCTGACGGCCAACCCGGTCGACGCACTGGTGTTGCAGGAGACCAAGCTCACCGACGACAAGTTTCCGAAAGCCGAGATCGAGGCCGCCGGTTACCACGTGGTCTTCCACGGCCAGAAGACCTACAACGGCGTCGCGCTGCTGACGCGCGGCACGCTGGCCGACAAGGTGGTCAAGAACATCCCGAACCATGGTGACGACCAGGCCCGTGTGATCGCCGGCACCTTGGCCGGCGTGCGCGTGGTCGGCGGCTACTTTCCCAACGGCCAGGCGCCCGGCAGCGAGAAGTTCGCCTACAAGATGGCCTGGCTGGATGCGCTGCGCGAGTGGCTGCGCGCCGAGCTGATCGAGCACCCGCAGCTGGTGCTGATGGGCGACTTCAACATCGCCCCCGAAGACGCCGACGTCTACGACCCGGTCGCCTGGGCCGGCCAGATCCACTGCACCGACGAAGAACGCGCCCACTTCAAAGGCCTTCTTGGCCTGGGGCTGCACGATGCGTTCCGCCTCTTCGAGCAACCGCCCAAGAGCTGGAGCTGGTGGGACTACCGCGAGCTGCGCTTCCGCAAGAACCAGGGTCTGCGCATCGACCACATCCTGGTCAGCGAGGCGCTCAAGCCCCGCGTGGCCGCCTGCACGATCGACAAGCTGCCGCGCAAGAACGAGCGGCCCAGCGATCACGCGCCGGTGGTGGTGGAGCTCTCGCTGGCCTGAAGCCTGGCCGTGGCCGACGCCGGTCGCGGCGTCCACATCGCCAGCACGTTGCCGGCGATCGCCAGCGCCACGCCGGCCAGCGTCTGGCCGGTCCAGCTGAAGCCTTCGAGCCACGACGACACCACCAGCGCCACCACCGGCGTCAGCACGCCGATGTAGCCGGCCCGCGCCGGGCCGATGCGGTGCACCAGCGTGTAGAACGCGCCGAAGGTGACCACCGAGCCGGCCAGCGTCAGGTAGGCCAGCGACGCGACGAACGGCCCGCTCCACGCGATCTGCCACGAGCGCCCGGTGGCCACGGCAGCCACCACTGAGCCGAGCGCGCCGTAGGCCATCGCCCAGCCCAGCGGCGCCCAGCCGCTGATGCCCTCGCGCTGGTAGCGCGCCGACGCGATCGTCGACACCGACGACAGCAGCACCGCCGCCCCGGTCAACACCGCGCCCAGCACCACCTCGGCCGACGCGCCAAGGCGGCCGAACTCGTGGCCGAAGATCAGGGCCACGCCGGCCAGCCCGAGCGAGCCGCCGGCGGCCACGCGGCGCGACATCGGCGTGCCGAGAAAGACCCGCGCCGACAGCATGCCGATCAGCGGCGACGTGGCATAACCCACCGCCACGACACCGCTGACGACGAAGCGCTCGGCGTGGTAGATGCAGATGTAGCTGGCGCACAGGCCCGTCAAGCCTTGCAGCGCGAACATCGCATGCAGGCGCGGCGTGAAACGCAACTCGAGCCGGCGCCAGCGGCTGTAGCCCAGCAGCAAGGCCGCGGCGAGGCCGAAGCGCAGCGCCACGCCGACCTCGGGGGCCACCGCATCGATCTGGGCGGTGATGGCGAACCAGGTCGTGCCCCAGATGAGCACGCAGATGGCGTAGAGCGATGTCGTCGACATCGTTCGCAGTGTGTCATGGCCGGCGACGTCGCCGGCTCATCACCGCCATTCAACCCGTGCGCGGCACGGGCTTGGCGTCAATCGTCGAGGCCGAGTTCCTGGATCTTGCGGGTGATGGTGTTGCGGCCGATGCCCAGCTTCTGCGCCGCCTCGATGCGGCGGCCGCGGGTGATGCCCAGCGCAGTGCGGATCATGCGGGCCTCGAACTCACGCGTCAGGCTGTCCCACACATCGTGCTGGCCGGCTTCGAGGCGGCGGCGGGCCTCGACCTCCAGGTCGCCGAGCCAACGCGCTTCGGTCGGTGTGCCGGCGTTCACCACCGGCTGGCTGGCCGGGTCCACCGGCTCGGCGGCGCGCGCCGCCTCGGGCACCTGCGCAGCCGGCGCGGGTGGCACCACGCGCTCTGCGGCAGCCTCGCCGCCCGGTCCGCGGGCAATCAACTCGGCCGGCAAATCCTTGGCTTCGATCAGCTGCGCCGGCGCCATCACCGTGAGCCAATGGCACAGGTTCTCCAGCTGGCGCACGTTGCCGGGAAACTCGAAGCTCTTCAGCATCGTGAGGGCATCGTCGCTGATGCGCTTGGGCTCGACGCCCAGCTCCTTCGCGCTCTTCTGCAGGAAGAACCGGGCCAGCGCGGGCACGTCGTCGGACCGCTCGCGCAGCGGCGGCAAACGCAGCCGGATCACGTTCAGGCGGTGGAACAGGTCTTCGCGGAACACGCCCTGGCGCACCCGCTCTTCGAGGTTCTGGTGCGTCGCGGCGATCACGCGCACATTGGCCTTCAGCGGCTGGTGGCCGCCGACGCGGTAGAACTGGCCGTCGCTCAGCACGCGCAGCAGCCGCGTCTGCAGGTCGAACGGCATGTCGCCGATTTCGTCGAGAAACAGCGTGCCGCCGTCGGCCTGCTCGAAGCGGCCGCGGCGCATGGTCTGCGCGCCGGTGAAGGCACCGCGCTCGTGGCCGAAGAGTTCGCTCTCGAGCAGGTCTTTTGGGATCGCGGCCGTGTTGATCGCGATGAACGGGCCTTTGGTGCCGGCGTCGCCGCGCGGGCTGTGGCGGTGCAGCGCGTGGGCGACCAGCTCTTTGCCGGTGCCCGATTCGCCGGTGATCAGCACGGTGACGTTGCTCTGCGACAGGCGGCCGATGGCGCGGAACACGTCCTGCATCGCCGGCGCCTGGCCCAGGATCTCGGGCACCTCCTGGTGCCGCTCGTCATTGATCTCTTCGCGCAGGCTCTCGTCGACCGCGCGGCGGATCAGCTCGACCGCCTTGGTCAGGTCGAAGGGCTTGGGCAGGTATTCGAAGGCACCGCCCTGGAAAGCCGAGACGGCACTGTCCAGGTCCGAGTAGGCCGTCATGATGATCACCGGCAGGCCGGGCAGACGCTCTTTCACCTTGGCCAGCAGGTCCAGCCCCGAGCCGCCGGGCATGCGGATGTCGCTGACCAGCACCTGCGGCTCGTCGTCGGCCAGCGCGGTCAGCACATCGCGCGGGTTGGCAAAGCTGCGGACCGGCAACTGCTCACGGGCCAACGCCTTTTCCAGCACGAAGCGGATGGATTGGTCGTCGTCAACAATCCAGATGGGTTTCATCGAGTTCTTAGCAGTGGTCAGCAATGGGCCGCCCCAAGCTGACTCGTCCCCTGCTGGGGGCGGGCGCCGCTCACGGCGACCTGGGGGTCGATATCAAGGTAACGGAATCACGATCTTGAAGACCGTGCGCCCCGGCTCGCTGTCGCATTCGATCGTGCCCTGGTGTTGCTGCACAAACGTTTGCGCCAGGGTGAGCCCAAGCCCCGAGCCGCCGTCCCGCCCCGTCACCAGCGGATAGAAGATGCGCTCTCTCAGGTGCTCGGGGACGCCCGGCCCGTTGTCCTGGATATGCAATTCCAATGCCAGTCGATAGCGCTGCTTGCCAATCGTCACCTGCCGCGCGATGCGGGTGCGCAAGGTGATCGCGGCGTCGCCCTGCTCGATCCGCTCGGCCAGGGCCTGCGCTGCGTTCTGCACGATGTTGAGCACGGCCTGGATCAGCTGCTCGCGGTCGCCGCGGAACTCGGGGATCGACGCGTCGTAGTCACGCACGACCCTCAGGCCACGCGGATGCTCGACCAGCACCAGCGAGCGCACCCGTTCGCAGACCTCGTGGATGTTCACGTCGCCCACCACATGGGGCTTGCGGTGCGGCGCCAGCAGCCGGTCGACCAGCGTCTGCAGCCGGTCGGCCTCGTGGATGATGACCTGGGTGTACTCGATCAGCTCGGGCGTCGGCAGGTCCAGCGCCAGCAGCTGCGCCGCGCCGCGAATGCCGCCGAGCGGGTTCTTGATCTCGTGGGCGAGGTTGCGCACCAGCTCTTTGGTGACCTCGGCCTGGCCCATCACGCGCTCTTCGCGGTCTTGCCGCGTCTGCTGCTCGATCTCGATCATCTCGACCAGGATGCGGCCGCCGATGCGCTCGGTCTGGCTGACGATGATGTGCACCGGCAGCGGCTCGGCATGGCCGACACCGGCGCGGCGCAGCGCACCCTCGAAGCGCCGGGTGCTGAACTCGTTGCGCGCCACCGCGTCGATCGCTTCGAGCAGCGCGGCAGGCTCGCGCAGCCATTCGTGCAGCGGGCGCTGGGTCAGCGTGCGGCGCGAGACGCCGATCACCGACTCCAGCTGCGCATTGGCAAACAGGCAGTCGCCCGCGGGCTCGACCACCGCCACCATCGTGGCCAGCAGGTCGAAGGCGTCCAGGCCCTTGGGTTGTTTGGCATCGGCCCGCCGCGCGGCCGCGGCTGCGCCGAGGAGCTTCACGCCGGCAACTTGGCCAGTTCGCGCTTGATGGCGGCGATGTCCGCCTCTTGGCGCGTGATGGCGGCTTTCATCTCCGCCACGCGGTCGATGTAGCGCTGCGCGTTGCGCGACTCGTCGCCGCGGCGCTCCGGCTCGCCGTTGTTGTAGTCGCGCTTCAGGGCTTCGAGCTGCTCTTCGGCGCGCCTCAGCTCGGCTTCGAGGATGCGGCGGGCGTCGCTGTCGCGCGAGCGCTGTTCGGCCGATTCGACACGGTCGTTCTTCGGCCCCGACGCGTTGCCGGCCACCGGCCGCGGCTTCGGGCCGGCGATGGTGGTGGGCTGCTGCGCCTCGCGGGCCTTGCAGCCTTTGGCCTCGGCCTCTTTCGCGCTCAGCGTGTTGGTGAACACGTTGCCGGGGCAGATGTAATAAACGGAGGGCGACTGCGCCAAGGCGCCAGCGGCGGCCCACGCCAAGGCGGGCAGCACGAACAGACGGCGAAAGATGGCCTGGGTCATCATCGGGTGATTGTGACGCTAAACCCTTGAAACGCCCCAGACCCGCTCGCCGCCGACCGTTGCAGGAAAGACAAAGGGCGGCCGAAGCCGCCCTTTTGCCGAATCGGCGTGACGCCGGTCAGCGCGCGCCGATCACAGCGCGTAGTACATGTCGAATTCGACCGGGTGCGTGGCCATGCGGAAGCGCTGCACCTCTTGCATCTTCAGGTCGATGTAGGCGTCCAGGTAGGCGTCGGTGAAGACACCGCCCTTGGTCAGGAACGCGCGGTCCTTGTCCAGGTATTCCAGTGCCTGGTCCAGGCTGTGGCAGACGGTCGGGATCTTCGCGTCTTCTTCCGGCGGCAGGTGGTACAGGTCCTTGGTGGCGGCTTCGCCCGGGTGGATCTTGTTTTCCACGCCGTCCAGGCCGGCCATCAGCAGCGCCGAGAAGGCCAGGTACGGGTTGGCCGAAGGATCGGGGAAGCGCGCTTCGATGCGGCGGCCCTTCGGGTTGGCGACGTACGGAATGCGGATCGAGGCCGACCGGTTCTTGGCCGAGTAGGCCAGCTTCACCGGGGCTTCGAAGCCAGGCACCAGGCGCTTGTACGAGTTGGTGCCGGGGTTGGTGATCGCGTTCAGCGCACGGGCGTGCTTGATGATGCCGCCGATGTAGTACAGCGCGAAGTCGCTCAGGCCGGCGTAGCCGTCACCGGCGAACAGGTTCTTGCCGTCCTTCCAGACCGACTGGTGCACGTGCATGCCCGAGCCGTTGTCGCCGACCAGGGGCTTGGGCATGAAGGTCGCCGTCTTGCCGTAGGCGTGGGCGACGTTGACGATGATGTACTTCTGCAGTTGCAGCCAGTCGGCGCGCTGGACCAGGGTCGAGAACTTGGTGCCGATTTCCATCTGGCCGGCATTGGCCACTTCGTGGTGGTGCACCTCGACCGGGATGCCCATCTGCTCGAGCAGCAGGCACATCTCGGAGCGCATGTCCTGGCCCGAATCGACCGGCGGCACCGGGAAGTAGCCACCCTTCACGGTGGGGCGGTAGCCGGTGTTGCCGTGCTCGTACTCCTTGCTGGAGTTCCAGGCGCCTTCTTCGGATTCGATCTTGAAGAAGCTGCCGGCCATGTCGTTGCCCCAGCGCACGCTGTCGAACACGAAGAATTCGGGTTCCGGGCCGAAGAAGGCGGCATCGCCCAGGCCGGCGCTCTTCATGTAGGCCTCGGCGCGCTTGGCCAGCGAACGCGGGTCGCGCTCGTAGGGCTTGCCGTCGCCCGGCTCGATCACGTCGCAGGTCAGCAGCAGCGTGGGTTCTTCGAAGAACGGGTCGATGTTGGCGGTGTTCGGGTCCGGCATCAGCAGCATGTCGGAAGCCTCGATGCCCTTCCAGCCGGCGATCGAGGAACCGTCGAACGCGTGGCCCGAGGAAAACTTGTCTTCGTCAAAGTGCGACACGGGCACGCTGACGTGCTGTTCCTTGCCACGGGTATCGGTGAAGCGGAAGTCAACGAACTTGACTTCGTTGTCCTTCACCATTTGCATCACATCGGCGACGGTCTTGGCCATCAAAAAGGCTCCTGGCGGATGAATTGTGTCAACGGGGAATTGAGCGGTCGATGCCGCCCGCGGGCCACCCGCCAGACCAGCCGGTGAGCGCCCCGTGGCGACCACGGCGCGGGCAATGTAGCAGAATCCATGCCCACAAATGGGGATCGCCCACGCCCCGCCGTGGGCAGGCGGGTGCGGGCCGAGCGGGCGTCAGCCAGCCGCAGCTGACCAGCCCAGCAAACGCAGCGTCTCGTTGCCTGGCGGCAGCTGCACCGTGCCTTCGTCGGCAAAGCCCAATGAAGCCAGGAGCTTGAGCGAAGGCCCGTTGGTCGGCGTGACGATAGCGACCACTCGCTTCAACCCCAGCGTGCGCCGCCCCCAATCCAGCACGGCCCCGGCCGCCTCGCGCGCAAAGCCGTGGCCGCGGGCCTGGGGCAGAAAGGCGTAGCCGAGGTCGATGTCGGCCAGGCTGTCGCGCTTGATCAGCCCGCACATGCCCACCGGCGCGCCGTCGGAAAGCCGCTCGACCATGCACAAGCCGAAGCCCAGCTTCTCGCACATGCCCACCGGGCCATGGCGCAGAAAGGCCTCGGCCTGCTCGCAAGTGCTCACGTCACGCTGGCCGATGTTGGCCACCCAGTCGGGATCGTTGACCAGTTCGATGATGAAGCGCTGATCGGTCTCGGACGCCGGCTCGAACCAGCGCAGACGCAGGCGAGGTGTGCGCAAGACCTCGTGATGCACCATCATGGAGCCACCACCTGCACCAACATGGGTCGATGCCATCGCACCTATTCGGTGCCGAATTCGACGCTGGGCAACGCCCTCAGCCCAGCCTGCAAGGCGACGAAGGCGGCGTCGACCGACGCCGGCTCCCCCTTGACCCCCAGCTCGATGTGGCGGCCGCGTTGCGGGTGGTCGACGCTGGGCAGGCTGAAGACACGCACGCCGGCGAACGTGGCCTCGATGTGCTCCATCAGCGGCGTCAGCGTGGCCTCCATGCTGCCCTTGACGTACAGCGCGCGCTCGGCATGGGCCACCGGCTTCAGGTGGCCGTAGCGGTGGTCCAGCAGCCACTCGATCATCGGGTGCGCCATCACCGGGAAGCCGGGCACGAAATGCACGTCGCCCAGGCTGAAACCGGGGATCTTGTTGTACGGGTTCGGGATCAGTTCGGCGCCCTCGGGGAACACGCCCATGTTCAGGCGGTGCACGTTGTCGGCGCGGTCGGGCTCGAACGGCACGCCCTGCTCGATCGCCACGTCGCGCATGCGCTCTTCGATCAGGCGCTTGGCCTCGGGGTGCAACGCCAGCGGCCGCCCGCTGGCGGCGGCGGCGCATTGGCGCGTGTGGTCGTCGGGCGTGGCGCCGATGCCGCCGCAGCTGAAGACGATGTCGCCGCTGGCCAGCGCGTCTTTCAGCGCCGCGGTGATCTGCGGCCGCTCGTCGCCGATGTAGCGGGCCCAGGCCAGCGCATGGCCGCGGGCGGCCAGCAGCTCGATGACCTTGGCCATGTGCTTGTCATGGCGGCGGCCAGAGAGGATCTCGTCTCCGATGATGATCAGGCCGAATGTCATGGGGCAGCGTCGGGCAGGTGGGGTGCGTTGCGCATGTCGGGCGAGGCGGTGGGCGGCTCCACCTCGACCACCATCGCCGCGGCGGCGCTGGCGCGTTGCATCTGCAGCGCGGCCAGCAGGTAGTGGGTGAACCACAGCGCCGAGAAGGCGAAGACCAGTGTGTACAGCCAGACCGACGCCGCCATCAGCAAGGGCGCGAAGACCAGCGTCATCGCGCTGATGGCCCAGATCATCGACGGCGCGGCGCCCAGGAAACCGGTGACGATGCCGATCAGCAGCAGCTGCCAGCCATGCAGGCCCATCAGGCTGCGCCGCTCTTCACGGCTGGCATGCTCGGCCAGCACGTCAAAGGCCATCACCCGGGTCGTCAGCCAGCCCCAGATCAGCGGCGGCACGATCAGCACGACACCGGGGATCAGCCACAACGGCATCGTGACGAAGCTGGCCACCAGGGCCAGTGCCGTGCACCCCAGGCCCCACAGCGCGCCCTGCCAGAAGGCGGCGCCGCGCTTGCGCTCCAGCTGCGCGAAGCGCCGCTCGGCCACCAGGCTGACGATCGCCGGCGTCATCAGCAGCGCGACCAGCATCAGCGAGGCCACCACCACCACCGGCACCGCCAGCGCGACGACGATCAACGCCGCCAGCGCCACGCGGAAGTTCGGGCCGAGGCCGGCGTCGATCCACTTCAGCAGCGGCTCGACCAGCGACCAGCTTTCCAGCGTGGCGCGCACGCTGGCCAGCGTCGACTCCCAGAAGAACCAGCCGAGCGCAAACGACGCGCCGCCGGCGATCAGCAGCGGCAACAGCGACAGGCCGATGACCCGCGGCATCAGCAGGTAGGCCAGGGCCCGCCAGAAAGAATCAAGCAGCAGACTCATGCGACGAGCATACCTGCTGCTTCAGCGCCGCCGGCTGGCGGCTTCGCCCGTCAGCGCAGGTTGCCGGTATGGCCGAGTGAGTAGCGGCCGGGTTGCGGCCAGACGGTCAGGCCGTGCGGCTCGGCGCCGACCTTGACCTGCGCGACATCGCCGGTGGTGGTGTCGAAGCGGTAGATCACGTCGTCGTAGCGGGCCGCCAGCCACAGCCATTTGCCGTCGGCGCTGACGTTGCCCATGTCGGGGCTGCCGCCACCGGGCACCGCCCAGCGCGCCACCACCTGGTCGGTCGCGAAGTCGATCACCGTCACGCCGCCGTCGCCCAGGCGCGGGCCGTGGATCTTGTGCGAGCCGCGGTTGGCCACATACAGGCGCTTGCCGTCGCGGCTGGGGTACAGGCCGTGCGCGCCGATGCTGGTCGGGATGAAGCCGATCTGCTTGAACGACGCGCCGTCGACCACGTGCACGCCGTCGGCATGCATGTCGGCGATGTAGAGCTTCGAGCCGTCGGGTGAGCTGCGGATGTCCTGCGGCATGCCCTTGGTCACCGTGCAGATCTCGCTCTCGCCCGGCTCCCAGATCTTGCCCGGCTCGGTGCGCGGCTTCTTCGCCTCTTTGAAGCGGGTGGCCGGCATCTGCAGCTTCAGGTAACCCAGCACCTGGCGATCGACCAGGTCGATCTTGGCCAGCGAGCCGCTGAACTCGCAGGTGAAGTAGGCGTAGCGGCCGTCGATCGAGAAATCGGCGTGGTTGATGCCAGGGCAGCCCGGCACGTCGATCGAGTACTGCATCGCCATCGTCTGCGGATCGCGGAAGTCGAGCCGCTTGCGGGCCTCGGCCACGACGATCGCCGACTTGCCGTCGGGCGTGGCGTACATGTTGTACGGGTCGTCGACCGGCACCGGCGCGCCGGGCTTGCCGGTCTTCGGGTCGATCGGTGTCAGGCTGCCGTCGGTGCGGCCCTCGGCATTGTTGGTCACCCACAGCGTGCGCAGGTCCCACGAGGGCACGATGTGCTGCGGGCTGCGGCCGACCTTGAAGCGATCGACGACCTTCATCTCGCGCGGGTCGACCACGTAGACGTCGTTCGAGCGCAGGTTCGGCACGTAGATGCGCTCGAGGTCACCGGCCAGCGCCGGGCTCAGCTTGCCGGCCGCCGTTTCGCTGTAGAGGTTGCGCGGGTCGACGACAGGCGGCATGCCCGGCACGGTGGTGATGCGGCCCGGCACCCCGGCCGCCATCTGGGCCGCGGCCCGCGGCGCACTGGCGGCCTCGGCCATCGAGGCCTCGGGGGTCATGACCAGTTCACCGTGCACCTGGTGCACCACCAGGGCACCGATGCCCGCCAGCAACGCCAAACAAACACCGAGCGCGCGACCGGACCTGCGCTTCTTCGTCATGACAAATTCCAAACGGGGATCGAGAGAGAGAGAAAACGTTGCTAGCGCGGTGGCGGTTGAACGTGGGTGGGGGCGCGCGACGGATCCGCAGAAGCCAGACGCTTCTGGATCGCCGCCACGCTAGTGTCCACGATGAGCTTGACGCCGAGTTGTCCCAAATCAGCCGTGGCGCGACGTGGATCACCTTGCACGCCATCGTTTGATGCGCCAGCGCCACGGGCGAGCCGCTCGGGCCGCACCAGCGCCGGGTCGAGCGCCATCGTCAAGGCCGTGTCGGCCAGCCCGGCGTGAATGCCGATCTCGTCGCTGCTGAAGCCCCGCGCGCGCAGGGCGTCGACATAGGCCGTCTGGGTCGTTCGATAGTACTCGACCAGCGCGTGCGTGCGGCAGGCCGGCCGGGCCGAGCGGGGCCGTTCACGCTCCAGGCGCGCGGCCACCTGCTCGAGGTTGCGCTGGTAGCCGCCGTGGTCGCCCAGCAGCACCACGTCGCGAAAGCCGTGGTGGCACAGGCTTTGCGCCGCGGCGACCAGCACGGCCTCGAACGCCGGCTCGGGGATCGACACGGTGCCGGCGTAGCGCATGTGGGCCGCTGGCGGCTCGATCGAGCCTTCGGGCACATAGGCCAACACCGGCGCCACCAAGGTCTGCCCCAGGCGCTGCGCGATCTGCAGCGACAGCGCCCGCACGCGCTGGTTGTGCTTGCCCAGCGCCAGGTGCGGGCCGCTTTGCTCGGTGCCGCCGATCGGCAGCAGCACCGTGGTCGTGCCGGCCGCGAGGCGATCGCGCAGCTCGGGCGAGGTCAGCGCGTCGAGCTCCAGGTTGTCCGCCGGCGCGGCGCCTGCGGTGCCGCAGCACAGCAGGCCGGCGATCAGCCAGCGCCAGCGCATACGGGCTCGGTGGGCGGCGCTCAGTCGTCGTCGCCGCCGAGCAGGCCGCCGAGCAACCCGCCGGTGGCGAAGCCGCCCAGCACCGAGCCTTCTTCACGCGAGCCGCCCCGCTGCGGCGCCGCGGCGAACACGCGGCTGGCCAGGCGCGAGAACGGCAGGCTTTGCAGCCACACCGTGCCGGGGCCGCTCAGCTTGGCGAAGAACAGGCCCTCGCCGCCGAACAGCGCGGTCTTGATCTTGCCGACGTACTGGATCTCGAAGTTCACGTTGGGCGTGTAGGCCACGACGCAACCGGTGTCGACCATCAGCGTCTGGCCCGGCATCAGCTCGCGCTTGACCACCGTGCCGCCGGCATGCACGAAGGCCAGGCCGTCGCCCTCGAGCTTCTGCATGATGAAGCCTTCGCCGCCGAAGAAGCCGACCGACAGCTTTTGCTGGAAGTGCAGGCCGATCGACACGCCGCGCGCAGCGCACAGGAACGCGTCTTTCTGGCAGATCAGCATGCCGCCGAGCTGGCGCAGGTCCATCGGCAGGATCTTGCCCGGGTACGGTGCGCCGAACGCCACGCGCTGCTTGCCCGAGCCCTGGTTGGTGTAGACGGTGATGAACAGCGATTCGCCGGTGATCAGGCGCTTGCCGGCGCCCATCAGCTTGCCGAGCAGGCCGCCGCCTTGTTTGCCGCCGTCGCCGAAGACGGTGTCCATCGCAATCGAGCCGTCCATGAAGAACAGGCTGCCGGCTTCGCCGACGGCCGCTTCGCCCGGGTCGAGCTCGACCTCGACGAACTGCATCTCCGAGCCCTTGATCTCGTAGTCCACCACATCCATCGCCATCTCGAATTCCCCTGTTGTCGTCAGGCGGCACTTGCCGCAGAGGGGCGAATGGTACTGAAATCCGCACCTTGCGCTGGCGACCCGTCGGCGCCTGAGGCGACTGCAGACCACCTGACCAGGCTGTCATGCCCTTCACGCCCCGCCCCGCCCTTCGCCGGCGACTGCTGCCGCTGCTGGCCGGCGGCGTGCTGTGCCTGGCGGCCATCGGGGCCGGTTTGGCGATGCTCAAGCCGGTGCGGCCGGCGCCTGGCGTGGTCGTCGTGGCCGGCCCGTCGCCCACGGCGCCGCCGCCCACCAAGCCGGCCCCGCCCGTGGCACCCGACGCGGCCCACGCGCCTGCCCCCTTGCTCGATGCGCAGCAGTGGGCCCGGCTGCAGCAATCGCTGGCCGGCCACCCGCAGGCCGACGCCGAGGCGGCGCGCATCATCGAGCTGCTGGCCTACCAGCGCTCGGTGCAGCAGTTTCGCGCCGAGCGCCAGGCGCATGCGGGCACGGGTGCGGCCACACCGGCACTGACAGCCCTGGCTCGCCGCATCGACGAGGGCCTGGACGCCCGCATCGCCCGCGGCGAGGTCAGCGGCCCCGAGGCGCAGCGCCTGAAGGCCGCGCTGCTGGAGGTGCTGGAGCCCGACGCGGCGCAGCGCACCGCGGCCCTGGCCGCCTGGCGCGATGCCCAGCGGGCCGCCCACCCACCGCAGACCGACCCGCGCGACGCCCAGCTGCAGCAGGCCCAGCAGGCCTTGGTGGCACGCTGGCGCCGCGACGCCCCGGCCGGCGCGGCCCCCGATGTGCTGGTGGCGCAGCTCGAAGCGTTGCGCCAGCGCATATACGCCCCTCCCACCACCTCACAGGGAAAAACGCCATGATCGACAGACCCGCGTCTTCGTTGTTGCGCCGCATGTTGGCGGCCCTGGCCCTGGTGCTGCTGGCGCCGGTGGCGCAAGCCGCCTGGTTCGTCTGGGAAACCGTCGAGTTGCCGCTGTCCAGCGGCGCCGCCTGCGGCAACGGCACGCCCTACCGCTTCTTCGTCAACCGAACGCCGTTGAACAACCACCTGGCGATCACCTTCGAAGGTGGCGGCGCCTGCTGGGACCAAGATGCCTGCGAGGGCATCGGCGACTACAGCGCCACCAACCCCGACGGCATCCCGGCCGACTACATGAGCCTGCCGAACTCGGCTGCCGGCGGCCTGGTGACGCCGTTCTCGGCCCGCGTCGACCCGTTCGAAGGCGTGCGCACGCAGGACTGGACGCTGGTCTACATGCCCTACTGCACGGGTGACGTGCACACCGGCAACCTGGTCCATGTCTACGACGACAAGCGGCCCGATCAGCCGCGGGTGCAATACCACCGCGGCCAAGCCAACGTGAAGGCCGCCGCCGACTGGATGCGTGAACACCTGGGCCGCCCCGGCAACCTGCTGCTGACCGGCTTCTCGGCCGGCGGTGTCGGCTCGACCTCGAACTACGCCGTCCTGCGCGACAGGCTGGCCCCCAAGGGCCGCGCCACGCTGATGGCCGACTCTGGCCCGCTGATGAACGCCCCGCGCGGCAACACCAAGGAGCAGTCGCCCTCGCAGCCGCTGCATGAGCTGATCCGCGCGAGCTGGGGGCTGGACCTGCCCGGCGGCATGATCCCGACACTGCAGGCCAAGCTGCCGGGGCTGGACGTCAACAACATGGGCAGCCTGAACGGCGCTCTGGCGCGCCACTACCCGAAGGACCGCTTCGGTTACCTGGTGTTCCAGCAGGACGGCATCTTCTCGGGCTTCAGCTACCTGGACTTCTTCCCCGAGATCGCCAACGAGACCGATCCGAAGAAGCAAAAGCAGATGCTCAACGCGCTGTGGCGACAGGACATCGCGGCCTGGCTGCCCTCACTCGACGCCGAGCCCAACATCTCGTACCACGTGCCGTTCTTCCGCGATTTCAACGAGTCGCACTGCCTGACGATCGTCGACTTCTCGGGCACCGGCATCCAGGAAAAAGGCATCGCCAGCGCCGAGACCTTCGTCAACAACGGGCTCGACCGCAAGCCGCCGATGCGCAACGTCGAGCAAGACCAGGTCAGCGACCTGACCCAGCCTTTGTCGATCGCGCTGGAGATCCTGGCGATCGTGTTGGGCCTTTTCGGCTGATGGCCGGGGCGGCGGCCACCGCCGCCCGCGCCTGCAGGCCGCCGAAGGTGGTGGCCAGCAGCAACTCGATGATGCGCTCGTCGCTGTAGCCGCCGGATGCCTTGAGCACGGCCAGCACCGGGTCGCAGGCCCGCGCGTACAGCGTGTACAGCACCACCTCGGGTGGCAGCGCGGCGTCCAGGTCGCCATCGGCCTGCGCCTGGGTGATCCACTCGCCCAGGCGGTCGCTGACTTCCATCAACTTGCCCAGGTAGCCCTGGTCGGCCATCAGGGCCGAGCGCAGCGTCGAGTTCTGCGCGGGCAGCGCCGGCATCTCGCCGGCCAATTGCTCCTGCATCGTCCAGCGCACCACGGCCTTCAGCCGCTCCAGCGCGCTGGCCGGCTGCGCGGCCAGTTCGCCCAGCCGGGCCTGGGCGCGCTCGAGCACCTTCACCATGGCAGCGGCCGCCAACGACTCTTTCGAGCTGAAGTGCTTGTAGAGCACGGCCTTGGCGATGCCGACATCGGCCGCCACCGCATCGATGGTCATGCCGTCGTACCCGCGCTGCGCCAGCAGGCGGTTGACCGAGGAAACGATCGCGTCCTCTCGTGCGCGGAGCACCTGCTCGCGGAATGAAACCCGTGCCATGGGTGTCGAGTGTAACCAGGCGTCCGCGGGTTGACCATCTCGGTGCTTGTTTTGACCCAACCAGTTCACACAATAACCACTCGGTTGACTACGTGAACTCATTAGTTCACATTTCGCACCTATGAGTTCATCTCGCGGCAGCGGCCGCAGCTTCACCTGCCCAACCTTTGGAAGGACGACCTCATGCTTCAATGGATTCAACGCGCCGGACTGACCGCGGCCGTCGTCGCCAGCACGCTTCTAGCGGGTTGCTGGGGCGGCGATTCGGACGACCCGAAGAACATCGTCGAGATCGCGCAGGACAACCCCGACCTGAGCATCCTGGTCGAGGCGGTGGTGGCCGCCGACCTGACCAGCACCCTGAGCGCCGACGGCACGCTGACCGTCTTCGCGCCGACCAACGACGCCTTCAACGCCTTGTTCACCGAGTTGGGCGTCACCAAGGACGCGCTGTTCGCCGACAAGGCGCTGCTGACTTCGGTGCTGACCTACCACGTGCTGGGCACGCAGGTGAAAGCCGCGGGCATCCCGGTGGGGCAGCCCATCACGACGCTGCAAGGCGGCTACTTCAAGATCGACGGCACGCCCCTGGCCATCACCGACGGTCGCAATCGCGTCAGCAGCATCACCGAGACCGACATCGACGCTTCCAACGGCGTGATCCATGTGGTCGACAAGGTGCTGCTGCCGCCGGACAAGACGGTCGTCGGCACTGCTGCCGCGCTGGCCGCCGCCGACCCGCCTGAGTTCACCTTGCTGGTCGAGGCATTGCAGGTCACCGACCTGGACGCGACGTTGAACGGCACCGGCCCCTTCACGGTTTTCGCGCCCACCGACGCCGCCTTCGCCGATCTGCTGACCGAGCTCGGGCTGACCAAGGACGAGCTGTTCGCCGACACCGCGCTGCTGTCCAGCGTGCTGACCTACCACGTCGTGCCGGCATTGGTGCTCAAGGCCGACGTGCCGGTGGGCGCGGCGATCACCACCGTCCAGGGCGGCACCTTCACCGTCGACGGCTCGCTGCAAATCACCGACACCCAAGCCCGCGCCTCGCAGATCACCGCCACCGACGTGCTCGCCAGCAACGGTGTGATCCACGTCGTCGACAAGGTTCTCCTCCCGGCGCTCTGACGCCTCACTTCTCCCAAGGAATCACCATGAAAAAACTCTTCGTGACCGCCGCCCTGCTCGCCGCTGCCGTGGGCGCCCAGGCCAAAGACATCGTCGACACCGCTGTGTCGGCCGGCCAGTTCAAGACGCTGGCCACGGCATTGCAGGCGGCCGGCCTGGTCGACACGCTCAAGGGGCCCGGCCCGTTCACCGTGTTCGCCCCGACCGACGAGGCCTTCGCCAAGATCCCCAAGGCGCAACTCGACGCGCTGCTGGCCGACAAGGCCAAGCTCACCGCCGTGCTGACCTACCACGTGGTCGCCGGCAAGGTGATGGCGGCCGACGTGAAGGCCGGCCCGGTGAAGACGGTACAAGGCAAGGACCTCACCGTGGCCACCGGCCCGGCCGTGATGGTCAACAACGCCAAGGTTGTGAAGACCGACATCGTGGCCGACAACGGCGTGATCCACGTGATCGACACCGTCGTTCTACCGCCGATGTAAACGAAGCGTCCCAAGAACGAACGGCCGCCCTGAAAGGCGGCCGTTCATCCAAGTGGCGTGCGCGGATCCGGCTTCGCCGGTCCGCTGCGCGAGCCCCCTCGGGGGGCAGGCCCCGAGGGGGCCGTGGGGGCTTACTTGAGTGCCTTGAAGCGCATCCGGTGAGGCCGGGCACCTTCTTCACCGAGGCGGCGCTTCTTGTCGGCCTCGTACTCCTGGTAGTTGCCTTCGTAGAAGTACCACTGCGACTCGTCTTCGACGGCCAGGATGTGGGTGCAGATGCGGTCGAGGAACCAGCGGTCGTGCGAGATCACCATCGCCGAGCCGGCGAACTCGAGCAGCGCATCTTCCAGCGCGCGCAGGGTTTCGACGTCCAGGTCGTTCGACGGTTCGTCAAGCATCAGCACGTTGCCGCCCTGGGCCAGGGTCTTGGCCAGGTGCAGGCGGCCGCGCTCACCGCCGGACAGTGAGCCGACGAGCTTCTGCTGGTCGTTGCCCTTGAAGTTGAAGCGGCCGATGTAGGCGCGGCTGGGCATCACGAACTTGCCGACGATGATGTTGTCCAGGCCGCCGGAGACGTCCTGCCACACCGTCTTGTCATTGGACAGGCTCTCGCGGCTCTGGTCGACGAAGGCCAGCTTGGCCGTCTTGCCGACCTTGACCTCGCCCGAATCCGGCTTCTCGGTGCCCTGGATCATGCGGAACAGCGTCGACTTGCCGGCGCCGTTGGGGCCGATGATGCCGACGATCGCGCCGGCCGGCACCTTGAAGCTCAGGTTGTCGATCAGCACGCGGTCGCCAAAGCTCTTGGTGACGTTGACGAACTCGATCACCTCGTTGCCCAGGCGCTCGGCGACCGGGATGAAGATTTCGTTCGTCTCGTTGCGCTTCTGGTATTCGACGTCGCTCAGTTCCTCGAAGCGGGCCAGGCGCGCCTTGCTCTTGGCCTGGCGGCCCTTGGCGTTCTTGCGCACCCACTCCAGTTCCTGCTTCATCGCCTTGGTGCGGGCGTCTTCGGTCTTCTGCTCCTGCTCCAGGCGCTTTTCCTTCGCGTCCAGCCAGTCGGAGTAGTTGCCCTTGTACGGATAACCGTAGCCGCGGTCGAGTTCGAGGATCCACTCGGCCGCGTTGTCGAGGAAGTAGCGATCGTGGGTGATGGCCACCACGGTGCCCGGGAAACGCTTGAGGAACTGCTCCAGCCACTCGACCGATTCGGCGTCCAGGTGGTTGGTCGGCTCGTCGAGCAGCAGCATGTCGGGCTTGCTCAGCAGCAGGCGGCACAGCGCGACGCGGCGCTTTTCACCGCCCGAAAGCTGGCCGATCACCGCGTCCCACGGCGGCAGGCGCAGCGCATCGGCCGCGATGTCGAGCTGGTGCTCGGTGTTCTCGCTGCCGGCCGCGGCGATGATCGCCTCCAGCTCGGCCTGCTCGGCGGCCAGTTTGTCGAAATCGGCGTCGGGTTCGGCGTATTCGGCATACACCTCGTCGAGCCGCTTCTTGGCTGCCAGCACGCCACCGATGCCCTCTTCGACCGACTCGCGCACGGTCTGCTCGGGCTTCATCTGCGGCTCCTGCGGCAGGTAGCCGATCTTGATGCCGGGCATGGCCGTGGCTTCGCCTTCGATTTCCTTGTCGACGCCGGCCATGATCTTCAGCAGCGTCGACTTGCCCGAGCCGTTCAGGCCCAGCATGCCGATCTTCGCGCCGGGGAAGAAGGACAGCGAGATGTCCTTCAGGATCTGCCGCTTCGGCGGCACGATCTTGCCGACGCGGTTCATGGTGAAGACGTATTGCGCCATTGCTGAAAGTCCTGCGGGTGGTCGGGGAAAGCAAGGGCACCGGCGCGGTGCGAAACCAGCCGGTGCGGCCCGGGCAGCGCGCCGCAGGGGGATGCGGGGCCGTCGCCGGGAAAACGCGGATTATCGCCCGGCCAGCGCTTCGGCGCTCCGGCGGTCCAATGGCACCTGCATGGTTTCAGGCAACTCGCCCGGCTCGGGCCGGCTGGTGCTGCCCCAGCCTTCCAGGAACGGCAGCAGGCGCAGCAGCGGCATCGGCCGCGCCACCAGGTAGCCCTGGATCAGGCGGCAGCCGGCCTGGTTCAACACCTCCAGCTGCACCGGCTCTTCCACCCCTTCGGCGATCGTCTGCATGCCCAGCGTGGTGGCCAGTTGCACGATCGTGCGCACGATCGCCCGGGCGTCGTGGTGGGTCATCAGCTCGCGCACGAACGCGCGGTCGATCTTCAGCGTGTCGAACGGGAACCGGCGCAGGTACTGGAAGGCCGAGTAGCCGGTGCCGAAATCGTCCAGCGCGATGCGCACGCCCATGGTCTTCAACGCATGCAGGTGCGACAGCGCGGCGGCCGGGTCGTCCATGAAGACCGATTCGGTGATCTCCACCTCCAGCCGCGACGGCGGCAGGCCGCTTTGGCGCAACGCCCGCTGCACCTCTTCGATGAAGCCCTCTTGCATCAGCTGCACCGGCGACACGTTGACCGAGATCGCCAGGCCCGGCAGCGCCGCCTGCGCCTCGGTGCAGGCGCGCGACAGCACCCAGGCCCCGATGTCGCCGATCAGCCCGCAGCGCTCGGCCACCGGGATGAACTCCGAAGGCTCGACGAGGCCCAGATCGGGGTGTTGCCAGCGCAGCAAGGCCTCGGCGCTCATCACCTTCCAGTCGCCCACGGCCACCTGCGGCTGCCATTCGAGGCTCATCTCGCCGCGCTCGATGGCCTCGCGCAGCGCCGCCTCGACCTGGCTGGCACGCCGGTTGCGCAGGCCCAGCGACGGCACGAACAGCTCGAAGCGGCCGCGGCCGCGCTCTTTGGCGGCGTACAGCGCCAGGTCGGCATTGCCCAGGATCTCGTCGACCGTCTGGCCGTGCTCGGGGATCAGCGCGACGCCGATACTGGCGCCCATCGACACCAGCCGGCCCTGGATCACCGCCGGCCGGTTCAGCACGTCGACCAGGCGCTGCGACAGCTGCAGCACCTCGCCGTTGCTGCGCACGTCGTCCAGCACCACCGCGAATTCGTCACCGCCGAGCCGGGCCAGCAGGTCGCTGCTGCGCACCATGCCCTGCAGCCGCCGCGCCACCTGGCGCAGTACGGCGTCGCCGGCCGAGTGGCCGAACGAATCGTTGATGGTCTTGAAGTTGTCCAGGTCCAGGCACAGCAGCGCGCTGCGGCGGCGTGGCTCGCCCGCCTGCGTCAGCGCCTCGTCCAGCCGCTCGCGCAGCTGCACCCGGTTGGCCAGGCCGGTGAGCGAATCGAAGTGCGCCAGGTAGGCCAGGCGCTGGTGCGTCACGCGCTGCTTGGTCACGTCGCTGATCACGCCGCGCCAGCCGGTGCTGTGGCCGGCTTCGTCCAGCAGCGGCTTGGCGGTGATCGACCACCAGGCCGACCCCTCGCGCTGCTTGACCTTTAGCACCACGTCGCGAAACGGCTTGTCCAGCAGCAGCGCGCGGCGCAGCGCCGGCAGGCCGTTGGATTCGTCGATCAATACCCCGGCGCGCCGCTTGGGCATCTTGGTGCGCGACTGCAACACGTCGACCAAAGTGCTCTTCTGCAGCTTTTCGCGGCTGCGGCCGAGCAGCCCCACCAGGCGGTCCGACACGTGGGTGAAGCGACCGCGGCGGTCGACCTCCCACAGCACGTCGACCGAATGCTCCTCGAAATCACGCAGCAACAGGCCGACGACCTGGCTTTGCCGCTCGGCCTCGCGCTGCGACGCCAGGCGGGCGCTGAACAGCCGGCTGACCGTGACCACGCCGGCCACGATGACCACGGTGTAGAGCACCACCATCGCCGCCAGGCCCAGCAGCACCGACTGGCCGCTGCGCAGCAGCGCCACGATCGCGGCAAGGCTGAGCACGGCCACGTGCACCAGGCTCGCGGGCAGCAGTGTTGCCAGCACGAATGCCCCGGCACACAGCACGCCACTGGTCAGCACCGCCAGCATCAGCTGGTGCGCCGGCGGCGCCATCGGCAGCCACAGCAGCGGCACCACGGCCCACAGGCCGCTGATGAAGGCTGCCTGGGCTGTCGCCCGCACCACCGCGCTGGGCGGCATCTGCCGCACGACGCGGCCGCGCCAGCGCCACCAGCTGCGCATCGCATGGGCACAGCCGCCGGCCAGCAAGCAAGCCCAGATGGCCAGCTGGATGACCGGCACGGTGGCGGCCAGGAAGGCCACCACCAGCGCGGCGTTCAACAGGTTGGCCACCATCACCAGCGGCGCGATGCGCAGCACCGCCTCGATGTGGCGCGCACGCACCTCGCCCGCGGCCGCTTCGGCCGAGCTGTAAAGCCATTGTTCGTGCTGCCACAAAAGCCGCAACCGGCCGAGCATGGACGATTCGAACTCCACGCCGTCCTTTCGTCTTCTGGGTCAGGGGACCGGCCGCACAGGCCGGGTCGGCCGGCACACTCGCCCGCCAATCAGCGATTTATCGGACAACACGATGCCAGCTGAAGCCCCCTGACAGGGTGATCTTGTTCAACAACGCTCAATTCTGCGCCGAGCCCCGGTGTCGGCCCACTGCAGGCTGGACAACCCCTTGGTCAAAATCAATCGCACGGGGCGTGCCGTTGGCCGCACCGCGTGACACCGATCAACGATGGAGTACACCCGAAGCATGAAGAATTTTTCTGCCCGCACGCTGATCGCTCTGGCCGCCACCGCGGCCATGGGTGGCGCCCTGGCCAACCCGGCCAAGGTCGACGCCGACCTGCAGCGCAGCGAGCTGCGTTACGTGGCCTCCGAAGTCCTGGTGCAGTTCCGCGCCGGCCATGCGCCGGCCGCCCGCGAGGCGGCGCTGGCGGCGCTGGGCGCCCACTCGGTGCAGCGCCTGCGCGCCGCTGCCGATGGCGAATTGCACCGCGTGCAGCTGCCGCAAGGCGTGGCCGTGCCCGACGCCATCCGCCACCTGCGCGCCCAGGGCGCCGTCCGCTTCGTCGAGCCGAACTGGGTCTACACCCACCAGGTCGGGCCGAACGACTCGTACTACCAGGACGGCAGCCTCTGGGGCGTCTACGGCGACGCCTCGCCCGGCCAGCAGAACCCCTACGGCACGCAAGCCGCCGAAGCCTGGGCCGCCAACAAGAAGTGCTCCAACGTGATGGTCGCGATCATCGACGAAGGGGTGATGACCAACCACCCGGACACCGAAGCCAACATCTGGCACAACCCGCTCGAGATCGCCGGCAACGGCATCGACGACGACGGCAACGGCTTCATCGACGACGTGACCGGCTGGGACTTCGAGAACAATGACGCCTCCACCTTCGACGGCGTCGGCGACGACCACGGCACCCACGTGTCCGGCACGATCGGCGCGGTGCGCAACAACGGCATCGGCACCGCCGGCATGTGCGGCAAGGTCAAGATGGTCAACGCCAAGTTCCTGGGCGCCAACGGCGGCACGACCGCCAACGCCATCCTGGCCATCGACTACATCACCGACCTGAAGACCCGCCAGGGCCTGAACCTGGTCGCCACGAACAACTCGTGGGGCGGCGGCGGCTTCTCGCAAGCCCTGAAAGACGCGATCGACCGCTCGGGCGCGGCCAACATCCTGTTCATCGCCGCGGCCGGCAACGGCAACCTGCTGGGCATCGGCCAGAACACCGACAAGAAGCCCAACTACCCGTCGGCCTACACCAGCGACAACATCATCGCGGTGGCCTCGATCACCAAGACCGGCGCCAAGTCGGGCTTCTCGAACTATGGCCTGGAATCGGTCGATCTGGGTGCACCGGGCTCGGGCATCTGGTCGACCGTGCCGAAGATGGTCAACGGCGTGCTGACCCCCAGCTACGCGTCGTATGACGGCACCTCGATGGCCACGCCGCACGTGACCGGCGCGGTGGCGATGTACGCGTCGCTGCACCCCGGCCTGACGGCGGCGCAGATCAAGGCGGCCATCCTGGCCGCCACGGTGCCGACGGCATCGCTGGCGGGCAAGACGGTGACCGGCGGCCGGCTCGACGTGAGCGGTTTCTGACCCCACTGTCAAGCACCGTTTTGTGCAGCAAGGCCCGTCCAAGGACGGGCTTTTTTGCGTCTGCTGCTAACGTCATTTCTGTGGGTCGCCCCAGGGGCGTAAACCCCTCCCTAGGCTGAAGGGTCGACAGCCCGCGCGGCGTCACCCAGCATGGTGGTCCCTTCTGGGCCCGCCGCCGCCCCGGCCCTCAACACATGGCCCACCGGCCGCACACCAGCGTTCGTTCCGGCCCCCACCTTTGATCGGTTTGAGGAGCTTTCACCATGCCCCGTTCTCATCCTTATTTCACCCGCACTCTGATTGCCAGCGCGCTGGCCGCCCTGTCGGGCGTTGCGCTGGCTGGCGGCCAGCCGGACAAGGTCGTGGCCGAGTTGCAGCAGTCGCACCGCCAGTTCGTGCCGGCTGAAATGCTGGTGCAGTTCAAGCCAGGCGTGGCACAGGCGCTGCGCCAGGCCGCCGTCAGCCGCATCGGCGGCAAGATCCTCGAACAAGTGCGTGGCGACCTGCACCGCATCAGCCTGCCGCAAGGCGCCAACCTCGCCGCTGCGGTGCGCGCGCTGCACGCACAAGACGCGGTCGACTTCGCTGAGCCGAACTGGATCTACCACACCACCGCCGTCTCGGACGACACCTACTACACCAATGGCACGCTGTGGGGCATGTACGGCGACACCTCGCCGCTACAGACCAACCAGTACGGCAGCCAAGCCGGTGAAGCCTGGAACGCCGGCCACAACAAGTGCAAGGGCGTGCTGGTCGGCGTGATCGACGAAGGCGTGCAATACACCCACCCGGACCTGAAGGCCAACCACTGGAAGAACCCGGCCGAGATCGACGGCAACGGCATCGATGACGACGGCAACGGCTACATCGACGACACGCACGGCTGGGACTTCGACGGCAACAACAAGACGGTCTACGACGGCACCGGCGACGACCACGGCACCCACGTGTCCGGCACCATCGGCGGCAAGGGCGGCAATGGCCAGGGCGTCGCGGGCATGTGCTGGGTGGTCAAGATGGTCCACACCAAGTTCCTGGGCGCGGGCGGCGGCACCACCGCCAACGCGATCAAGGCGGTCGACTACATCACCGACCTGAAGACCCGCCACAACCTGAACCTGGTCGCCACCAACAACTCGTGGGGCGGCGGCGGCTTCTCGCAAGGCCTGAAAGACGCGATCGACCGCGCTGGCGCTCAGAACATCCTGTTCGTGGCGGCCGCAGGCAACAACGCGTCGAACAACGACTCCTCGCCCTTCTACCCGGCCAGCTACACCAGCGACGCGCTGATCGCCGTGGCCGCGATCACCAGCACCGGCACGCTGGCAAGCTTCTCGAACTACGGCGCCACCTCGGTCGACCTGTGCGCACCGGGCCAGTCGATCACCTCGACCGTGCCGACCAACTCGTATGCGTCGTACAGCGGCACCTCGATGGCCACCCCGCACGTGACCGGTGCGATCGCGCTGTATGCCAAGCGCCACCCCGGGCTGACGGCCGCGCAGATGAAGGCGGCCATTCTCGGCACCACGACGGCCACCGCCTCGTGCGCCGGCAAGACGGTGACCGGCGGTCGCCTGAACGTGAGCACCTACTGAGCATCGGCCGAGCACGGCTCGGCAACCGCTGTTCGAAGGGCCGGGGCAACCCGGCCCTTTTTCATGGTGGCGTCGCCAGGCCGCAGCGAGGGCTGACTTCGTGCATTAGCCAGGCAAGTGCCGGCCTGATTTGGGGATTACCCTGGCCGCGCCGGTTACAATGGCCGCATCCCCTCGAGGTCCAGCCTCGACGGTGGCTTGTCAGTTCTGACAGCGGTGCACCTCTTGCAGGCCAACCGCACCTCTTCCCGGCCGGGCCCCTGGCTGGTGTCCCGAGCCCCATTCCTGGCGGTTCGCGGGCGGCGGGCCGGCATTGCTCCCAAGAGCTCAATGACCTTTGAATCTCTCGGCCTGGCCGAATCGATTGTTCGTGCCGTGCGCGAACAAGGCTACACCCAACCCACCCCCATTCAGGCGCAAGCCATTCCCGCCGTCTTGAACGGCGGCGACCTGATGGCCGGCGCCCAGACCGGCACCGGCAAGACCGCGGGCTTCACGCTGCCGCTGTTGCACCGCCTGGCCGCCCAAGGCCCCAAGCGTGACGCCAAGGGCCGCGTCGCGATCCGCGCGCTGATCCTGACCCCGACCCGCGAACTCGCGGCCCAGGTCGAAGAAAGCGTGCGCCTGTACGGCAAATTCCTGCCGCTGACCAGCATGGTGATGTTCGGCGGCGTCGGCATGCAGCCGCAGATCGACCGCCTGCGCAAAGGCGTCGACATCCTCGTGGCCACGCCCGGCCGCCTGCTGGACCACCACCAGCAAGGCACGCTGGACCTGAGCCATGTGCAGATCTTCGTGCTCGACGAAGCCGACCGCATGCTCGACATGGGCTTCATCCACGACATCAAGAAGGTGCTCGCGGTGCTGCCGCAGCAAAAGCAGAGCCTGCTGTTCTCGGCCACCTTCAGCGACGACATCAAGGCCCTGGCCGACCGCCTGCTGAACCAGCCGGCGCTGATCGAAGTGGCGCGCCGCAACGCCACCGCCGACACCATCGCGCAAAAGGTGCACCCGGTGGGTCGCGAGCACAAGAAAGAGCTGCTCGCGCACCTGATCCGCGAAGGCAACTGGCACCAGGTGCTGGTGTTCACGCGCATGAAGCACGGCGCCAACCGCCTGGCCGAATTCCTGAACAAGGAAGAGATCAGCGCGATGGCGATCCACGGCAACAAGAGCCAGGGTGCACGCACCAAGGCGCTGGCCGACTTCAAGAGCGGTGACCTGCAGGTGCTGGTGGCGACCGACATCGCCGCCCGCGGCATCGACATCGACCAGTTGCCGCACGTCGTCAACTTCGAGCTGCCGAACGTGCCCGAAGACTACGTGCACCGCATCGGCCGCACCGGCCGTGCCGGCGCGCAGGGCGAGGCGGTTTCGCTGGTGTGCCTGGACGAAGAGATCTTCCTGCGCGACATCGAGAAGCTGATCAAGCGCGAGATCCCGCGCGAGACCATTCCCGGCTTCGAAGCACCGGCCGGCGAGCGCGCCGAGCCGATCGTGCTGGGCCGCATGACGATCGGCATCGGCGGCACCCGCCGCGGTGGTGGCGGCGGTGGTGGTGGCAATCACCGCGGCGGCCGCAATGGCGATCGCGGCGGCGCCCCGGCGCGCCAGGACGGCGGCCGCCACGATGGCCGCCCGTCGCACGGCAAGCCGGCGACCAGCGCCGGGCGCCCAGCCGGCCAGCACGCCCCGCACGGTGGCCACAAGCCGGCCCACGGCACCCCGCGCCCGAGCGGCAGCCACCAAGGCCAGGCCCGCCCGGCCGGCAGCAGCCAAGGCAGCGGCGGTGCCGCGAAACCAGCCGGCGCCCGCCTGCTGCGCGGCAAGCCCTGAAGCAAGCTGACAGCCCCTGACTGAAACCGCCGCCCTTCGCGGCGGTTTTTCGTTGTGGCCGCAATGCTGCCGCGGGCTTGTCGAGCGTGGTGCGCAATGGAATACTGAACCATGACCCGCACCACCACCGCCATCGATCCCCAGTCCCTCACCTGGCTCGAGCTGGGTGAGGCCCAGCGGCTGCTGATCCATCAGTTTCCGCGCATGGTCTTCGGTCTCGACCTCGATGGTCGTGTGCTGTGGGCCAACCCCGCCTGCTCGCTGGCCCTGGGCTACGAGCTCGGCGAGCTGGACAACAAGCCGCTGATCGGCAGCGTGCTGCGGCGCGAAGAAATCGAAGCCCGCGCCGCGATGCTGGCCCGCGAACTCGACGCCCGCGTGCCTGCCGATGCCAGCGTCTTCAGCGCCCGCCTGCGGCGCGGCATGGCCGACGAGCACGCCTGGGTGCTGCGCGCCAAGGACGGCGAGCCCCGCTCGGTGACCCTGTCGCTGGGCACCTTGCGCGATGCCGGCGGTGGCGTGGTCGGCCTGATCGCGGTCGAATGCGAAGGCGAAGCCCCGGTCGACGCGCCGATCTCGCTGAGCCACCACGACAGCCTCACCGGCCTGCCCACCCGTGCCGTGCTGCAAGACCGCGCCGAGATGGCGATGCAGCGCGCGGCCCGCGCCGGCACCCAGATCGGCTTGCTGCTGATCGAGCTCGAAGGTTTCGACGCGCTGTGCAACGAGCATGGCCCCAGCATCGGCGACGACCTGCTCCGCGCCACCGCCGGCCGGCTGCATTTCGAGTTGCGCAAGACCGACACGGCGGTGCGCATGCCCAACGGCCAGTTCGTCGCGATGCTGGTCGATCTGCACCATGCCGACGAGGCCCAGCGCGTGGCCGGCAAGATCGCCGCGGCGCTGGCCGGCCCGGTCAACACCGGCGTCGAGGTGCTGCAGCCGCGCTGCCGTGTCGGCGTCGCCGTCTACCCGCAGCATGGCGACCAGCTGTTGCCGCTGCTCGAGGCCGCCAACCAGGCATTGCAAACCGCCCGCAGCGGCACCGACAACGCGGTGGCCGTGGCGTCCACGGGTTAGGCCGGGTGTCCGCCGCGCGCCGCCTGCTGCTGGCGGGCGCCACCGGGCTGGTCGGCCGCGCGGTGCTCGACGCCCTGGGCCAACGCGCCGCCGCGGGCCAGCCCCGCGGCCCCGTCTGGGCCCTGCTGCGCCGCCCGCCCGACGACCAGCTCGAACGCGCGCTGGCGCGGGCCGACGGCCACGTGCTGGTGACCAGTGGCCTGGGCCCGCCGCTGCGGCTGCCCAGCATCGACGACGCGCTGATCGCGCTCGGCACGACCATCGCGGTGGCTGGCTCGCACGACGCGTTTCGCGCGGTCGACCTCGACGCCGTGCTGGCGGTCGCCCGCGCCGCGCGTGACGCGGGCGCCAAGCGCTTGGCGGTGGTGTCGGCGCTGGGGGCCGATGCCAACGCGAACGTGTTCTACAACCGCGTCAAAGGCCAGATGGAAGACGCGGTGTCGGCCCTCGGCTTCGACAGCCTGGTGATCGCCCGCCCATCGCTGCTGGCCGGCGACCGGGCCGCGCTCGGGCAGCCCGCGCGACCGGGTGAGCGCTGGGCACTGCGGCTGCTGCGCCCGGTGCAGGGCTTGTTGCCCGCGACGGTGCGCCCGATCGCCGCCTCGGCCGTGGCCCGGGCGATGCTGGCCGCGCTGGACGAGGGCCAGCCCGGCCGCCAGGTGCTGCCCTCGGCCGAGTTGGCCCGCCGGGGCGCGCCGTAGCGGCGCCCTGGGCGGGGCCGATCAGAAGTGGATGCCGCGCATCATCTGCTGCAGCGCGATCGCCTCGGCTGACAGCTGCGGCTTGCCGCCCTTCTCGCCCTTGGCCGCGTCCGAATCGGGGAACATGCGGAAGCTGGTGTTCATCGCGATCTGGGCCACGCGCGGCAGCAGTGCATGCAGCAGCTGGCCGGTCGTGCCCAGGCGGGTGGCGATGCGCACCGGCTTGTAGACGCAGGCCTGCGCAATCATGTCGGCCGCCTCTTCCGGGCTCAGCGTCGGCACGTTGTTGTAGATCTTCGTCGGCGCGATCATCGGCGTGCGCACCAGCGGCATGTTGATGGTCGTGAAGCTGACACCCAGGTCGGAGTATTCGCTCGACGCGCAGCGTGTCCACGCATCCAGCGCCGCCTTGCTGGCCACATAGGCCGAGAAGCGCGGGGCATTGGTCAGCACGCCGATCGAGCTGATGTTGACGACATGGCCCTTGCGCTTCTTGACCATGCCCGGCAGCAAACCCATCGTCACCCGCAGGCAGCCGAAGTAGTTCAGCTGCATCGTGCGCTCGAAGTCGTGGAAGCGGTCGTAGCTGTTCTCGATCGCGCGGCGGATCGAGCGCCCGGCGTTGTTGATCAGGAAGTCGACGCCGTCGAAGTTCTCGGTCAGCCAGTGGATCATCTCGCTGCAGCTCTGCTCGTTGGCGATGTCGGCCGAGTAGATGTGGACCTGCGCGTCCTTGCCGGCCTTGCTGCGGATCTCGGCCTCGGCCTCCTTCAGCTTGACCTCGTCGCGCGCGCAAATCACGGTGATCGCGCCGGCTTCGGCGAACTTGATCGCCGCGGCCAGGCCGATGCCCGACGAGCCGCCCGTCACCAGCACCACCTTGCCGGCCACCGTGCCGCGCAGCGAGCGGTCGATCAGCAGGTCGGGGTCGAGGTGGCGCTCCCAGTAATCCCACAGGCGCCAGGCATAGTCGTCGAGCTTCGGACACTCGATGCCCGAGCCCTTCAGCGCCGCCAGCGTCTCGCGGCAGTCGTAGCGCGTCGGGTAGTTGATGAAGGTCAGGATGTCTTCGGGCAGCCCGAGGTCCTTCATGATCGCGTTGCGCACGCGGCGCACCGGCGCGACCGCCATCAGCCCCTTCTTCACGCTCTTCGGGATGAAGCCGAGCAGCGCGGCGTTGATGAACAGGTTCATCTTCGGCGCGTGGGCGGCCTTCGAGAAGATGTCCAGCACATCGCCGACGCGGTAGCCCACCGGGTCGACCAGGTGGAAGCACTTGCCCTTGGTCGCGGCCTTCGAGTGGCTGATGTAGTCGAGCGCATCGACGACGAAGTCGACCGGCACGATGTTGATCCGCCCGCCTTCGAGCCCGACCGCCGGCATCCACGGCGGCAGCAGCTGGCGCATGCGCTGGATCAGCTTGAAGAAGTAGTACGGCCCGTCGATCTTGTCCATCTCGCCGTTGGTCGAGTCACCGACGACCATCGCCGGCCGGTACACCGTCCACGGCACCTTGCTTTCCTTGCGCACGATCTTTTCGGACTCGTGCTTGGTCATGAAGTACGGGTGGTCCAGCCCCTCGGCCTCTTCGAACATGTCCTCGCGGAACACGCCTTCGTACAGACCGGCGGCAGCGATCGAGCTGACGTGGTGCAGGTGGCCGGCGTCGATCGCCTTGGCGAACTCGACGACGTTGCGCGTGCCTTCGATGTTGACCTGGACCTGCGCTTCTTCGTCTGCCGACAGGTCATAGACCGCGGCCAGGTGGTAGACCGCGTCGATCTGGCCTTTCAGCTGCTTGATCACGTCGGCCGCGACGCCGAGCTTCTTGGTGGTCAGGTCGCCGCTGACGGGGATTGCGCGGGCCTTGGGCACGCCCCAGTGCTCCAGCAGGCCGGACACCTTGCCCTCGCTGCCCGGGCGGACCAGGAAGTACACCGTCGAGCCACGGCGCGCGAGCAGTTTCTTGACGAGACGCTTGCCGATGAAGCCGGTGGCGCCGGTGACGAAATACTGCATGAGGCCTCCTGGGTGAATTGGGATTCGGGACGGGTATGTTCGCGCGGATTTTGGCCCGCGTCGCCACGGGCAGCTTTCGCGCTTACCCGAGATAGGCACACGCACCTAGCGTTTTAGGATGCCGCCTCGAAAACCGGCTCCTACACTGGCTTTCAGTGAGTGGTTCGCCCACTCCGACGTTTTGTCGCCAACCCTGCACACCGAAAGAGGATCCCCACCATGGTCAAGAAGCTGAAGAAGATGGCTGAGCAAAAGTCTGCCTCCCCCGCGGGCCTGCTGGACAGCCAGCTCGCCGGTGCGGTGAAGGCGTCGGCCCAGCAGATCTGGCTGGCCGGCATGGGCGCGTTCTCCAAGGCCCAGGAAGAAGGCACCAAGGTCTTCGAAGCCCTGGTCAAGGAAGGTGTCAGCCTGCAGCGCAAGACCCAGGCCGTCGCTGAAGAGCGCATCGGCGAAGTGACCGGCAAGATGAGCGCGATGGCCGGCGAAGTCACCAACAAGGCCGGTGCCTCGTGGGACAAGCTCGAATCGATCTTCGAAGCCCGCACCGCCAAGGCGCTGGGCAAGCTGGGCGTGCCGACCGCCAAGGACGTGGCCGCCCTGACCGAGCGCGTCGACGCGCTGGCCAGCGCCGTGGCCAAGCTGGGCGGCAAGGTCGCCCCGGCAAAGAAGGCTGCCGCCGTCAAGGCCAATGGCGCCGCCGCCCCGAAGGCCGCGGCCAAGAAGCCGGCCGCCAAGAAGGCCGCCCCGGCGAAGAAGGCCGCCGCCCCGCGCAAGGCCGCGGCCAAGAAGGCCGCCAAGCCCGCCGAGGCCGCAGCCGCCTGATGAGCCTGCGGGGTATCGCCATGACGGCCGCGCCCCGCACCTGAGCAGTACCCGCCTTTGAGCCCCCGCCGCCCTCCGGCCCCCAACCGCCAGCCGAACCGCCCCAGGATCGCGCTGGCGCTGGCCGGCGGCGGCCCGCTCGGCGCGATCCATGAGGTCGGTGCGCTGTGCGCGCTCGAAGAGGCCCTGCCGGGCCTCGACTTCACCGACCTGAACGCCTACATCGGCGTGTCCGCCGGCGCCTTCATCGCCGCCGGCCTCGCCAACGGCATGACGCCGCGCCAGATGTGCGCCGCCTTCATCGAAAGCGACGGCGGCACCGACGACCTGATCGACCCCAGCCTGTTCACCCGGCCGGCGTGGCGCGAATACCGCCGCCGCTTGCGCCGCCTGCCGTCGCTGGCCGCCGATGCCGCCTGGCAGGTGGCCGCCGGCAAGCTGCCGTGGGTCAATGCGTTGGGCCTGCTCGGCGGTGCATTGCCCAACGGCCTGTTCGACAACCGCGCGATGCAGGCCCAGCTGGAGCGTGTCTTCTCGGCCCCGGGCCGCAGCAACGACTTCCGCCAGCTGCGCCGCCCACTGGTGGTCGTGGCCACCGATCTGGACACCGGCGAGGCCGCCCCGTTCGGTCTGCCGGGCTGGGACACGACACCGATTTCCCGCGCGGTGATCGCCAGCGCAGCGCTGCCCGGGCTGTACCCGCCGGTGGCCATCCACGGCCGGCACTATGTCGACGGCGCGCTGAAGAAGACGATCCACGCCTCGGTGCTGCTGGACCAGGGCCAAGACCTGCTGATCTGCCTGAACCCGCTGGTGCCGTTCGACGCCTCGCCGCGCCACGCCCACCACCCTGCACAGGCCCACGACGGCAAGATCCCGCACCTGGCCTCGGTCGGCCTGCCGGCGGTGCTGAGCCAGACCTTCCGCTCGTTGATCCACTCGCGGCTCGAGCTGGGGTTGAAGGGCTATGCCCACAGCCACCCCGAGTGCGACATCGTGCTGATCGAGCCCGATCGCCACGACCCGCAGATGTTCCGCGCCGGCACCTTCAGCTACACGCTGCGGCGCGAGCTGGCCGAGCACGCCTACCAGCAGACGCGCCGCTGGCTGCGCAACCGCTGCGCCGAGCTGGCACAGGTGTTTGGCGAACACGGCGTGCCGCTGGACCTGGATTCGCTGTTCCGCGAACGCCGGCTGCTGCCCAAGCTGGCCCTGCGCCGCTCAGGCAACCACCTGGCCGAACGCACACACCAGGTGCTCGACCGCCTCGAGACAGAATTGCGCCGCCTAGCGCCCGAGACCGCATAGCGGCAACACCGCATTTCGAGCGCGCGAAGCGCTGCTCGTTCTCAAGTGGCGTGCGCGGATCCGGCTTGGCCGGTCCGCTGCGCGAGCCCCCTCGGGGGGCAGCCCCTGGAAGGGGCGTGGGGGCTACAGATACCGCGATTCCAGGTGCGCCTTGAAGTGCGCCGGGTTCAGCGTTTCGCCGCTGGCGCGCACCGCCAGCTCGTCGGTGGTCCAGCGGCTGCCCTGGCTCCAGATGTTGGTGTCGAGCCAGCCGAAGACGTCGCCCAGCTCACCGTCGTTGATGCGCGCGTCCAGGTCCGGCATCGTGCGGCGCATCGTGGCGAACCATTGGGCCGCGTACATCGCACCCAGCGAGTAGCAGGGGAAGTAGCCGAACAGGCCATCGGCCCAGTGCACGTCCTGCATCGGGCCGTCGGTGTAGTTGCCGCGGGTGTCGATGCCCAGCAGCTCCATCATCGCGGCGTCCCACAGCGCAGGGATGTCCTCGGCCTCGACCTCGCCTTCGATCAGCGCGCGCTCGATGTCGAAGCGCATCATCACGTGGGCGGGGTAGGTCACCTCGTCGGCATCGACACGGATGAAGCCGGGCTTCACGCGCGTCAGCAGCCGATGCAGGTTGCCCGGCATGAAGGCGGCCTGGTCACCAAAGGCCTCGACCAGCATCGGCGACAGCAGCCGCGCGACGCCCGGATGGCCGCCGAGCTGCATCTCGAAGGCCAGGCTCTGGCTCTCGTGCAGCGCCATCGAACGCGCCTCTGCCACCGGCTGGCCCAGCAGCGCGCGCGGCAGGTTTTGCTCGTAGCGGCCATGGCCGGTCTCGTGGACCGTGCCCATCAGGCTTTGCAGGAAGTCGTCTTCGCGAAAGCGCGTGGTCAGTCGCACGTCCTCGGGCACGCCGCCCGAGAACGGGTGCGCGCTGACGTCCAGCCGGCCGGCGCTGAAGTCGAACTGCAGCATTTGCATCACGCGCTCGCACAACGCACGCTGCGCATCCAGCGCAAACGGCCCGTGCGGCAGCAGCACCGTCTCGCGGGCCTGCTTCTCGGTCACCCGGCGGATCAGGTCGGGCAGCCAGGTGCGCACGTCGCCGAAGACCTCGCGCACCTTGGCGGTCGTCATGCCCGGCTCGTACTGGTCCATCAGCGCTTCGTAGGGCATCAGCCCCGAGCGATCGGCCAGGCGCTGCGCAACCTCGCGGCTGATGGCCAGCACCTCTTTCAGATTGGGCAGAAAGCCGGCCCAGTCGTTCGCCGGCCGCTGGCTACGCCAGGCGTGTTCACAGCGCGAGATGGCCAGCGAGCGTTTCTCGACCAAGGCTTCGGGCAGCGAGGTGGCAGCATCCCATTGGCGGCGCATCTCGCGCAGGTTGGCCTTCTGCGCGTCGTCGAGCGACTCGCCGGTGGCGGCGTCGAGACCACTGCCGAGTGCGTGGTCGGTGCGCAGGCGGTGCAACAGCCCGGCCATCTCGGCCAGTGCGGCCGAGCGCGCTTCGTTGCCGCGCGTCGGCATGTTGGCCTGCTGGTCCCAGTGGGCGATGTTCTGCAAATGCGCGAACCGGTGGATGCGCGTGAAGCGATCGGTCAGCGCGTCGTACTGCGGGGTGGCTGGTGGCATCTCGGGTGCACCAGGGCCGAGGTCGTCGGCCCCGGTCTCTCATACAACAAGGTCGTGGCCCGATTGTGGGTCGAACGCGACGTCACGCAAGCGCAACAGACACCCCCTCATGGGGGATGGCGCGGGGTTGCCATCGATGCTCTGGCGCGTGAAAACCCGGCCAATGCAAGTATCAAAACTACATGAATACTACGCAAAATAGTTGCATGAAGTTACCTTGATTCATCCGGATTAGTCCCGAATCTAGGGCCAAACCAGCTTGGAGGCGCCACCAGGCTGTATTGAAACTACATACGAATTCGGGGACTTTGGCGGTAGCACCCTGCCCTCGTCGGCATGCCCCCCGCGCAACGCCCGCTTACAGGGCCGGGCAGCGGAGAGACCCGCCGCCGGCCCCGCCCGACACCCGCATGAAAGGAGGCTGCTCGCCCACATCGCCGCAGTGGCTTTGGTCACTGACACCGCCCTCAACCATCGAGTTAGACAAGCATGAACAACAAACGGAGACGACTCGCCCCGGCCCTGGCCGCCCCCTTGGCCGCCCCTTTTGCTGCCGCTTTGGCCGCCGCGCTGCTGACCGCTCTGGCACCCGCCAGCAGCCACGCCGCCCTGAACCCCCGCGACACCTCGGTCCAGATGTTCGAGTGGAGCTGGAACGACATCGCGACCGAATGCACCCAGTGGCTGGGCCCGCAAGGCTACGGCGCGGTGCAGATCTCACCGCCGGGCGCGTCGAAGAACGCCAACGGCTGGTGGGGTGTCTACCAGCCGGTCAACTACGTGGCGCTGACCAGCCGCATGGGCAATGCCGCCCAGCTGCAGACGATGATCGACACCTGCCACGCCGCCGGCGTGCGGGTCTACGCCGACATCGTGGTCAACCAGATGGCCGACGGCAGCGGCACCGCGACCGACGGATCGAGCTGGAACGCCGACACGCTGAGCTACCCGTTCTTCAGCGCGGCTGATTTCCACAGCCGCTGCGACATCCAGCAAAGCGACTACAACAGCCCCGACACCCGCGACCGGGTGATGAACTGCCGCATGGGCGGCCTGCCCGACCTGGCCACCGAGAGCGGCTACGTGCAGGGCCAGATCGTCAACTACCTGCGCGCGCTGCTGAGCATGGGCGTCGACGGCTTTCGCATCGACGCGGCCAAGCACATGCCGGCGTCGGCACTGCTGAACATCCTCAACACCGTCAAGTCGACCCACCCGCTGACCAAGGCCGGCGAAACCATCTGGGTCACGCAAGAGATCATTCCCGACGGCGGCGTGACCCGCTCGGACTATTTCAGCGTCGGCACGGTGAACGAGTTCCAGTTCACCTACGCGATGCGCGACGTCTTCCGTGGCAACAACGGGCTGACGCTGTCGGCCATCCCGTCGATCATGGGCAGCTGGGGCAACTGGGGCGGCTCGTGGGGCTTCGTGCAGCCGCAGTTCGCGACGGTCTTCGTCAACAACTGGGACACCGAGCGCAACGGCAGCTCGCTGAACACCGCCAACCACACCGGCGCCATCAACGACACTGACGGCACCAAACGCTTCGACCTGGCCAACATCTTCATGCTGGCGCAAGGGTATGGCGAGGCGCAGCTGCATTCGGGCTTCCGTTTCACCAACGCCGACGCCGACCGGCCGACCGCCAGCCCGTATGTCAACGGCGTGCCGCAGATCAATGTGGCCTGGGACTTCGTGCACCGCTGGACCGACATCTCCAACATCGTCAAGTTCCGCTCGGCGATGAGCGGCCAAGCGCAGCAGAACTGGGCGGTTGGCAACAACGGCAACCAGGTCTCGTTCAACCGCGGCAATGTCGGCTTCGTCGCGTTGAACAACAGCACGAGCAGCTGGACCAAGACCTTTGCCACCACGCTGCCGGCCGGCACCTACTGCAACGTGGTGCAAGGCACGCTGGCCGCCGACGGCGCCAGCTGCACCGGCGGCACCGTGACGGTGGACGCGAGCGGCAACGCAGCGATCACCGTGGCCGCCAACGACGGCGGCAGCACCGTGCCGGCGGTGGTCATCTACACCGGGCAGAAGGTCGGCGGCGGCGGGGGTGGCACCTGCGCGATGACCTTCAAGATCGCCAACGCCAACACCAGCTGGGGCGAGAGCCTGTATGTCGTGGGCAACCAGGCCAAGCTCGGCAACTGGACGCCGGCCAAGGGCTTCGGGCTGACGATCGTCGGCAGCGGCGCCAACGCCACCTGGAAAGGCACGGTCGACTTGCCGGCCAAGACGGCGGTCCAGTACAAGTACGTGAAGTGGAACGGCAGCACGGCGGTCTGGGAAAGCAACCAGCCCACCGCCAGCGGCAACCGCGAACTCACCACTTGCGCCAAGGGCAAGGCCAAGACCCAGAACGACGGCAACTTCAAGTTCTAGAGGCAGGCTCCGGCTGGCGGGTCACCGCCAGCCGCCGAGGTCAGGTTGCGCCGAGCGCCCCTTCGTTCATCCGCGCGCTACAGCGTGATCTGGCCCGGAAACCACCACAGCAAGGCGGCCGTCATCGTGAGGTAGCGGCCGAACTTGCCGATCGCCATGTAGAGCACGCAGGGCCAGAACGGCAGCTTCAGCCAGCCGGCCACAGCGCACAGCGGGTCGCCCACCACCGGCAGCCAGCTCAGCAGGCAGGCCTTGGCACCAAAGCGCTGCAGCCACTGCAGCGCCCTCGCCTCGTGCGGGCGGCGGTGGGCCAGGTGCTCGTAGGCTTTCTCGGCCCCCAGGCCCATCCACCAGGTGATCGCGCCGCCCAGCGTGTTGCCCGCCGTGGCCACCAGCACAGCCGGCCAGAACAACCCCTCGTCGAGCTTGACCAGCCCGATGACCGCAAACTCCGAGCCCAGCGGCAGCAAGGTGGCCGAGACCACCGCGATGACGAAGACCGCGCTCAGGCCCAGCTTCGGCACCGCCAACGCGGCCAACAGGCTGTTCACCCATGACGCAATGCCTGCTTCCATGCCGGCGCATTATGGAAGCCCCGGGGGACCGGCAGGCCCCGGCCGTGCAACAGTGCATCGTTCGGCATGCCCTTGCCCTGCTGCCATCAGCCCGGTGTCAGCAGGTGATCGCATGCTGTGGCACGCCCTCCACTCGCCACGACGCACCATGCCGCAGATCGCCGCTTTCGTCCGTCACCCGAGAACAGGCACCCGGCGCATCGCCGCCGCGGTCGGACTGTGTGGGCTTTGGTTCGGGCTGCTGCTCGCCAGCCCGCTGCAGGCCGCGGAACCAAGCTGCACCCAGCTGACGGCCTCGGGCAACCCGGAGTACCCGCCTTTCCTGTGGCGCGACCCGGACAACGAGAACCGCCTGATCGGCGCCAATGCCGATCTGATGCAGTGGCTGGCCAAAGAGATCGGCGTACCGATCGAGGTGCAGTACAGCGGCCCCTGGGGCCGCGTGCAAGAAGAAGTGCGGCTCGGCCATGTCGACCTGATCGCCGGGGCCTTCTTCACCCAGCCGCGCACCGAGTACATGGACTACTTTCACCCGGCGTTCCACGAGACGCGCTCGGTGATCTGGACCCGCGGCGACAACGAGAAGCTGAAGTTCCGCCGCTGGCCCGACCTGGTCGGCCTGCAAGGCGTGACGGTGATCAACAACAGCTTCGGCGAAGAGTTCGACCGCTACGCCAAAGACAAGCTGCGCATCAACCAGGTGGCCAGCCTGGAGCAGGCGATCCAGATCGTGCAGGCCGGCCGCGCCGACTACCTGGTCTACGAAGACAGCCCCGGCCAGGCCTTTCTGGCCCGCCGCAACATCGCCGACGTGAAGATGCTGGGCGAGCCGGTGGCGCGCGAGAACCTGTACCTGACGCTGTCGCACCGCTCGGCCTGCAACACGCCCGAGATGCGCGGCCGCATCGCCCGCGCGCTGTACAAGCTGAGCCGCGAAAAGACGATGGGTGGCTTCGTCGACAAGGGCATCCAGCTCTGGCGCAAGCAGACGAACAAGTAACGCCCCCGGGCCCGGGGCTGGTGGGCCGGGCAGGTAGAATCCTGCCTCCTTTTTGAGCAGCCATGCCCGCGTCACCCCTTCTTCAACCGCTGTCGCGGCCCCTGCTGCACCCCCTGCGCCTGGGCCGCTACACGCTGGCGAACAATCTGTTCGTCGCGCCGATGGCCGGCGTGACGGACCGGCCGTTCCGCCAGCTGTGCAAGCGGCTGGGTGCGGGCTACGCGGTGAGCGAGATGGTGACCTCGCGCAAGGACCTGTGGCAGTCGCTGAAGACCTCGCGCCGCGCCAACCACGCCGGCGAGCCCGGCCCGATCGCCGTGCAGATCGCCGGCACCGACGCAGCGATGATGGCCGAGGCCGCCGCCTACAACATCGACCGCGGCGCGCAGATCATCGACATCAACATGGGCTGCCCGGCCAAGAAGGTGTGCAACAAGTGGGCCGGCTCGGCGCTGATGCGTGACGAGCCGGGCGCACTGGCCATCATCGAGGCGGTGGTCGCCGCCTGCGCGCCGCACGGCGTGCCGGTCACGTTGAAGATGCGCACCGGCTGGTGCGCCGAGGTGCGCAACGCGCTGTCGCTGGCCCGTGCGGCTGAAGGCGCTGGCGTGGCGATGGTCACCGTGCATGGCCGCACCCGCGAGCAAGGCTACGGCGGCCAGGCCGAGCACGAGACGGTGGCCGCGATCAAGGCCGCGCTGCAGATCCCGGTGGTCGCCAACGGCGACATCGACAGCCCCGAGCGCGCCGCCGAGGTGCTGCGCGCCACCGGCGCCGACGCGGTGATGATCGGCCGCGCCGCGCAAGGCAGGCCCTGGATCTTCGACGACATCGCCCACTACCTGGCACATGGCACGCACCGCGAGGCGCCGGCCACGCGCGACGTGCAGCGCTGGCTGACCGAACACCTGGCCGACCACTACACGCTGTACGGCGAAGACACCGGCGTGCGCAGCGCGCGCAAGCACATCGGCTGGGCCGTGCGGGCCCTGCCCGGCGGCGAAGCTTTTCGCGCCGTGATGAACACCTTGGACGACGCAGCCGCCCAGCTGCGCGCCGTGACGACTTTTTTCGACCACCTGGCCGACCAACACGAACGCCTGCCGGCGGTGGCTGACGCCGCCGCCAACCAGGACCAGATCGCCCTGCTCGCCTGAGCGCCGTTTTGCCGGAGCCCGCCGCGAGGCGGGCCTTCCTTTTTCATGAGCAAGAAGAACATCGAAGACTGCGTCCGCGAGACGCTGAACCAGTATTTCAAGGACTTGAACGGTGAAGAGCCGCACTCGCTGCACGACATGGTCATCCTGACCGTCGAGAAGCCGCTGCTCGACGTCGTGATGCGCCAGGCCGAGGGCAACCAGAGCAAGGCCGCCGAATGGCTGGGCATCAACCGCAACACACTGCGCCGCAAACTCGTTGAGCACAAGCTCATCAAGTGACCGATTTCCTTTCCATTGATCGCACCCACCACCATGGCTGACCTCACCGCTCTGCTCTCGGTCTCCGACAAGACCGGCATCGTCGACTTCGCCCGCGCGCTGCATGCGCAAGGCATCAAGCTGCTGTCGACCGGCGGCACGGCCAAGCTGTTGGCCGACAACGGTTTGCCGGTGACCGAGGTCTCCGAGATCACCGGCTTTCCCGAGATGCTCGATGGCCGCGTGAAGACGCTGCACCCGCGCGTGCACGGTGGCCTGCTGGCGCGGCGTGACGTGCCGGCCCACATGGCCGCGCTGAAGGAGCACGGCATCGGCACGATCGATCTGCTGATCATCAACCTCTACCCGTTCGCGCAAGCCACGGCCAAGGCCGACTGCACGCTCGACGACGCGATCGAGAACATCGACATCGGCGGCCCGGCGATGCTGCGCGCCGCGGCGAAGAACTGGCAGGACGTGGGCGTGGTGATCGATCCCACCGACTACCCGCAGGTGCTGGGCGAGCTGCAGGCCGGTGGCCTGCAACGCGCCACCAAGTTCATGCTGGCCAAGAAGGTGTTCGCGCACACCTCGGCCTACGACGGCATGATCACCAACTACCTGACCGCGCTCGAAGCCGGCTCGGAAGACAAGACCGCCGAGGTGCCGACCAAGGCCGAGTACCCGCAGGTCTTCAACCTCCAGCTGCACAAGGTGCAGGGCATGCGCTACGGCGAGAACCCGCACCAATCGGCCGCGTTCTACCGCGAAGCCAAGCCGGCCGCCGGCACGCTGGCGCAGTGGACGCAGATCCAGGGCAAGGAACTCAGCTTCAACAACATCGCCGACGCCGATGCGGCGTGGGAATGCGTGAAGGCCTTCGACCAACCGGCCTGCGTGATCGTCAAGCACGCCAACCCTTGCGGCGTGGCCGTGGGCGCGACGCTGCTCGAAGCCTACGAGAAGGCCTTCAAGACCGACCCGACCTCGGCCTTCGGCGGCATCATCGCCTTCAACCGCCCGCTCGATGCCGACGTGGTCGAAGCGATCAACGCGCGCAAGCATTTCGTCGAGGTCGCGATCGCACCGGCGATCACGCCGGCCGCGCGCACGGCCTACGCGAGCAAGACCAACGTGCGCCTGCTCGAAGTGCCGATCAGCCAGCAGTCGAACCCGCTCGATTTCAAACGGGTGGGGGGCGGCATGCTGCTGCAATCGGCCGACAACATCGACATCGTCGGCGAGCTCAAGGTCGTCACCAAGAAGCAGCCCACGCCGCAGCAACTGGCCGACCTGCGCTTCGCCTGGACCGTCGCGCGCTTCGTCAAGAGCAACGCGATCGTCTTCTGCAAGGACGGTATGACGATGGGTGTCGGCGCCGGCCAGATGAGCCGCCTCGACTCCGCCCGCATCGCCAGCATCAAGGCCGGTCACGCGGGCCTGACGCTGCAAGACACCGCCGTGGCCAGCGACGCCTTCTTCCCGTTCCGTGATGGGCTGGACGTGGTGGTCGACGCGGGCGCGAGCTGCGTGATCCACCCGGGCGGCTCGATGCGTGACGACGAAGTGATCGCCGCCGCCGACGAGCGCGGCATCGCGATGGTGCTCACCGGCACCCGCCACTTCCGGCACTGATCGCGCCTTCGGGCCCGCCGCCAAACGCCGCCACCGTGCGGCGTTTTTTCATGGGCCTGATGCCCACGGCCGCAGCGCAGATACTGTATTTATGTACAGTATTGTCATGGAGCTGCTGGACAAACTCGCCGTGCTGGCCGATGCGGCCAAATATGACGCGTCCTGCGCGTCCAGCGGCAGCGTCAAGCGCGATTCGAGCGATGGCCAAGGCCTGGGCTCGACCGATGGCATGGGCATCTGCCACAGCTTCACGCCCGACGGCCGCTGCGTCTCACTGCTCAAGCTGCTGCTGACCAACCATTGCCAGTACGACTGCCTGTACTGCGTCAACCGCGTCAGCAGCAACGTGCCGCGCGCCCGCTTCCGCCCCGACGAAGTCGTGCAGCTGACGCTCGATTTCTACCGCCGCAACCTGATCGAAGGTTTGTTCCTGTCCAGCGGCATCATCCGCAGCCCCGACTACACGATGGAGCAGTTGGTCGAGGTGGCCCGCTCGCTGCGGGAGGACCATGCTTTTCGCGGCTACATCCACCTGAAGACGATCCCCGATGCGGCGCCTGAACTGCTCGCGCGCGCAGGCCGCCATGCCGACCGGCTCAGCATCAACCTCGAGCTGCCCACCCCGGCCGGCCTGCAAGCCCTCGCGCCGGAGAAAGACGCCACCGGCATCCGCCGCTCGATGGCGCGCATGCATCTGCTGATCGAAGATGCGAAGCAGGCCGCCGCGCCTTTGGCGCCCCGAGCCGGCGCATCGTTGAAGCCGGCTCGGGTCGCACCGCCACGTTTCGCCCCGGCGGGCCAGAGCACCCAGATGATCGTCGGCGCCGACGCGGCCGATGACCGCACCATCCTGGCGACCAGCCACACGATGTACGCCAGCTACGGCCTGAAGCGCGTGTACTACTCGGCCTTCAGCCCGATACCGGACGCGTCGAAGCAGCTGCCGCTTCAAGCCCCGCCGCTGGTGCGCGAACACCGGCTCTACCAGGCCGACTGGCTGATGCGCTTCTACGGCTTCGACGCCGACGAGATCGTGCCCGCATCGAGCGGCCTGCTGGCGCTCGAGGTCGACCCGAAGCTCGCCTGGGCGCTGGCGCATCGCGAGCGCTTCCCCGTCGACATCAACCGCGCGCCGCGCGAGCTGCTGCTGCGGGTGCCTGGCCTGGGCGTGCAGACGGTCGAGCGAATCCTGCAAAGCCGTCGCGTGCGCCGGCTGCGCAACGAAGACCTGAAGCGCCTGCGCGTGTCGCTGAAAAAGGTGCTGCCCTTCGTGGTGACGGCCGACCACACCCCGCGCCGGCAACTGGACGACCCCGCATTGGCCCACCGGTTGGCGCCGGTGCCCGCCCAGCCGTCGCTGTTCGACGCCTGAGGCCCCGCAAGCCCGATGCAGACCATCCTGCTGCACGATGACGCCGACGTGGACGGCTGGCGGCGCGAGGCCCGCGCGCTGCTGCGCGCCGGCGTGCCGCCCGAGCAGGTCGACTGGCAGGTGCGGCCCGCAGCGCCTGGCGGCACCCTCGGGGCGGCCGAATCGCACTTCGATGCAGACACGGGCAAGTACCGCACGGCCGACACCTGGCGCCCGCCGGCCGGACTCTTCGACGAAGCGCCCGCCGGCGTCGCCACCCCTGCAACGCCGGCCCGCCCGATCGACACGCCGCGCGTACCGCCCGCATTCATCGAGCTGGCCGACGCGGCCTTGCTGCACTACGACCCGCAACGCTTCGGCCTGCTCTACCGCCTGCTCTGGCGCTTGCAGCAGGAACCCGCCTTGCGCAACGACCCGCTGGATGCCGACTGGATGGCCGCCGCCGCCCTGGCGCGCCCGGTGCGCCACGAGCAGCACAAGATGCGCGCCTTCGTGCGATTTCATGAGCGGGCCACGCCCGACGGCCCGCAGTTCGTGGCCTGGTTCGAGCCGCGGCACCACATCGTCGCGTCGCAGGCCGACTTCTTCCGGCGCCGCTTCGCCAGCATGCGCTGGGCCATCTTCACGCCACGCGCCAGCATCTCGTGGGACGGCGAACGGCTGCACCACGGCGGCCCGGCGCGGCGGGCGGACATCCCGCTCGACGACGACAAGCAGGCGCTGTGGCTGGCCTACTACGCCAGCATCTTCAACCCGGCCCGCCTGAAGCTGCAGACGATGGCCGGCGAGATGCCGCGCCGCTACTGGCACAACCTGCCCGAGGCCAGCCTGATCGGCCCCTTGGCCATGGCCGCCGCGCAGCGCACCCAGGCGATGGTCGACCGGCCCGCCACCGCGCCGCGCCGCCATCGTCCCGCGCAGGCTTTGCCGCCCATCGTCGCCGCCGATGCCAACCCGGCAGATGCACTGACCACGGCCCGGGCCGCCGCCTCAAGCTGCAAGGCCTGCGCCCACGGCCTGCAGGCCACCCAGCTGGTGTGGGGCGAAGGCCCGCGGCAGGCCCGCGTGATGGTGGTGGGCGAGCAACCGGGCGACCAGGAAGATCTGCAGGGCCGGCCATTCGTCGGCCCGGCCGGCGAGCTGCTGGCGCGGGCGCTGGCCGAAGCCGGCGTCGACCGCGCGGGCCTGTATCTCACCAACGCGGTCAAGCATTTCGGCTTCGAACTGCGTGGCCGCCGGCGAATGCACAAGACGCCGGGCCAGCAAGAGATCCTCGCCTGCAACGGCTGGCTGCAGCACGAGATCGACGCGGTGGCGCCGGACCGCCTGGTGGCGCTGGGCGCCACGGCGGCCCAGGCCCTGCTGGGCAAGCGCGTCGCGATCGAACGTGAACGCGGCCAATGGCGGCGGCGAGCCGACGGCCGCCCGGTGCTGGTGACCTGGCACCCCGCCGCGCTGCTGCGCATGCCGGCCGAGCGGCAGGCGTCAGCGTGGCGCCGGTGGGTCGACGACTTGGCGCAGCTGCGCAGCAGCTGAGCTGCGCGCCGTGCTCGTCAGCGGCTGTGCGACGTCAGTTTCGCCAGCGACGACGACGCGCCGGCGCTTGGTGATCCGATGCGCGCCTTGTCGCCATCCACGGCGGCGTCGGCCTCGGCCTCGACAGCGCCTTCGCCATTCGACGTGACCAGCAATTGGTCGTCGTCGAGCACCTGGCGCCGCATCGCCACGCCCACCGCCAGGATGTCGATCACCAGCAGGTGCAGGATGCGGGTGACCATCGGCAAATGGGTGGTCACGTCTTCGGGGTAGTCGATGATCAGCGCCACGTCGGCGCGCTTGGCCAGCGGTGACTGGCTGGCGGTGATGGCGATCACCGCGGCGCCGCGTGACTTGGCTTTTTCGACCACCTCCAGCAGCTCGGGCAAACGGCCGCTCGCGCTGATCACGACCACCACGTCTTTCGGCTTCAGCACGCCGGCGGCCAGCATCTGCAGCCGCGGGTCGGTGTAGGCCATGCTCGGCAGGCCAAAGCGCAGGAACTTGAACTGCGCGTCCATCGCCACCACGCCGTAGTGGCCGAGCGCGTAGAAATCGATGCGCTGCGCATCGAGCAGCGTCTCGATCGCGCGGTTGATCATTTCGCGGTTCAGCTGGCTGCGCACCTGCAGGATCGCCGACGCGGTGTTGCCCAGCACCTTGCTGCCGAGCTCCAGCATCGAGTCGTCGGTGGTGACCTGGGTGTGCGTGATCGGCACCGTGCCGGTCAGGCTGCTCGCCAGCCGCAACTTGAAGTCCGACAGGCCTTCGCAACCGAGCGAGCGGCAGAAGCGGATCACCGTCGGCTGGCTCACCTGCGCGGCCTTGGCGATCTCGGCGATCGGGTCGTTCAGCACCGAGCGCGGGTGCGCCAGCACATGGTCGGCCACGCGCAGCTCGGCCGGCGTCAGCTCGCCGCGCGCACGGCGGATTTGCGTCAGCACCGCCGAGGCCGGCGCGCTGCTGATCGTGCGCAGCTGCGCTTCGAGAATGGCCGACGCGCCGATGAAGGTCGCGTGCTCGGCCGTGATCACGAAGGTCGGGATGTCTGACAGGTAGCGGCTGAAGCGGCCCTTGTCTTCGAACCGGTCGCGAAACGGCGAGCGGTCGAAATACGAGCCCAGGCGCGGCACGATGCTGCCGCCGATGTAGATGCCACCCAGCGCCCCCAGCGTGACCGCCAGGTTGGCCGCCGCAGTGCCGAGCAGCGCGCAGAAGACCTCCAGCGTGTCGACGCACAGCTTGTCGGTGCCGTCGAGCGCACGCTGCGTGATCTCGGGCGCGCTCAGGTTGTCGGCCTTTTCACCGGCGTGGTCGGCCAGCGCCTTGTGCATCAACTCCAGCCCGGGGCCCGACAGCAGGCGCTCGAACGACACATGGTCGTACTGTTTCCAGGCATGGCGCAGGATCGCGATCTCGCGCTCGTCGCGCGGCGAGAAGCTGGTGTGGCCACCCTCGGAGCCGAGCGAGATCCAGCCATCGCCGGCCGGGATCAGGCCCGACACGCCCAGGCCGCTGCCCGAGCCGAGCAGCCCGATCACGTTCTGCTTGCGGGCATTGCCGCCGCCCACTTGGCGCAGGTCTTTCGGCCCCAGCCGCGGCAGCGCCATTGCCAGCGCGGTGAAGTCGTTCAGCACGACCAGCGTTTCCAACCCCAGGCGCTGGCGCATCTGCTCGATCGAGAACTGCCAGTGGTAGTTGGTCATCCGCACCTGGTCGCCTTCGACCGGGTTGGCGATCGCCACCGCGGCGTGCTGGATCTGCGTGCCGGCCGGCAAGGTGGCGACGTAGGCGCTGACGGTGGCGTGGAAGTCGGCGTGGTCCGCGCAGCGCAACGAGGCGATCTGCGTGAACTCGCCCTGGGCCACCTCGAGCGCGAAGCGGGCGTAGGTGCCGCCGATGTCGGCAATCAGCCGGGGGCTGTCGAACGATGCCATGGGGGACGATTTGCGCGGTGCGCCTGGCGTGAGGTGGGCCATTATCGAGCGCTTCATGGCCAGCCTCGCTCGGTGCTACCCGCGCACGAAAACCACCGCGGTGCGCGGCGGGATCGTGAAGCCGCCTGACGCGGCGTCGACACGGGCTTCGCGGGCACGCAAGTCCGCCGCGCCACGCCGTGCCTGGGCCGGGTGCAGTCGCCAGGCCGCGCCCTTCGCCAGCTCCGGCAGCATCAGCGTCTGCGCCGTCTCGGCCACGTTGACGAAGTACAGCAGCTCGCCGAAGCGCGCGTCGGCGCGGCCCGCCCCGTCGAGCCGGCCCACCAGCACGGCCGGGTTCTGCTGCGGACCGCTGTTCGGAAAGCTCAGGCGTTGCCGCACCTCGGCCGCGTCGCGCAAACGAAACAGCGGCGTGCTGGCACGCACCGCGAGCAGGTCACGAAACGCGTCTCGCGCCCAGGCGATGTCGCGCGGCTTGGGCGGCAGCGTCTTGTCGGCCAGCAGCGGCTGAAAGACCGGCCAGCTGCTCTGGTTGTCACGCTGCGGCGGCAGGCCGGTGCCGAAGTGGTTGGTCTGGTACGACCAGTCGAGGCGGTTGAACCAGTCGCCCGAGTCGTAGCTGTTGCGGTCGAGCGACTTGCTGCGCAGCGTGTCGATGCCGGCATGGAAGTAGGCCACGCCCTGGCTGAACAGGTTGATCGCCGCGGCCAGCATCTGCACCCGCGCCCGCTCGGCGCCGGTGGTGTCGTGCGGCAGCTTCAGCGCGTTGTTGTCGAACAGCGTCTGGTTGTCGTGGTTCTCGACATAGTTGACCACCTCGCCCGGCTCGCTGGCATAACCCGCCGGTTGGCCGGCATAGTCGATCTGCTCGAGCCGCCGGGCCTGGCCCTGCCAGGTGAGCATCTCGTAGTCGCGCAAGGTGCCGGCCAGGCCGATGCGCACCTGGTCGGCCAGGCGCATCGCCTCGTCGCGCGGGCCCTCGGCCGCCCCGTTGACATAGCCCTTGCGCGTCACCAGCGCTTCGCCCTCGTCGCCGGCCGAGCCTCCACGCACGGCGTCGCGGCCGCGGTCGCTGAAGGTGCCGATGCCGCTGCCATTGAGCGACAGCTGCGAGGCCTGCACGAAGCGTCGGCCATCGGCCACCTCGCCGAAGTTCCAGCCCTCGCCGATCAGGTTCACGTGGCGGCCGGTGGCGGCGTTCACCTCGCGCTGCAGCGCCTGCATCGCCGCGCGCGGCTGGTGCGCCATCAGGTCGAAGCGGAACGAGTCGATTCGGTACTGCGTGGCCCAGAGCTTGACCGAATCGGTCATCAGCTTGGCCATCATCGCGTGCTCGGTCGCGGTGTTGTCGCAGCAGGTCGAGCGCTCGACCACGCCGTTCGCGTCGAGCCGGTGGTAGTAGCCCGGCACGATGCGGTCGAGCACCGCCTTGGCGTGCTGCCCGGCCGCGGCGGTGTGGTTGTAGACCACGTCCATGCCGACGCGCAGGCCGGCGCGGTGCAGCGCCATCACCATCGCGCGGAACTCGCGGATGCGCACCGCACCATCGGCCGGGTCGGTGGCGTAGCTGCCCTCGGGCGCGCTGTAGTGGAACGGGTCGTAGCCCCAGTTGAAGCAGTCGCGCGCCGCATCGGCCATCACGGAGGCCTGCTGGGCCGGGCTGTCGGGCGCGGCGCTCGGCACCCGCGGGACCACGCAGCCCCGCTCGGGCACCGTGGCCAGGTCGAACACCGGCAGCAGGTGGATGTCGGTCAGGCCCGCCTGGGCCAGCGCGCGCAGGTGCCGCATGCCGCGCGACGCGGTGTCGGTGAAGGCCAGGTACTTGCCGCGGTGCGCAGGCGGCACGCTGGCATCGCTGGCCGAGAAGTCGCGCACATGCAGCTCGTAGACCACCATGTCGGTGTTGGCCTGCACCTTGTCCGGTGCACGGTGTGCGTCCCAGCCCGCCGGTTTCAGGCGCGCATCGTTGAGGTTGGCGATGTAGGCGCGCTGCGAGTCGGTCGTCAGGCTGACGGCGTAGGGGTCGGTCACGCGGTTGCGCACCCAGCCGGTGCCGGGCACGAACACGTCGACCAGGTAGCGGTAGTAGCGGCCGCGCCAGTCGGTGGCCTCGGTGTGGCGCCAGGCACCGGTCGCGTCGTCACGTTGCAGCATGCGTGCGGCCTCGGCGTGGCCGCTGCCGCGCGGGTAGACGCACAGCGTGACGGCCCGCGCGGTCGGCGCCCACAGCTCGAAGCGCGTCGCCTGGGCTTGCACCGTCACGCCGAGCTGCGCCAATTGCTGCGCCGGCGCGTACAGATCGTCCAGCAGGGCCGGCAGCTGAACCGATGTCGCATCGAGCACCGTTGCATCGGCGGCTTCGTGCACCAGGGCCCACTGGCCGCCGATCAACGCCGGCAGCTGGGCTGCATCGTCGGCCGCCAGCCGCAGCCGCGCGCCGGCGGCCAGGTGCTTGAAGCGTGGGGCCGGCTCGGCCGCCTGGGTGGCGCCGAGCACGAACGCCGCATCGGCACCCTGCACCGCCTGCCCCTTGGCCAGCACCAGCCGACCGCCGGCACTGTGGACAAGCCGGAAGCGGCTGCCGGCAACGGCGCCGGCGTCGGCCCCCGGCCATTGCAGCTGCTGCCGATCGAGCCACACCGCGCGGGCATCCGCCGGGCCGGCCGAAGGTTGCAGCACCGTCTGCCCATCGGCCACGTCGCAGTCGGCTTGCACGGCGTTCATGGGCGAGGCGCCGGTGGCCCACGCCGGCGCGAGCGCCAGGCCGGCCATCCAACAGATCAAGGTGGCACGCCGGATCGGCGCGCGTCGTCGGGTCGTCAAAGTGCTTGCTCCATGCCACGCGGCGCCGTCGCGCGACGGCAGTTTGCACAGTAACAAAACTACATCATTGGTGCACTCATGGATTCCACTGCCATGAAGAATCCTCTATCCTGGCCTCTCGATTGCCGTCGCATACCTCGTATCTTTACTACATCGCGCCGATCCTCGCCGGGCCCGGCGCGTGCCTTCTTCAGCACCCCATGAACCCGATTCTTCGTCTTGGCCGCGCCGGGCTCGCCGCCTTGCTGGCCGCTGCGGCGGCCGCCCAGGCCCAGCCGGTCGACCTGAGCCCGGTCCCGTTCCAGCCGACGCCCAGCGCCTTGCCCGAAGGCTGGCAGCACGGCGCGTTCATGGAGATCTTCGTTCGCGCCTACCAAGACAGCGACGGCGACGGCATCGGCGATCTGCGCGGCCTGACCTCGCGCCTGGACTACCTGAAAGACCTCGGCATCAAGGGCCTGTGGCTGATGCCGATCCAGCGCAACGCCGACGGTGACCACGGCTACGCGACCAGCGAGTTCCGCAGCGTCGCGCCCGAGTACGGCACGCTGGCCGACTTCGACGAGCTGATCCAGCAGGCCCATGCGCGCGGCATCGGCGTGGTGATGGACTACGTGATCAACCACAGCGCCGCCCAGCACCCGCTGTTCGTCGAGGCGCTGAAGGGGCCGTCGAACCCGTACCGCGACTGGTTCATCTGGAGCGACACGGCGCCCGCGGGCTGGGACATCTGGGGCAACTACCCCTGGTACCACGCCGCTTCGCAGCCCTGGCTGTTCAAGGGCCACCCGAAGGACCTGCCGAAGCCCCCGCCGGGCGCCAAGGGCTTCTACTTCGGCACCTTCGGCCCGCACATGCCCGACTTCAACCTGCGCAACCCGACCGTGCTGGCCTACCACCTGGACAGCCTGCGCTTCTGGCTCAACCGTGGGCTCGACGGCTACCGCCTCGACGCGGTGCCGCACATGATCGAGAACGACGCGGTGCACTGGAACGACCAGCCCGAAAGCCGCCGCCTGACCAAGCAGCTGCAGGACCTGATCAAGCAGTACCCGCAGCGCTACGTGGTCTGCGAAGCCACCGCCGAGCCCGCGGCCTACGGCGACCCCGCCGTCTGCGGCGGTGCGTTCGCGTTCGGCTACACGCAGCACTTTGTCGAAGCGGCGCGCGGCCGGCCCGAGTCGGTGCAGAAGCTGGCCGAGTTCTACCGCACGGCGTCGCCGACGATGGCGACCTTCGTCTCCAACCACGACATCTTCGCCGGCCAGCGCCTGTGGGACCAGGTCGGCGGCGACCTGGCGCGTTACCGCGTTGCCGCGGCCGGCTACCTGTTGCAGCCCGGCACGCCCTTCGTCTACTACGGCGAAGAGATCGGCCAGGCCGGTGTGACGCAGCTCGACGGCGACATGCCCTTGCGCTCGCCGATGAGCTGGTCGGCCCCCTCGGGCCCCCAGGGTTTCACCAGCGGCACGCCGTTCCGCCCGATCGCCCCCAACGCCGCCGCCTTCAACGCCGCCGCCGAAGCCAAGGACCCAAGCTCGCTGCACGCCTTCTACCAAGCCCTGCTGGGCCTGCGCAACAGCCGGCCATCGATCGCCCGCGGCAGCTTCGACCAGAGCTTCGCCGAGGGCCTGGTGCTGGGCTTCCAGCGCCGCCTGGGCAACGAGCGCACGCTGGTGCTGATCAACTACGGCACGCAGGCCGCCCAGCTGCGTGTGCCGGCGCTGGGGCCTGGCGACCGGCTCGCGGCGCTGTACCCGGCGGGCGCCGACAGCGCGCCTGGCGACACGCTGACGCTGCCGCCGCAATCGATCCGGGTGTTCGACATCCGATGACACCGCCTGTGCCCACGCCCACGCTCGAAGCCGAGCGCCAGGCCGAGCAGCTCGCGTTCGAAGCCAGCGGCGCCGAGCTGGCGTTCGGCGAGCCGCAAGGCCTGCCGTGGCCGGTCGACACGCTGGCGGCCGGTGCGCCCGGCCAGTTGCCGGTCGTCGAGCGGTTCGACTCGGGCCTGACGGCGAAGGTCTTTCGCCTGCGTGCGCAGCCTCGCGACTGGGCGCTCAAGCGCGCCCGCCCGCAGGCGCTGGTGAAGAACATCGACGGCCAGACCTCGTTCCTCAACGAGGTGCAGCGCCGCATCGACCTGGCCGCGCTGAAGCAACGCGACCCCGCCGGCCCGGCGCGCTGGGCGGCGATCGTCGACACCCGCTACGCCTCGTACCGCCACGGTGTGATCCTGTCGCCGTGGATCGAGGGCCAGCCGGTGGCCGACTGGGACGAGCGCCGGCTCGCCCAGATCCTGTACACCGCGTGCGCGCTGTGGACCGAAGGCTTCTTCGAGTGGGACTGGTGCAGCGGCAACATCCTCGACGATGGGCGGCAGCTGCGCCTGTTCGACTTCGGCTACATGTACCGCTTCGACCCGCGGCGCCACTTCAACACGGCCGGCTGCGGCACCGACGTGCCCTTGTTCCACCCGGCCGAGCGATTCGAGACGCGCAACCACTCGGGCCACCTGCTGGCGCTGGCCGACACGCGCGGCGAGGCCGCCGCGCTGGCGGCCTTCCGGCTCGAAAAGACCATCGCGCTCGAGACCTACCGCTGGATGCGCGCCACCATCGCCGAGCGCGGCGCGAGCGCCACCGTGCTCGCCTGGCTGGACGGCATCGTGCGGCGCTGGGCCGACGCCCTCGGCGGCAGCGCCGAAGCGCTGTACTGGGCCGAGCAATGGCGCTCGCACGTGCTCGATCTGGACGATGACCTGCGCGGCCACAGCTGCACCCCGACGACGCTGCGGCGCGCCGACTGGCTGCTGCACGCGCTCACCCACCATGCCGACGCGTTGCGGGCGCAACAGGCGCTGTTCTGGGGCGACGAACACAAGAGCCACGACGCGCTGCGCGCCGACTACGCCGCCAAGCGCCGGCTGGCCGAGCATCGCCAGCTCGGCCCCCATGGCCAACACCCACCATCCGAGATCACGACATGAAACGATGCCTGGCCGCCTGGCTGTGCGCCGCCCTGTTTGCCCTGCCCCATGTGGCGTCGGCCGCCAGCGCCCCCCAGGCGCCGGACCGCGTCGAGCCGCCGTTCTGGTGGGTGGGCATGCACCACCGCCCGCTGCAGCTGATGGTGCATGGCGAGCGCATCGCCGAGTTGCAGCCGCGGGTGAAAGCTCCGGGCGTCAAGCTGCTCACCAGCCGTTCGGCCGGCAATCCGAACTACCTGTTCATCGACCTCGACATCGCCCCCGGCGCGAAGGCCGGCACGATCACGATCGATTTCCTGCGCGGCCACACCGTGGCGCTGCGCCAGCCCTACACGCTGCGCGCCCGCGCGCCGGGCTCGGCCCAGCGCCAGGGCTTTGGCCCGGCCGACGCGATCTACCTCGTCGTGCCCGACCGCTTTGCCAACGGTGACCCGGCCAACGACAACGCCGACGCGCTGGGCGACCCGGTCGACCGCGCCGACCCCGGCGGGCGCCACGGCGGCGACCTGCAGGGCATCGCCCAGCACCTGGACTACATCGCCGGCCTCGGCTTCACGCAGCTGTGGCCCACGCCGATCGTCGAGAACAAGCAGGCGAAACACTCGTACCACGGCTACTCGGCCACCGACCTGTACCGCATCGACCCGCGCTTCGGCAGCAACGAGGACTATCGGCAGCTCGTCGACCAGGCCCGCGCCAAGGGGCTGGGCGTGATCATGGACCTGGCGCCCAACCACATCGGCTCGGGCCACCGGTGGATGCAAGACCTGCCGGCGACAGACTGGTTGAACCACCCCGACCACTACGTCGAGACCAACCACCGCCATGTGACCGTGCAGGACCGCTACGCAGCGGCCAGCGACAAGGCCGGCATGACCGACGGCTGGTTCGTGCCGACCATGCCCGACCTGAACCAGCGCCAGCCGCTGCTGGCCACCTACCTGGTGCAGAACGCGATCTGGTGGATCGAGTACGCCGGGCTGTCGGGCATTCGCGCCGACACCTACCCGTACTCGGACAAGGCCTTCCTCGCCCGCTGGTCGGGCGCGATCATGGCCGAGTACCCGCACCTGTCGATCGTCGGCGAAGAGATGACCGACCACCCGGCGATGGTCGCCTACTGGCTGCGCGGCCACCGCAACCACGACGGCTACGTCTCGCCGATGCCCAGCATGATGGACTTTCCGCTGCATGGTGCGCTGCGCCAGGCGCTGGTCGAGCCCGAGGGCCAGGGCTACGGCGTGGGCCTCGGCCGCTTGTACGAGGCGCTGGTCGACGACATGCAGTACCCCGAGCCGTCAAAGCTGGTGCTGTTCGAAGGCAACCACGACACCAACCGCGTCTTCTCGGCGCTGGGTGAAGACCTGGCGCTGAACCGGCTGGCGCTGGCCTACATCGCGACGATCGCGCGCACGCCGCAGATGTTCTATGGCAGCGAGATCCTGATGACAAGCCCGATCGAGCGCAACGACGGCATCGTGCGCAGCGACTTTCCCGGCGGCTGGGCTGGCGACCCGGTGAACGCGTTCACCGGCCAGGGCCTGAGCACCGCCCAGCGCGAGACCCAGGCCTTCGTCAGGCGCTTGTTCAACTGGCGCAAGACCTCGGCCGCGGTGCAGCGTGGCCGGCTGGTTCACTACGCGCCCGATCGCGGCACCTACACCTACTTTCGCCACGACGAGCGGACAGGCGCCAAGGTGATGGTGGTGTTGAGCAAGGCCACCACCGAGGTCAAGCTCGACACCCGCCGCTTCGCCGAACTGCTGCCCGCCAACGCCAAGGGGCGCGAGTTGTTCAGCGACGCCATGGTCGACCTGGGCCATGAGTTGGTCGTGCCGCCGCGCTCGGCGCTGGTGATCGACGTGTCGCGCCAGTGAGCTGTTAGGCCTAAGCCAGTGCAGTGTTTGATGCTAGGCGGAACGCAAGAAGACCGATGGATTTGGTCGTCTGGCTAGGCGCAAACCACAGCGATGCCCGGTGGCATCGCGAGGATTTGCAACGACGCAAGGCGGCCAAAGGCGCGGTCTTATGTTCCGCATAGCGTCGAACACTGCACTAGCATGGACGTTTTCGAGGGAGCGTCCATGCAACAAACCATCTACCGAGCCGCGGCCATGCTGCTGGCGGCTGTCACCGTCGCCTCTTGCGGCGGGGGCGAAGAATCACGTGAAGAAACCTGGGAGGTGCACAGCAGCGAGCAGGAGTGCTACAGCTACATGCCCACGCTGTGCCTGCAGACCCGCTCCAGCGCCAGCAGCGCGTGGGAGTTTCAGTACGCCGGCATCCGTGGCTTCAGCTACGAGATGGGCTACCGCTACCAGGTGAAGGTCCGAATCACAGAGGTCAGCCCACCGCCGATCGACGGCTCCAGCGAAAAAACCGAACTGATCGACGTCTTGGCCAAGACCGCCGTGCCGCGCGCCGAGACCTTCGACATCTCGGTCACCGAGCCGTCGTCGATCACCAAGGTCAATGACACCACCTACCAGCTGTTCAACCGCCGCACGCTCACCTGCACGGCCGAGAACTGCATGGTCATCGAAGCGGCGCGCACCGGCGGCCTGGGCCTGCTGCTGCGCTTCGACCACCAGAACTCGCCCGTCGGGCCGATGCACCTGCTGGGCATCACCTGCACAGCACCGAGTGCCACCTTCCGCCAGACCTGCTTGGATTGAAAGGGTGGCGCGTTCATCCCCGTTCGTGCTTGTCAAAGGTGCGCGAAGCGTCGCCGCGCATCAAGTGGCGTGCGCGGATCTGGCTTCGCCAGTCCGCTGCGCGAGCCCCCTCGGGGGCTTCACTCGGACATGAACAGTCCTGAGGACTGTTCGTGCCTAGCGAAGGGCCGAGCCTCTGGCTCGGCGCGGCCTGCAAGGCAGCCCCCGGAGGGGGCGTGGGGGCCAACTAATGGTGCCGCCGCTTGACCTCGGGCACCGAGAACTCGCGCCCGATCACCGATCGGGCGTACAGGTAATTCAGTTTGGCGCGGGCGCTGAGGCTGTCGAGGTTGACGCAGCCTTCGGCGTCGCACTCGAAAGCGTAGGCGCGACCGGCGTCGAACAGCGACTGGAATCGCAGCTCGTAGTGCCGGCGGTCGGGAAACTGCAAGCGGAGATCGGTTTTCATGGTCAGCCCTCCTTGGACATCATCCACGCGGGGCCTGGCCGAAGCCTGCGGCCCTTGGGCGTATCTGACGCCTGAACAGCCTCCATTGGCATCCCCATCCCGCGGGACGCCCATCCCCTGCTTGTGGGACGTGACTCCCATGGGCCGTCATCAACTGCCACGCATGCGAAAAATTCACGTCCTGATCGGCCTGACCGTTGCGGCCACGGTGTTGTCCACCCCGGCCGCACAGGCGGCCGAGCCTGCCTCGCCCACCTGCGTGCTGCACTACCGCATCACGCCGCACTACGAGCGCTCGCCTCGCGCGCTCGAGGTGGAGCTCGAGTTCCCCGCCGACGACCGGCGTGAAACCTTCATCCGCGTGATGCCGTCGTGGGCCGGCGTGGACGACTTCGCCGCGGCCCTGACCGGCTGGCACGGGGTGGGGCCCGGCGTCACGGTGGCCCAGGCCGAGTTGCCGAACCGTTGGCGCGTCGACCACCCCGCAGGCGGCACGGTTCGGGTGGCCTACAGCGCTCGCGCGGCCCTGCCCGACCCGGACGACGGCCGGCCGCAGGACCAGGCGCAGATGTACCGCACACAGATCGGTGCCGATTGGTTCCAGTTCTTCGGCTACGGCGTGCTGCCCAGCGTCGAGCCATGGGGCGACCGCACCACCCCACGCCAATGCGTGACCGTGCTGCAGCCGGGCCAGCCTGGTGCCCCTGCGTTCAGCAGCCTGGGTACAGGCCAGGGGCCGGCGACCGAGTGGGCGCTGCAGGCCTCGCCCGAGCGGCTGCGCCACGCGTTCTACGCCGGCGGCCCGGGCTGGCGCCTCGCCGAACGCCGCCTGGCCAGCGGCCCGGTCCACACCGCGGTGCGCCACAAGTTCCAGGTCGAAGACGGGCGATTCGCCGACGAAGTGGCGAGCCTGCTGGACGCACATCGCCGGTTCTGGGGTGACGAGCAGGCCGCACCTCAATGGGTGGTGCTGACGCCCAACTTCAGCGCCGGCGACTTTGGTGGCACGCTGGTGGACCACGCTGCCGTGCTGCACGCTGGCGCCGATTTCGGCCCTGGCAACAGCGCCTTCGAATCGCTGGTCGGGCACGAGAACCTGCACCAGTGGATCCCCCATCGCTTCGGCTCGCTGGCCGAGGGCCCCGCGCAGCAAGTCAGCGACTACTGGTTCTCGGAAGGCTTCACCAACTACTACACCCACCGGTTGCTGCTGGCCAGCGCGCTGTGGTCACTGCCACGCTACGCCGATGAATTGACCGAGGTGTTGCAGCGCTATTGGCGCTCGCCCGCGCGCAACGCCACGGTCGCCAGCATCGCGCCGCGCTTCTTCAGCGACCGCGACGCCGGCCAGCAGCTCTATGCGCGCGGCGAACTGCTGGCGATGCGCTGGGACAGGATATTGCGCCGCAAGCAGCATGACGGCCTGGACACCGCGTTGAAATCCCTGCTGATCGCGCCCGGCGACGCGGCGAACCGCCCGCTGGCCAGCGACCACGTGCTGGACGGGCTGACACCCTGGCTGGGCGAGCAGCCCCGCCGCGACGTGCACGACTTCATCGACGAGGGCCTCGACCTGCCGCTCGACGACGCAGGCCTGGCGGGCCCCTGTTTCACGCTCGGCTGGCGCGACGAGCCGCGCTGGGTGCTCGGCTTCTCGACCGACTCGTTCGCCGATCGACAGGTGCGCGGTGTGCAGCCCGACGGCCCGGCGCACCGCGCAGGGTTGCGCAACGGCGCGCGGCTGTCGAGCTGGTCGATCTACGGCGGCGACGTTTCGCGCGACGTCGAGCTCGCCATCGAAACGACCGACGGCCCGCCGCAGACCCTGCGCTTCAAGCCGGTGGATGGCTCGAGCGATCACCTGCCCTTCGTCACCACCCGGCCCGGCGCGGCCGACGAGGCCGCGTGCCGCGCCTGGGTCAGGGCAGCCTCACCCCGTCCTTCGTCGTGATGCGCCAGCCCCAGCCGTCCAGCTTCACATCCCCCAGCACCGGGTGGGCGGACAGGGACTGCGGGGTGGGCGACAGGTTGACGACCACGGTGACCTGGTCTTCGTCGCGGGTGCGCTGGAAGGCGAACAGCGTGGGGTGGCCCAGTTCGACGATCTGCAACGGGCCGCCGAGCGCGCCGTTGACCAGCGCCGGGTGCTCGTGCTTGAGCTTGAACAGGCGGGTGTAGAAGTCGCCCAGCGGGTAGTTCTTCCAGGCGATCGGGTCTTTCTCGAAGAACTGCAGCCGCTTGTCCAGCCCACCCTCCTGGCCGCCATACAGCAGCGGCATGCCGGGCAGCGTGGCGGCCAACACCGCAAAGGCCTGCAGCGACGGGCCGAAGGCCTCGGCATCGCTGGCCTGCCACGAGTTGCTGTCGTGGTTGGCGGTGTAGCGCATGCGGTAGGCGTCCGCCGGGAAGGCCTGCTTGGGCTGCATCAGAAACTGCACCAGCACCGACTTGCCCGCATGGCCCTTGGCCACCGCCTTGAACACGTCGTACAGCCCGAGGTCGTAGGTCATGTCGAACGCGCCGTCGTGCATCGTCGGCGCGTCCCACTCGGCCAGCATGAAGACCGGCTTGATCTTGTCCAGCGCCGCCCGGGCCTCGCGCCAGAACGGCATCGGCACCAGGCCGGCTACGTCGCAGCGGAAACCGTCGACGTCGACCTCGCGGACCCAGAACGACATCGCCTCGATCATCGCCTGGCGCAGCCCGGGCTGGGTGTAGTCGAGCGCGACCACGTCGGTCCACTCTTCCTTGTGCTCGCCTTCGCCGAAGGTGACCGGGTAGATCTCACCCTTGGCGTTCTTCTTGTACCAGTCGGGATGCTGGCCGACCCAGGGGTTGTCCCAGGCGGTGTGGTTGGGCACCCAGTCGAGGATCAGCTTCATGCCCATCGCGTGCGCCTGCTGCACCAGCGCTCGCAGATCGTCCATCGTGCCGAACTCGGGGTTCACGCCCAGGTAGTCGCGCACCGCGTAGTAGCTGCCAAGCGTGCCCTTGCGCTGCATCAGGCCGATCGGGTGCACCGGCATCAGCCACAGGATGTCGACCCCCATCGCCTTCAGCCGTGGCAGGTGCGCGGCAAAGGCCTTGATCGTGCCCTCGGGCGTGTACTGGCGCAGGTTGACCTCGTAGATCACGGCCTGGCGTGACCAGGGCGCATGCGTCACGTTGTCGGGCGGCAGGGCATCGGTGGCTTGGGCGGCAGCAGGCATGGCAAGGCTCAGGCAAGCCGCCAGCAAGACCGCGGGTCGGGACAAACGGCGGCAAGGCATGGTGGCCACTCCGTGGTGGGTGCCTTCATCAGCAAGGCAGTTTCAACAGCTCGAACGGCCCGCGGCCGCTGGCGGCGGTGATCAGGCCCAGCACGCGGGTGGTCTCGGCGTCGATCATCGGCCAGCGGAAACGCCAGCCCCAGTTGCCGCCCAGCACGCCGGGGATGTTCATGCGGTGGCTGCTGGGCAGGCCCAGCACGTCTTGCAGCGGGAACACCGCGGTGTTGGCGACCGAGTTGCAGCAGGCGCGGATCATCGCCCAGTGCACGTCGTGCTCGCCGCAGGCGAGGTAGCTGCCGGCAAAGGCGCGTTCGCGCGGGCTGGCGTGGTCCCACCAGCCGCGCACGGTGTCGTTGTCGTGGGTGCCGGTGTAGGCCACGCTGTTGGGCGTCCACATGTGCGGCAGAAACTCGTGCGTGCCGTCGCCGCCGAACGCGAACTGCAGGATCTTCATGCCGGGGAAGCCGCAGCCGTCGCGCAGCGCGTGCACGTCGGGCGTGATGTAGCCCAGGTCTTCGGCGACGATCGGCAGCTTGCCGAGCGCCTGCTCGATCGCGTCGAACAGCGGCTTGCCCGGGCCGGCGAGCCAGCGGCCGCGCTTGGCATCCGGGCTGTCGGCCGGGATCTCGTAGTAGCCGGCGAAGCCGCGGAAGTGGTCGATGCGGAACACGTTGGCGCTGGTCAGCGCGCGCTTCACCCGCGCCGTCCACCAGGCGTAGTTCTCGTCGGCCATCTTGTCCCAGCGGTACAGCGGGTTGCCCCAGCGCTGGCCGAGCGGCCCCAGGTCGTCGGGTGGCACGCCGGCGACCACCGTGGTCTGGAAGTTCTCGTCGAGCAGGTACAGGTCGGGCCGCGACCAGCAGTCGGCCGAGTCGTGGGCGACGAAGATCGGCAAATCGCCCATCAGCGACACGCCGCGCTCGTTGGCATAACTTTTCAGTGCTGCGCACTGGGTGTCGAAACACCACTGCACGAACTTCCAGAACGCGATCTCCTGGGCGTGCTCGTTGCGCGCGGCGGCCAGGGCCGCCTTCTCGCGCCGGGCCAGCGGCGCCGGCCATTGCCACCAGGGCTGGCCGCCGCGGGGCGAGCGGATCGCCATGAACAAGGCGTAGTCGTCGAGCCAGCCGGCCTGGGCGTCGCACCAGGCGTTGTGCACGGCCTGGTCGGCCTTGGTCGCCTTGGCGGCGAAGCCAGCGGCGGCCGCGCGCAACTGCGTTTCGCGCCACGGCAGCACCCGCCCGTAGTCGACGCAGGCGGCGTCGAAGCCGCCGTCGGGCACGCTCGGCGCGGCCAGCCAGCCGCGCTCGACCAACGGCTCCAGCGCCACCATCCACTGGCTGCCGGCAAAGGCGCTGACGCCCTGGTACGGCGAATCGCCCGGGCCGATCGGCGTGCTCGGCAGCCATTGCCACAGGCGCTGGCCGGCCGACTGCAGCCAGTCGACGAAGCGGAACGCATCGGGGCCGAAATCGCCGATGCCGTGCGGGCCGGGCAACGAGGTGATGTGCAGCAGCACGCCGGCGCTGCGCTGGGTCAGGTCCATGGGACTCCTCTTGTGATCTTCAGGTGCTGCGCAGGACGAGCAGGCTTCTTGCGGGGGCGGTCAGGTGGCCGCTGGCGGCGGTGGCGTGGTTGGGTGGCAGGCTGCCGCTGCTGTCCAGCCTCAGTTGCCAATGGCCGGGCGGCAGCGTGAAGGGCTGCGGCGCCACGTCGGGGTTGAACAGCAGCAGCAGCGACGACACGCGCGGGTCGTGCGCGCGGATGCGGCAGGCGAACGCCAGGCAACCGGCCTCGTGCCAGTCGTGCACGTGCATCTCGCTGCCGACCGGTGTCAGCCAGGTCAGGAACGCATCGCCCGGCCCGCCCGGCGGCTGGCAGAACCAGCGGTCGTGGTGCAGCAGCGGCTCTTCGCGCCGCAGCGCCGTCAACGCGCTGACAAAGCGCGTCAGGCCGGCATCGGCGCCGGCCCAGTCGAGCCAGCCGGTCGCGTTGTCCTGGCAGTAGGCGTTGTTGTTGCCGCCCTGGCTGTTGCCCAGCTCGTCGCCGGCGTTCAGCATCGGCGTGCCCTGGGCCAGCACCAAGGTGGCCAGCATCGCGCGGCGCACGCGCTCGCGCGTGTCGCGGATGGCGGGGTCGCGGGTCTCGCCTTCGACCCCGAAGTTGGCGCTCAGCTCACCGTCGCGGCCATCGCGGTTGTGCTCGCCGTTCGCGTGGTTGTGCTTGTGGCCGAAGCTGACCACATCGTTCAGCGTGTAGCCGTCGTGCACCGCCACGAAGTTGACCGACGCGCTGGGCGAGCGCTGGCCGTGGTGGAACAAGTCGCTCGACGCGGTGAAGCGGCGCGCGAACTCGCCGCGGCTGACCTGGGCGTTGGCCTCGCGGCCGAGCCAGTAGCCTCGCACCGCGTCGCGGAACTTGTCGTTCCACTCGAGAAAGCGACCGGGGAAGCGGCCGACCTGGTAGCCCTCGTGGCCGGCGTCCCACGGCTCGGCGATCAAATGCACCTGGGCCAGCAGCGGGTCTTGCCGCAGCGCGGCGAAGAACGCGGCGTTCGGCTCGAAGCCGTGGTTCGTGCGACCCAGCACCGGCGCCAGGTCGAAGCGGAAGCCGTCGACCCCCATCTCGTGGACCCAGTAGCGCAGCGAATCGAGCACGAACTGCGCGACCCGCGGGTGTGCCACCTGCAACGTGTTGCCGCAGCCGGTCAGGTTCTCGTTGCGGCCCCTGTCGTCGGGCACCAGGCGGTACCAGCTGCGGTTGTCGAGCCCTCGAAAGCTCAGCGTCGGGCCGAATTCGTTGCCTTCGGGCGTGTGGTTGTAGACCACGTCGAGCACCACCTCGAGCCCATGCGCATGCAGCGCGGCAACCATCTCGCGGAACTCGGCCGTCACCGCGGCCGGGTCGTCGCGCTGCGTCGCCAGCCGCGGGTCGGGACAGAAGAAGCCCAGCGTGTTGTAGCCCCAGTAGTTGGTCAGGCCCTTGTCGGCCAAGTGCGGCTCGTCGACCGCGTACTGCACCGGCAGCAGCGACAAGGTGGTCACGCCCAGCGCCTTGAAGTGCGCGATCGCCGCCGGGTGCGCCAGCGCGGCGTAGCTGCCGCGCAAGGCCTCGGGGATGCCGGGGTGCATCTTCGAGAAGCCCTTGACGTGGACCTCGTACAGCACGACCTCGGCCGGGGCGTGGCGCGGCGCGTTGCGGCGTCCCGGTGCCTCGCCCAGCGGCTCGGCGACCCGCGCCTTCAGGGCCCGCGCCGCGTTGTCGCGCGTGTCGAACGAACGGGGGCCTTCCGGGTGGCCGAGCTCGTAGCCGTGGTGCTCGGGCGCCCAGGCGAAGCGGCCGACGATCTCGCGCGCGCAGGGGTCGAGCAGCAGCTTGTGCGGGTTGAAGCGGTGGCCGTCTTCCGGCCGGTACGGGCCATGCGCGCGCAAGCCGTAAACCAGGCCGGGCCCGACGCCGGGCAGAAAGCCGTGGAAGACACCGTCGTGCGGGCCGCTCAGCGCATAACGCTTGAGTTCGCGTGAGCCGGAGCCGTCGAACACACACAGCTCGATGCGCTGCGCGTGTTCGGAGAAGACGGCGAAATTGACGCCGCCGTCGCGGGGGTGGGCCCCCATCGGCTCATGGCGGCCTTCGAGCAGCTGCAGGGGCAGGCTGTGATGCATCGGCACGGTAGAGGGTCAAGCCGGGATCAGGAAGATCGTGGCCAGCGGCGGCAGGGTCAGCACGATCGAGTGGTCACGCCCGTGGGCGGGCAGCGGCTCGACGGGCAGGCTCGCGTCCTTGTTGCCCATGTTGCTGCCGCCGTAATGCGCCGAATCGGTGTTCAGCGCCTCGCGCCATGCACCGGCACTGCCGCCAGCCCCCGCCGGCACGCCCAGGCGGTAGCCCTCGCGCGGCACCGGTGTGAAGTTGCTGACGACGATCACCGCGTGGCCCGCGCTGTCGCGCCGCAGCCAGGCGAAGACCGAGGCTTCGGCGTCGTCGTGGCTGATCCACTCGAAGCCCTCGGGCTCGCAATCGAGCCGGTGCATCGCGGGCTGCGTGCGGTACAGGCGGTTCAGGTCACGCACCAGGCTCTGCACGCCGGCGTGGCGCGGGTCGTCGAGCCGGCGCCAGGGCAGGTGCGCGTCGTGGTGCCATTCGTCGGGCTGCGCAAACTCCTGGCCCATGAAGAGCAGCTTCTTGCCCGGGTGACCCCACATGAAGCCGTAGTAGGCGCGCAGGTTGGCAAAGCGCTGCCAGTCGTCGCCCGGCATCTTGGCGATCATCGAGCCCTTGCCGTGCACCACCTCGTCGTGCGAGATCGGCAGCACGTAGTTCTCGCTGAAGGCGTAGACCAGGCCGAAGCTCATCTTCTCGTGGTGCCAGCGGCGGTGCACCGGGTCCTCACGCATGTAGGCCAGCGTGTCGTTCATCCAGCCCATGTTCCACTTGTAGTGGAAGCCCAGGCCGCCGACATCGGTGGGCGCGGAGACCTTGGGAAAGGCGGTCGACTCTTCGGCGATCGTCACCGCGCCCGGCGCCTCGGTGCCCAGCACGCGGTTGACCTGCTGCAACAGCGCGATCGCCTCGAGGTTCTCGCGCCCGCCGTGCACGTTGGGCACCCACTCGCCGGCGGGGCGCGAGTAGTCGCGGTACAGCATCGAGGCCACCGCGTCGACGCGCAGGCCATCGACCGCGTAGCGCTCGAGCCAGTACAGCGCGCTGCCGGCCAGGAACTCGCGCACCTCGTAGCGGCCGAAGTTCGGGATCAGCGTGTTCCAGTCGCGGTGCACGCCCTCGCGCGGGTCGGCGTATTCGTACAACGCCGTGCCGTCGAACTGCGCCAGGCCGTGCGCGTCGCTCGGAAAGTGCGCGGGCACCCAGTCGAGCAGCACGCCCAGGCCACGCGCGTGGCAGGCCGCGACGAAGCGGGCCAGCCCTTCGGGCGCACCGAAGCGCGCGCTGGCAGCGTACTGGCCCAGCGTCTGGTAGCCCCACGAGCCGTCGTACGGGTGCTCGGTGATCGGCAGCAGCTCGATGTGGGTGAAGCCCATGTCGGCCACGTACTCGGGCAGCGCCTCGGCCAGGTCGTCCCAGCTCGGGAACGGGCCGCTGCCCAGGCGCCGCCACGAGGGCGCGTGCACTTCGTAGATCGAGATCGGCGCGTCGCGCCGGTTGGCGGCTGCGCGGCCCTCGGGCAGCGCGCGCACCGGCGGCAGCGGCGCCACCTTGCTGGCGGTGTCGGGCCGCAGCTGCGCGGCGCGCGCGTAGGGGTCGGCCTTCAGCGGCAGCAGCGTGCCGTCACGCGCCAGCAGCTCGAACTTGTAGAGATCACCCTCGATCACGTGCGGGACGAAGATCTCCCACACCCCCGCCTCGTGGCGGTAGCGCATCGGGTGGCGGCGACCATCCCACTGGTTGAAATCGCCGACGACGCTGACGCGCCGCGCCATCGGCGCCCAGACCGCGAAGCGCACGCCGGCCACACCCTGCTGCACCACCGCGTGGGCGCCCAGCACGGTGTAGGGCCGCGGGTGGCGGCCGGCCTTCAGCGCCAGCAGGTCGCTCTCGGGCAGCTGCGGGCCGAAGGCGTAGGCATCGGCCACCTCGCCGAGCACCAGGCCCTGCGGGTCATACAACTTCAGGCGGTAGGCAAAACGCAGCTTGCGACGCGGGATCGGGCCTTCGAAAAAACCGTCCGGGTCGCGGTGCGCCAAGGTCGTCAGCTTGCGCTCGGTCTTGGCGTCGAGCACGTCGATCGCGGCCACGCTGGGCCAGACGACGCGCAGCCACATCTGGCCGTCTTCCTCCGGGTGCAGGCCCAGCACCGAGAACGGGTCGGGGTGGCGCGCCGCGAGCAGGGCCTGGACGTGCGAGTCACCGAGCATCTTCTTCGCTTTCTAGGAGACAGCCGATCAGCTTACACCGACCTCCGGGGCCACCCAGACCCGCTCGACATAGTCGCGGATCGTGCGGTCGGCCGAGAACCAACCCATGCCGGCGACGTTGCGGATCGCGCGCTCGGCCCAGGCCGCCGGGTCGCGGTACAGCGCGTCGACCTTGGCCTGCGTGGCCACGTAGTCGGCGAAGTCGGCCAGCAGGAGGTAGCGGTCGATGCCCAGCAGGTGGTCGATCAGCGGGCGGTAGCGCTCGGGTTCGGTGGGCGAGAACAGGCCGTTGTCGATCGCGTTCAGCACCCGCTGCAGCTGCACGTTCTCGCGCTCGTAGCGCGCCGGCTGGTAACCCTTGGCCACCAGCTGCGCGACCTCTTCGGTGCGCAGGCCGAAGACGAACATGTTCTCGACACCCATGCCCGAAGCCATCTCGATGTTGGCACCGTCCCAGGTGCCGATCGTGACCGCGCCGTTGAGCGCGAACTTCATGTTGCCGGTGCCCGAGGCTTCGGTGCCGGCGGTCGAGATCTGCTCGGACAAATCGGCCGCCGGCAGGATGGTCTCGGCCAGGCTGACGCTGTAGTTCGGCAAGAAGGCGAGCTTCAGGCGGCCGGCCACGCGCGGGTCGTGGTTGATCGTGCCCGCGATGTCGTGCGCCAGCCGAATGATCAGCTTGGCCGCCTGGTAGGCCGAGGCCGCCTTGCCGGCGATCACCACGGTGCGCGGCACCCAATCACTCCCATCTGGGGCCTGCGGGTTGTCGACGATCGCCTGGTAGCGCGCCACCACGTGCAGCAGGTTCAGCAGCTGGCGCTTGTATTCGTGGATGCGCTTGATCTGCACGTCGAACAGGCTGTCGACGTCGACGACCAGGCCCAGCTCGCGCCCGATGCGCTCGGCCAGGCGCTGCTTGTTCGCGCGCTTGACGGCCATGAACTCGCGGCCCAGCGCGGGGTCGGCGGCCAGTGGCTTCAATGCGGCCAGTTGGCCCAGGTCTTTGCGCCAGGCGGTGCCGATGCGCGTGTCCAGCAGGCCGGCCAGGCCGGGGTTGGCCTGCGCCAGCCAGCGCCTGGGCGTCACCCCATTGGTCACGTTATGAAAACGCTCGGGCCACAGCGCGGCGTAGTCGGCGAAGATGGTCTGCACCATCAGCTCGCTGTGCAGCGCCGAGACGCCGTTGACCTTGTGCGACGCGACGATCGCCAGCGCCGCCATGCGCACCCGGCGCTCGCTGTGGTCGCCGCCCTCGTCGATCAGCGACATGCGGGCGACGCGCGCGTGGTCGTGCGGGAAACGCTTGCGCACCTCGTCGAGGAAGCGGTGGTTGATCTCGTAGATGATGCCCATGTGCCGCGGCAGCAGCTCTTCGAACAGCGAGACGGGCCAGGTCTCCAACGCCTCGGGCATCAGCGTGTGGTTGGTGTACGAAACCGCCTGCGAGGTGATCGCCCAGGCCTGGTGCCACGGCAGGTGGTGCTCGTCGAGCAGCAGGCGCATCAGCTCGGCCGGCGCCAGCGCGGGGTGGGTGTCGTTCAGGTGGATCGCGTTGCGCCGGCCCAGCGTGGCCAGCGGCTGGCCTTCGCGCAGGTGGCGGGTGATCAGGTCTTGCAGCGAGGCGCTGACGAGGAAGGCCTCTTGCTTCAGGCGCAGCGCGCGGCCGGCGGCGGTGGAGTCGTCGGGGTAGAGCACCCAGTTCAGCGTGTCGGCCGCCAGCTGGTGGCGCGAGGCGGCGGCGTAGTCGCCATGGCAGAAGGCGTTGAAGTCGATCGGGTCGGCCGCGCTGGCCTGCCACTGGCGCAGCGTGGCGACACGCTCGCTGTGGTGCGCCGGCACGATGAAGTCGAAGGCCGAGGCGACCAGGCGCTCGGCCGGCTCCCAGTGGTGGCGCAGGTCGGCGCCGATGGCCACACGGCCACCAAAGCCGACCGGGTAGCGCAGCTCGGGGCGCGGCAGCTCCCACGGCTCACCGAGCTTCATCCAGTCATCGGGCCGCTCGACCTGGCGGCCGCCTTCGATGCCCTGCGCGAACATGCCGTAGCGGTAGCGCAGGCCATAGCCGAACGCGGGCAGGCCCTGCTCGGCGAAAGCGTCGAGAAAGCAGGCCGCCAGACGGCCCAGGCCACCGTTGCCCAGCGCGGCATCGCTCTCGCGCTCGAGCACGTCGGGCAGTGAATGGCCCAGCTTGGCGAGCTGGTCGCGCAGCTCACCCTCCAGGCCGAGCGCGGCCAGCGCGTTGCCGAGCGCGCGGCCCATCAGGAATTCCATCGACAGGTAATGGACCCGGCGCGACACTCGCTGCCCGTCGGGGCCGGCGTCTTCGGCCTGGGTGCGCGCCCAGCGCTGGGCCAGCAGCTCGCGGCAAGCGGCGGCGGCCGCGCGCAAGGCGGCCTCGGCGCTCGCGCCCTGCGTGGCCAGGCCGATCTCACGCTCGAAGGCAGCCCGGAACGCAGCGCGCAGCGCGCCGTCGTCGGCGGCAGTGGTGGGGCGGTTCGGGGCGGTCATGGTGGTGTTCACAGTGAAGCGTTGTTCCGTGTTGGGGGCCCGCTCGCCCATGCGGGGCCGGCGGCCTCAAGAGCCCGTTGCCAGGCCCGGAACGCCCACGCGCGGCCAAGGCGGCACGTGAACGCAACGGAAGTATCCAAGATTCGGCGAGTCGATTGTAGTTTGACTACATATGGAAAACCCGCACTCAATCATAAGTGCTTGATTTCATTGATTACAACCGAGCGTCAACAATGAAAGTCAGATTGTGTTGCTGTAGTCATGAATGTATATTCTCTACATTCTTGCCGGCTGTCGACACCGCTGGCGGATGGGTGGCGCCCGCCCGCAACGGTGGGTCGCCCGCAAGCAACAACGGCGTGATGCGAGACAAGCCCGGCAGGCCCGAAGCGGCCGCACGGTGCGGAGGTACGAAGTGGCGGATGTGAAGCTGCAAGGCGTGGCCAAGGCCTATGGCGCCACCAAGATCCTGCACGGGGTCGACCTGGAGATCCGCAACGGCGAGTTCATGGTCTTCGTCGGCCCGTCGGGCTGCGGCAAGTCCACGCTGCTGCGCGTGATCGCGGGGCTCGAAGACATCACCGGCGGCACGCTGTCGATCGGCGGCAAGGTCGTCAACGATGTGCCGCCGGCCGAGCGTGGCATCGCGATGGTGTTTCAAAGCTACGCGCTGTACCCGCACATGAACCTGTTCGACAACATGGCGTTCGGCCTGAAGCTGGCCAAGATGCCGAAGGACGAGGTCGAGCGCTCGGTGCGCCAGGCGGCCAAGATCCTGAACATCGAGCACCTGCTGGAGCGCAAGCCGAAAGATCTCTCGGGCGGCCAGCGCCAGCGCGTGGCGATCGGCCGCGCGATCGTGCGCAAGCCCGAGGTCTTCTTGTTCGACGAGCCGCTGTCGAACCTGGACACCGCCTTGCGCGTGCGCATGCGCTACGAGTTCGCCAAGCTGCACGAAGAGCTGAAGACGACGATGGTCTACGTGACACACGACCAGGTCGAGGCGATGACGCTGGCCGACCGCATCGTCGTGCTGTCGGCCGGCAAGATCGAGCAGGTCGGCGCGCCGATGGCGCTGTACGAGCACCCGTGCAACCTCTTCGTCGCCAAGTTCATCGGCTCGCCCGAGATGAACATCCTCGACGCCACGCTGGTCTCGGCCGATGCGCTGGGCGCGACGGTGAAGCTGGCCAGCGGCACCGCGTTGCGCTGCGCGGTCGATGCGACCCGCGCGCAGCCCGGCGCCCCGGTCAAGCTGGGCATCCGCCCCGAGCATCTGAAAGAAGGCGGCCAGAGCAACACGATCGATGCGAAGGTCACCTTCGTCGAATCGCTCGGCGGCACCACCTACGCCTATGGCGACTACCCGGGCGCCGAAGACACGCTGACCTGCGAGCTCGATGGGCATTCGCACCCGCAGCCCGGCCAGATGCTGACGCTGACGGTGCCCGAGGACCGCGCCTACCTGTTCGACGCGCAGGGCCTGGCCTTCGATCGCGTGACCCCGGCGGGCCGCGCATGAAGCGGCTGCGCGCCCTGGCGCTGGCCGCGCTCGCCACGCTAGCGGGCTGTGCGCCGCATGGCGCCGGCAACGATGCGCCGCTGAAGCTGCTCGTCTGGATCAACGGCGACAAGGGCTACAACGGCTTGCAGAAGGTGGGCGATGCGTTTGCCGCGGCCACCGGCGTGCAGGTCACCGTGCAGCACCCCGAGGGCGCGCCGGACAAGTTCCAGGCCGCCGCCGCTGCTGGCAAAGGGCCCGACATCTTCTGCTGGCCGCACGACCGTGTCGGCGAGTGGGCCAAGTCCGGCCTGATCGTGCCGGTGCATCCGCCGAAACGGGTACGCGACGAGATCGAAGATTCGGCTTGGGCAGCCTTCACCTACCAGGGCAAGACCTGGGGCTATCCGCTGGCGATCGAGGCGATCGGGCTGGTCTACAACAAGGCGCTGGTGAAGACGCCGCCGGCGACCTTTGAAGAGCTGATCACGCTCGACAAGCAGCTGCAGAAGAACGGCAAGCACGCGGTGCTGTGGGACTACAACAAGTCTTTCTTCACCTGGCCGATGCTGGCCGGCCCGGGCGGCTTCGTCTTCGGCCGCACGGCCAGCGGCGACTACGACCCCAAGGCCGTCGGCGTCAACACCGCCGGCGCCTTGAAGGGCGCCGAGATGCTGGACCGCCTGATCAAGGACGGCCACATGCCCAAGGGCGCGCGCTATTCAGAAATGGAAGCCAGCTTCGCTCGCGGCGAAGTCGCGATGATGATCACCGGCCCCTGGGCCTGGGACAACGCGAAGAAGGCCGGCATCGACTACGGCGTGGCGCCGGTGCCGGGTGTGGCCGGTCACGCCGCCAAGCCTTTCGTCGGCGTGCTCGGCTGCATGGTCACGGCGCCCAGCGCAGTCAAGGACGTGGCGCGCGAGTTCATCGAGAACCATCTGTTGACGGTCGAGAGCCTGAAGACCATCTCGGCCGATGTCTCGCTGGGCACGCCCGCCAACAAGGCCTACTTCGCCGAGCTGTCGGGCGACGCGTCGATCCGCACGACGATGGAGAACGCCCGCGCCGGCGAGCCGATCCCGAACATCCCCGAGACGCAGCGCTTCTTCCCGGCGATGGACGCGGCGCTGGAGGCGATCACCAACGGCCGCCAGTCACCGAAGGACGCCTTGGACGGCGCGGCTGCACGCATGGTGGTGAACTAGAGATGGCGCTATTCACGACCAAAGGGTTGGCGCGGCGGCCGAAGGCCGGTGGGCGGCGGGCCTCAGGTGTCCGCGCCCTCGCCTGCGGCTCGGGTGCCCTGCAGTGCTCGCCTTCGTGGCCGCTGTCGAACTCACATCGCTCACTGCGTTCGCTGCGTTCAAACAAGCGCCAGCGAATCAGTTCACGAAGCTCGCTGCGCTCGCGGCCACCAAGCCTGCGCGCTTCGGCGCTGCCAATTCGCCCCATCACCCACCAGCCTTCGGCCGATTCCACCGTGGGTGCTGCGCCAAACGAACCCCACGGCGCGCCCATCACCGTGACAGGCCGGGGGCCGGTGCCCGCTCGGGCGATTTTGGCTGCGCCGAGAAGCGCAGGGCATGTGGCGGCGAGCGCAGCGAGCTTCGTTGACAAGCTCGCTGGCGACTGTCTGAGCGCAGCGAACGCAGTGAGCGAAGCGAGTTCGACAGCGGCCACATGCTCGAGCATCGCAGGGGACCCTCGGCGCAGCCGAGGGCGCGGACACATGAGCCCGGGCGGGTACCGGCTCCCGGCCCGCTCCACCATCGCGCAGGCGCTAGAACCATGAGCACCCTCACCCTTCCGAATCCGGTGCAGCCGCGCCCCAGCGACAAGCGCTACATCACCTACGCCATCGCCGCCTTCGCGACGGTTGCCGTGCTGTGGCTGACCTGGCGCCTGGCATCCACGGGCCAACTGCTGGTCGGCACCGCCGCGCTCGCGCTCGGCATGTCGGGCGTCTACACCTACGCGTCGGCCAAGACGCTGGCGTGGCGCTACCTGTTTCCCGGTGTGGCGGGCATGCTGTTGTTCGTGGCGTTCCCGCTGCTGTACACGATGCAGATCGGCTTCACGAACTATTCGTCGGCCCATTTGCTGAGCGAAGACCGCGCCCGCGCCTACCTGCTCGACCAGAGCGATGTCGATGAAGCGCACGCGATGGCCAGCACGCTGTATGCCGACGGCTCGGCGCTGCGCATCAAGCTGACCAGCGCCGACGGCGGCGAGGTGCTCACGACGCCGCCGCTGCCGCAGGGCGCCGCGCCCAAGACCCCGGTGATGCTGAGCCCGGCCGCGCAAGACCTGAGCGCGCCGCTGTCACTGCGCGAGGTGCTGGCCCGGCGCGACACGCTGCGCGAGTTGGTGCTGCAACGCCCCGACGGCACCACGCTGCACTACACCGGCGTGCGCGAATACGGCCCGCTGAAGCCGCTGTGGAAAGCCGGCGACAACGGTGCGCTGATCCAGCAGCCCTCGGGCACCGTCTACCGGCCCAACCGCGACAGCGGCTACTTCGAGAACGAGCGCGGCGAGCACATCCAGCCCGGCTTCAAGGTAGGCATCGGCTGGGCCAACTACACGCGGATGATGTTCGACGCGGACTTCCGCGGCCCGTTCGTCTCGATCTTCGGCTGGACGGTCGTCTTCTCGGCGCTGACCGTGCTGTTCGCCACCATGATCGGCATGACGCTCGCGGTGCTGCTGAACTGGGAGGCGCTGAAGTACCGCACGCTGTACCGCACGCTGCTGTTCTTGCCCTATGCGGTGCCGGGCTTCATCTCGATCCTGGTCTTCAAGGGCCTGTTCAACCAGAACTTCGGCGAGATCAACGCGATCCTCGATGCCCTCTTCGGCGTGCGCCCGGCCTGGTTCGCCGACCCGACGCTGGCCCGCGCGATGCTGTTGATCGTCAACACCTGGCTCGGCTACCCGTATGTGATGGTGTTGTGCACCGGGCTGTTGAAGGCCATCCCCGCAGACCTGTACGAGGCTTCAGCAATCGCCGGTGCCGGTCCACTGACCAACTTCTTCAAGATCACCGCACCGCTGATCGCGCGGCCGTTGACGCCGCTGCTGATCTCGGCCTTCGCGTTCAACTTCAACAACTTCGTGCTGATCGCGTTGTTGACCGACGGCCGGCCCGACTACCTGAACACCAAGCTGCCGGCCGGCACCACCGACATCCTGGTCAGCTACACCTACCGCATCGCCTTCACCGACGCCGGCGCGAACTTCGGTTTGGCCGCCGCGATCTCGACCCTGATCTTCGTCGTCGTCGCGCTGATGTCGCTGGTGAACCTGAAACTGACCGGCGACGCGAAAGCGGGAAAGAACTGACATGGCCATCGTCACCGGCAAGCGCCAACGCTGGCGCCTTCTTGCGGCCCACGCGGGCCTGTGGGCGCTGATCGCCATCACGCTGTTCCCGCTGCTCGCGGTCGTCTCGATCTCGCTGCGGCCCGGCAACTTCGCCACCGGCTCGCTGATCCCCACCCAGATCAGCCTCGAGCACTGGAAGCTCGCGCTTGGCATCGCCCATGTCGGCGCCGACGGCGTGCGCATCGAGCCGCCGTTCCCGGTGCTGCTGTGGCTGTGGAACTCGATCAAGATCGCCACCCTCTCGGCGCTGCTGATCGTCGCTATCTCGACCACCGCGGCCTATGCGTTCGCGCGGCTCAAGTTCGCCGGCAAGCGCAGCCTGCTCAACAGCATGCTGCTGCTGCAGATGTTCCCGGTCGCGGTGGCGCTGGTGGCGATCTACGCGATCTTCGAAGGCATCGGCAACCACCTGCCGTGGCTGGGCATCGAAACGCACACCGGGCTGATCGTGGCCTACCTCGGCGGCGTGGCCACCCACGTGTGGACCATCAAGGGCTACTTCGACACCATCCCGGTCGACATCGAAGAGAACGCCAAGGTCGACGGCGCGACGCACTGGCAAGCCTTCCGCCTGGTGCTGCTGCCGATGGCGGTGCCGATCCTGATGGTGGTGTTCGTGCTGGCCTTCATCGGCACGATCATCGAGTACCCGGTCGCCTCGGTGCTGCTGCGCGAAGAGCCCAACCTCACGTTGGCGGTCGGCTCCAAGTTCTACCTCTACGACCAGAAGTTCCTGTGGGGCGACTTCGCCGCCGCCGCGGTGTTGAGCGGCCTGCCGATCACGCTGGTCTTCCTGGCCGCGCAGCGCTGGATCGTCTCGGGCCTGACCTCGGGTGGGGTCAAGGGATGACCCGGCGCCTGCTCCGCGCCGGGTTTGCGCTGGTCGCCGTGACGGTCGCCGTGACGGCCTTGGCCGCCCCCGCGGCGCCAAAGGCCAGCCCCCAGGCCAACCGTTTCGACGCAGCCCTGGCCGGCACCTTCGAGGCGCGCGAGAAAGACTGGCGCAACGGTGCCGTGGTCTACCAGGTGCTGGTCGACCGCTTCGCGCCGAGCGCGAACCTCGATGCCAAGCGCTACCTCTACCCCGCGCCCAAGGTGCTGCGCGGCTGGGACGAGTTGCCGCGCGCCGGCAAGTACCTGCCCGAGGCCAAGGTCTGGAGCCACGAGATCGACTTCTGGGGCGGCGACCTGGCCAGCCTGGGCAGCAAGCTGGACCATGTGCAGCAGCTGGGCGCCGACGTGCTGTACCTGAACCCGATCCACCTGGCCTACACCAACCACAAGTACGACGCGCTCGACTACAAGATCGTCTCGCCCGAATACGGCACGCGCGACGACGTGAAAGCCCTGGCCGCCAACCTGCACGGCCGCCACATGAAGCTGGTGCTGGACGGCGTGTTCAACCACATGGGCCGCAACTCGCTGCTGTTCAAGCAGGCCGAAGCGAGCGTCGACAACCCGTACCGCCAGTGGTTCGTCTTCGGCCCGCAGTACGAGGGCGGCGCCCGCACCTGGGCGCTGGCGCAGAACCTGCCCGAGCTGAACCTCGAGAACCCCGAGGTTCGCGACCACCTCTACGCCAAGCCCGACTCGGTGGTGCGCGGCTACCTGCGCGACGGCATCGACGGCTGGCGGCTCGACGTGGCCTTCGACATCGGCCCTGACTTTCTGAATGAACTGACCCAGGCCGCACACCGCGAGAAGCCCGGCTCGCTGGTCATCGGCGAGATCGCCAACTACCCGAAAGAGTGGTTCCCGGCCGTCGATGGCCTGCTGGGCTTCACGCTGCGCCAGCTGATCCTGCGCACCGCCAGTGGCCAGCTCGATGCCCCCACCGCGGCGCGCATGGTCCACCGCATGGTCGAAGAGACCGGTGTCGAGCCGATGCTGAAAAGCTGGGTGTACCTGGGCAACCACGACACCGCGCGCCTGGCCACCACGCTGCCCGACGAGCGCCAGCGACGCCTCGCGCAGGTGCTGCAGTTCACGCTGCCCGGCTCGCCCAACCTGTACTACGGCGACGAGCTCGGTATGCTGGGCGGCGAAGACCCCGAGATGCGCGCGCCGATGCGCTGGGACCTGGCCGCGCCCGACAACGCCGCGCTGGCCTGGACGCAGCAGCTCGTCAGGATGCACCGCGGCGAGCGCGCGCTGAGGGTCGGCAACTTCCGCCTGCTCGAAAGCCAGCGCCTGTTCGCGTTCGAACGCTACACCGACCGGGCCTGCGACGCCGTGTTCGTGCTGGTCAACCCGGGCAACGCCGACGTCACCGACACGGTGCTGATCCCCGACTCGAAGATCATGGACAACACGCGCCTGGTCGACCTGCTGGGCGCGCCCCAAGACACGGCCAAGCCGGCCGAGCCGCTGCGCGTGAACTCGGCGCTGCTGCAGGTCACCGTGCCGGCCGGCTCGTTCCTGGTGCTCAAGCCCGATGTCGCGCCACCCGGCGGCTACACCAACTACAAGCGGGTGCAATGACGGGTGGCGCGCGGCACCGCCTGGTCCACGTCGTCGGCATGGCGCTCGGGCTGTTCGCGGCGCAGGCCAGTGCCGCGCCCGCGCCCACCTGCTCGGCCGACCCGCTGGCCGGCCGCCCGCTGTACCTGCGCGGCAGCTTCAACGCCTGGGCCGCCGACGAGCCCCACCGCCTGCGCTGGGCCTGCGACCGCTACGTGCTGGTCACCCGCCTCAGCGGTGACCAGCGATTCAAGATCGGCGACGAACCCTGGTCGCCCGATGCCGACTTCGGCCAGGGCCGCGGCGCACAGCTGCAGCGCCAGGGCCCCGACCTCACGCGCCGTTTCCACGGCACCCACCGCATCACGCTGACGATGAGCACCGACACCCTCGCCACCCCGACCCTGAGCGTCGAAGACTGCCCCAGCGCGGCACCGCCGTTCGGTGACACCGTGCTGTACCTGCGCGGCTCGATGAACAACTGGGCCGCGCTCGATGAATACGCGCTGCAGTACAGCTGCGACGCCTACTACCTGAACACCCGGCTCAAAGGCAGGCACGAGTTCAAGCTGGCCGATGCCGCGTGGACACCATCGCTGACCTCGGAAGGGCAGACGCTCGAATTCGACGGCGAGCAGACGCTGCGCGCGGTGATCGTCGCCGAGCGGCCGCTGATCAGCCTGGGCCCGAAGACCTTTGCCGACCCGAACGCGCGCCCGGTCGAGCACCCGGTGGCGCAAAGCCTGCGCTTCGATTCGCGCTCGCTCGCCCACAAGTCGCCCTTCGGCGCCATCGTCGAGCACACGCCGGTGCAGTTCAGCGTCGAGGCCCGCCCGGGTGTCACCAAGCTGACCCTGGTCGTCGAGCAGCGCCAGCTCGAAGGCAACCAAGAGGTGCTGGCCTACCTGCCGCTTGCCCGCGTCCCCATGGTGCGCGAAGCCACCAGCAACGGCGACGAACGCTGGACCGCGCAGCATCGCTTCGGCGCCAAGGCCGTCTACGGCTACTGGTTCGAAGCCGAGATCGACGGCCAGGCCTTCGTGCTGCAGAACAACGCCGAGGCTGTCTTCTGGACGCGTGAGAAAGGCAGCCACGGCGCCGGCTCGGTCGCGCCGCTGCCCACGCGCACCAGCGCCATCCGCCGCTTTCGCCAGACCGTCTACGACGCCGGCTTCAAGGTGCCCGACTACGCACCCGACCTCGTCTACTACTACATCTTCCCCGAGCGCTTTCGCAACGGCGACAAGCGCAACGACCCCAAGCCGGGCCAAGACCGCTACCAGGACCAGACCGTCGAGCTGCACAAGAACTGGAACGACAAGCCGTGGAAGCCCGGCACCGGCGACGGCTCTGACGCGGTCTACAACAACGACTTCTTCGGTGGCGACCTGGCCGGCATCATCGACAAGCTCGACTACATCCGCGAGCTCGGCGCCAACGCGATCTACATGACGCCGATCTTCCAGGCGGCCAGCAACCACAAGTACGACACCGCGGATTACCACCGCGTCGACCCCGCCTTCGGCACGAACGACGACTTCGAGCGCCTGTGCCGCGAGGCCGCCAAGCGCGGCATCCGCGTCATCCCCGACGCGTCGCTGAACCACGTCGGCAGCGACTCGGTCTACTTCAACCGCTACGGCAACCACGGCGACCAGGGCGCGTTCCAGGACGGCCGCATCAACCCGGCCTCGCCCTACGCCAGCTGGTTCACGCTCGACGCAAAGCAGGCCGACCCCGACAAGCAATTCAAGGGCTGGGTCGGCGTGCGCGACCTGCCCGAGCTCGACAAGGCCTCACCGGCCTGGCGCGCCTTTGCCTACGGCGACCGGAACTCGGTGATGAAGACCTGGCTCGACCGCGGCGCAGCCGGCTGGCGCATGGACGTGGCGCCCTGGGTGCCCGACGACTTCTGGCGCGAATGGCGCGCCGCGATCAAGGCCCACCGGCCCGATGCGATCACCATCGCCGAAACCTGGTTCGACAGCTCGAAGTACTTCCTCGGCGACGCTTTCGACTCGACGATGAACTACATCTTCCGCAACACGCTGCTCGAATACGCAGCGGGCGGCGATGCGAGCCTGCTCTACCGCAACATCGAGGCGATCCGCGAGGCCTACCCGCCGCAGGCCTTCTATGCGCTGATGAACCTGCTGTCGACGCACGACCAGGCGCGCTCGCTGCACGTGCTCGGTTGGACGAACGACGCAACGCCCGAGGCGATCGCGCTGGCCAAGCGCCGCTACCGGATGGCGCTGCTGTTCCAGATGACCTTCCCCGGCGCACCGGCGGTGTACTACGGCGACGAGGTCGGCGTGACCGGCGGCGACGACCCCTACAACCGCGCGACCTACCCCTGGGCCGACGAAGGCGGCCAGCCCGACGAGGCGATGCTGGCCGAGTTCAAGCGGTTGATCGCCCTGCGCCACGCCGAGCCGGTGCTGCGCCGCGGCAGCCTCGACGCGCCCTTGTTCACCGATGCGCATGTGATCGTGCTGGCCCGTCGCCTGGGCACACGGTGGGCGATCACCGCCACCAACAATGCCGACGCGGCGAAGACCGTCACGGTCACGCTGCCGGCGGGTGCGCCGGCGCGCTGGTCCAATGCCTTGAGCGCCGATCAGCACCCGACCACGATTGCGAATAACCGGCACCTGACGCTGCAGCTGCCCGCACTCGGTGGCGCCGTGCTGCTATCGTCAACTGAATGACCCCTGCCCCGCCGCGGCCGCGGCTGTTCACGCTCACCTGGCCGCTGTTCGTCGAGTTCCTGCTCGGCATCGGGGTCAGCATCGCCGGCACGGCCCTCGCGGCCCGCACGTCGGACGCGGCCGGCGCCGCCTTCGCGCTGTCGAACCAGATCTTCGCGACGCTGTTCATCGTCTTTCGCATCATCGGCGCCGGCATCGGCGTGGTGATCACGCAGAACCTGGGCGGCGGCCACCGCGAAGGCGCCGACCACGTGGCCCGTGCGGCGCTGGGCGCCAGCAGCTGGATGGGCGGCACGACGGCTGTGCTGCTGTTCTTCAGCGCCGCGCCGATGCTGCGGCTGATGAGTGCGCCGGCCGAGGTGATGCCGCTGGCGGTGCCCTTTCTCACCCTGCTCGCACCGGCCTTGCTGCTCGACGCCTGGAACGCCGCGATGGCCGGCGTGATGCGCGCGCACCTGCGCACCCGCGACACGCTGGCCGTGATCATCGCGATGCACGCCAGCCACCTGGCGCTGGCGATCCCGCTGATGACCGGCGCCGGCCCGCTGCCTGCGCTCGGCCTGCCGGGCTATGCGATGGCCTTCGGCCTCAGCCGCGTGTTCGGCGTCGGCCTGCATCTCTGGCTCTGGCGGTTGCGCCTGAGCCTGGTTCCGCACGGGCGCGACTGGTGGCACGCCCCGCGGCGCGAGCTGGCCGCCATGCTGCACATCGGCCTGCCCGGCGCGGCCGAGAACATCGCCTACCGGCTGGCCTTCATGGTCAGCGTCTCGGTCGCCGCGCACCTGGGCGCGCAGGCGCTGGCCACGCAGGCCTATGCCTCGCAGCTGATGTACGGCGTGCTGCTGTTCGGCCTGGCCACCGGCCTGGGCGTCGAGATCCTGGTCGGCCACCTGATCGGCGCCGGGCACTGGCACGACGCCCACAAGCTGGTGCGCCGCGCGATGGCGCGCGGGCTGATCGTCAGCGTCGCGGTGGCCAGCGTCGTGGCGCTCACCTCACCGTGGCTGCTGCGCCTGTTCACGCACGACCCGCAGATCATCGCCTCGGGCCAGCTGCTGCTGTGGATCACCATCGTGCTCGAGCCCGGCCGCACCTTCAACCTGGTCGTGATCAACGCACTGCGCGCCGCCGGCGACGCCCGCTACCCGGTCGCCGTGGGCTCCCTCTCGATGCTGGTCGTGCTGGCCGGCGGCAGCTGGCTGCTCGGCATCCACTTCGGTTGGGGCCTGCCCGGCCTGTGGGTCGCCTACGCCGCCGACGAGTGGATCCGCGGCCTGCTGATGTGGCGCCGCTGGGCCACGCTGGGCTGGCTGCCGCATGCGCGGGCGGTGCGGCGGCGGTTGCGGGCGGCGCAGGCCAGCGCCTGACGGTTGCCCGCCCCGTGGCGCGGGCGGCTCAGGCTCTCATACCATCGCCGGCTTCGGCGCCGGCGCCCTGCAATGCTGGTCAATGTAGGCCTGGTGGTCGGGCATTACCTCCACGCACTTGACGATGACCTGGCGCACGCTCTCGAGGTATTCGGCGATCGACGCCTCGGATTGCAGGTCGACCAGGGGGTGGTAGGCCTGGGGCACCAGGTTCTGGCCCTCGAACACCTGCAGCCAGCTGAACTCGGTGAACAGCTCGTTGTCGGTGCGCACCATGCGGCCGTGCGCCTTGTACAGCTCGATCTTGTGCGCCAGCGAGTCGGGGATCGGCATGTCGGCGCAGGCGCGCCAGAACGGCGAGTCGTCGCGCTGGTTCAGCTTGTAGTGCAGGACGATGAAGTCGCGGATGCGCTCGTACTCGAAGCGCGACTGGCGGTTGTATTCGGCGACGTCGACCGGGTTGAAGCCCTGGTCGGGGAAGTAGTCGATCAGGCGCTGGATCGACGACTGGATCATGTGGATGCTGGTCGACTCCAGCGGCTCCATGAAGCCGCTGGCCAGGCCGACCGAGACGACGTTCTTGTTCCAGGCCTGCTTGCGCATGCCGGTGGTGAAGCGGATCGGCCGCGGATCGGCCTGCGGCTTGCCGTCGAGGTTGGACAACAGCGTCGCCGCCGCTTCGTCGTCGCTGACGAATTGGCTGCAGTAGACGTGGCCGTTGCCGATGCGGTGCTGCAGCGGGATGCGCCACTGCCAGCCGGCACGGTGCGCAGTCGAGCGGGTGTAGGGCGTCAGCTTCGGCGCCGAGTCGCAGGGCACGGCCAGGGCGCGGTCGCAGGGCAGCCAGTGCGTCCAGTCTTCGTAGCCGGTCTTCAGCGTCTGCTCGATCAGCAGGCCGCGAAAGCCCGAGCAGTCGATGAAAAACTCCCCTTCGACGCGCTCGCCGCTGGCCAGCACCACCGCGTCGACGTGGCCATCGCTTTCGCGCTGCGAGACATGGTCGATGCGCCCCTCGGTGCGCTGCACGCCCCTGGCCTCGGAGAGCCGGCGCAGGAAGCGCGCGTAGAGACTGGCATCGAAGTGGTAGGCGTAGGCGATGTCGTTCAGCGGCGAGTTCGGCACGTTCGGCTGCGGCGGCAGGAACTTGTCGGCCTTGCTGGCCATGCGGGTGATGCAGTAGTGCTCCAGCGGCTTCGCGCGGCCCAGCGCGTTCATCTTCTGCCAGTACTGGTCGAAGCGCACGGTCCACAGGTCTTGGCCGATCTTGCCGAAGCCGTGCATGTAGCGGTCGCCCAGCTTGCCCCAGTTGACGAACTCGATGCCGAGCTTGAACGTGCCTTGCGTGGCCTGGATGAACTCGGCCTCGTCGATGCCAACGATCTTGTTGAAGATCTGGATCATCGGGATCGTCGCCTCGCCGACGCCGACGATGCCGATCTCGTCCGACTCGACCAGGCGGATCCGGTAGCGGCCCTTGAGCGCCGTGGCGAAGGCCGCGGCGGTCATCCAGCCGGCGGTGCCGCCGCCCACGATGACGATGGTTTTCAACAGGTCGGTCTGCATCGTGCGCCTTGCCATGGAAAGTCAACCAGAAACGAAACGGGGGCCTCGTGGCCCCCGGCGATCACCGCGCGGGTGGGCTGGCATTGCGGCCCACACCACCCACCGAGCCCAATGGGTCAGAACTTGTAGTTCAGGCCCACGAGGTACGACTTGCCGAACTTCTTGCGGTTGGTGACGTTGCCGTTGGTGGCATCGTATTCCGCATACTCCGAGTTCGTCAGGTTGTTGGCCTGCGCCAGGATCGAGAAGCCCTTCAAGAAGCCCCAGTCGAAGTCGTAGGCGGCCTGCAAGTCGAGCTGCGATTCGGCCTTCACATAGACCAGCTGGGTCTTGTCCTGGTAGTCGGAGATCGAGCCCAGGTAGGCCGAGCGATCGCGGCGGGCCACCGCCACCTGGAGACCGTACTTCTCGAAGTACAGGCGCAGGTTGGTCACTTCCTTCGACAGGCCTGGCAGCGGGATGTTCGGCGTGTTGACGTTCTGGCCCGAGAAGCCCGAGGACGGCAGCTTGACCGAGCTGTCGGTGTTCGAGTAGTTGGCCATCACGCCGAAGCCGTCGAGCCAGTTGCTGACGAGCGAGAACGGAACGTTCACCGCCAGCTCGACGCCGCTGATCGTGCCACCCTTGCCGTTGACCGGCAGCGTGATGTCGCCCACCGTGCCAGACGGTGGGATCTCATTGCCAGGCGTTAGCAGATCGGCATAGTTGTAGGCGTCGCGGCCGGTCACTTTGAGGATGTAAGTGTCCAGGTCTTTGTAGAAACCGGCGACCGAGACGTAGCCCTTCTTGCCGAAGTACTTCTCGTACGACAGATCCAGGGCGTTGGCGCGGAACGGCTCCAGGTTTGGGTTGCCCGCGGTGCCGTTGAAGTACGGGTCCCGCTGTGTCTTGTCGGGGTTCACCCCATCCCGCTTGATGGTGAAGTCGATGGTCGGCTTCATGTCTTCCATGTTCGGCCGTGCGAGCACGCGGCCCAAGCCCAGGCGAACGATGTTCTCGCCACCGAGGTCGGCGGCCAGATTCAAGCTGGGCAACACGTCGGTGAAGCTGTGGCTAGACGAGACCGCGGTGTAGTCGCAACGGTGGGCACCGCCGTCGCAACTCAACTGATCGATGCGGAAGCCGGTCGTCGATTGCCGCGTGCCGATCATCTGCACGCCGACATTGCCGCGCAGCGCGATGCCTGCCACTTCGCTGTCGATATCGCCCTTCAGAAACAGGGTGTTGACGTTCTCCTTCACGCCCCAAGTCTTGCCGACGATGTCGTGGTCGGACCAGGGGTTGAGCTGGTAGACCGAGCCCAGCGAGCCGGCCGGGTTCCAGTTCAGCGTCGGAATGCCGGTCAGGCCGCCGACGCCGGGTGTGGCGCCGGGCATGTCGGCATAGACCAGGCGATCGATCACGTTGCCGTCGGCGTCGAGCGCGCCCGGCAGCACCAGCGCGCCTTCACGCGTGACGCGGTCCTTGGTGCGGGTCGAGACGTTCAGGCCGCCGGTGACCGAGATGATCGGGCCCCAGGCCACGTCGTGGCCGGCCGCGAACTTCAGCGCGTCGATCTTGTCGGTCGTGGTCGGGTTGGCGTAGTAGCCGTCCTGCACGCCATTGGCGCCGGCCCAGCCCTGCACGTCGGTCAGCTTGATCAGGTTCGGGTCGGCGTAGTTCAGGCCGCTCGTGTAGTGCACGTCGGCCAGGTTGCTGCCGTCGAACCCGCTGAAGGTGATCGTGTCGTCGTCACGGGTGCCGTTGCCCGGGATGCCGGCCGTCGTCTCGAACCGCTCGGAGACCTTGGTGACCTTCGAGTGCGACAGGTCGAAGTTGAGCTTCCAGTCGCCGGCCTTGAAGGTGTTGCCCCAGCCGATGGACGTCAGCTCGTCGGTGTAGTCCTCGTTGTGGTTGCGGATCACGCCCTTCCAGTTGGTGAAGGTGCCCGAGGTCGCCACGCCGTCGACGATGGTGGCGTCGATCAGCCGGCCGCCGGTGTCGTTGGCGCCGGCAGACAGGCCACCGACCGGGCCTTCGAGGCCGCGCTTCATGACCGAGAACTTGCCCTTCGAGTACAGCACGTCGAGCGTCGACTCGAACTCCTTGCTGGGCTTGAACTGCAGCACGGCCAACGCCGCGTCACGGCTGAAGTCGGTGGTCTCGATGTCGGTGGTGAAGCCGCCCGGGGTTTTCACGGTCGCCACCGGGCAGGAGCCATCGGGGTTGGGCGCCGCCGGGCAGGAATCGGCCACCCAGCCGCCCCAGGTGTTGAAGTTCGGCCGGCCGCCGCCCTTGTTCTCGTGGTGGGTGTAGCCCAGGGCGACACCCAGCTTGCGGTCGGCGAACTGGTCGATGTAGGACAGCGAGACGCGGTCGCCGCTGCCGGTGCTGAAGCCGGGCTTGTTCTCGGCCTTGCTGGTCGACTCGTGCTTGTAGTTGACAACGATCGCGCGGTCGCCGAAGTTCAGCGGGCGCACGGTCTGCATGTCGGTGGTCGATGACAGGCCCTGGCCCATCAGCGACGCGTCGGGCGTCTTGTAGACGACGATGCTGCCCAGCAGCTCGGCCGGGTACTGGTCGAACTCGACGCTGCGGCTGGAGCCGGTGGAGGCCTGCTCGCGGCCGTTCAGCAGGCCGCCGTTGAAGTCGGGCGCCATGCCGCGCACGCTGATCTGCTGCGCGCGGCCGGTGACGGTGCTGCGCTGCGTGGTCACGCCCGGCAGGCGCGAGATCGACTCGGCGACGCTGACGTCGGGCAGCTTGCCGATGTCTTCGGCCGAGATCGCTTCAACGATCGAGTCGGAGTTCTTCTTGATCGCGATCGCCGCCTCGATGCCGCGGCGAATGCCCGTCACCGTGACGGTCTGGACCTCTTCGGTCGCCTTGTCTTTCTTGTCGGCCTCTTTGGCGGGCTCAGCCTGCGCGTAGGCCATGCCGCTTGCAAAGATCAACGCCGAGCATGCCGCGGCAACGGGGTTGATCTGGAAGGCGCTGCGCGGCGCGTAGCCCTGATGGCTCGCCTGGCGCTTCTTGTTGGTCATTGTCATGGGGGGACTCCTCAAGCTCTTGGAACACACACCACAGCCCAACCCGACGGTTCTTCCCTCGCAGACAGAAGCGCCTGATTTGCAGCTTGTAAGGAATTCTGTACTAAAACTAGATTACCGAACACCTCAGGCAATCCCTTAGTGGTGCAACGGCGCCCCGCAAGAGTTCACGCCTACAGGGGAGAAAGCCTCTCCAGCCGCATGAACAACTCATCAAAATGCCCAAACATGGGGCGTACTTGGTGATGACGTCTCTTGTAGTGTGACTACATATTGCGGTTTTAGCCACAAACAAGGCGCGGGCTTTCCCTGACGAGCGCTTTCAGCGCTTGCCAAGTCAACGCGGCAGGAGCTGGGAGAAAGTTCGGGGGGAAGTCAGGCCGGCAGCAGCCAGGCCAGCGCCGGGCCCAGGCGGGCCCGCCAGGCGCGCTCGTGGTGGTCGGCGCCCGCAAAGACCAGGCTTTGCAGGTCGACACCGCGCCGGTAGCCGCGCGCCGCGGCCAGCGCATCGACGGCCCGCTGGTGCGGCGCGTACAGGCGATCGAGATGGCGATCGCCATGGTCGAAATACAAGCGGTGCAGGCCCGCTGGCGGCAGCGCTTCGGCCAGCCAGTCGCGGCCCGCTTCGGCAATCGCCTGCAGCCGGGCGTCGCCGCCGCGCCGCAGCAGCGCCGGGTTGACCGACAGGGGCCAGTGGGTCGACAAGCAACCCGCGGCGCCGAAGACCCCGGGGTAGGTCACCAGGGCGTTCAGCGACGCCAGCGCACCCATGCTCGACCCCATCACCGCGGTGTCTGCGGCGCCGCGGCGGGTGCGGTAGCGCGCGTCGATGCCGGGCTTCAGCTCCTCGACCAAAAAGCGCAGGTAGTCGTCGGACAGCACCTCGAACGGCGCCCGCGGCGCGTGCGCCCCACCCGTCGCCGCCTGGTACAGCGGGGCCGGCAGGCGCCGCAGCGCGGCCGAAGGCGCGTACTCGGCGTAGCGCTTGTCGTTGCTCCAGATGCCGACCACGATCGTCGGCCGCATCCGGCCGGCCAGCATCTGCAGCGTCACATGGTGGCCCACGGCCCACGGGTGCCCGGCCGTGGCGGTGGCCGGGTCGAACAGGTGCTGGCCGTCGTGCATGTAGAGCACCGCGTGCGGGCTCGCGTCGGGCTCGTTGTAGCCCGGCGGCAGCCAGACATCGACGCGCCGTGGCGCCACGTGCCGCGAGGGCCAGGCCCCGAAGCACTCGAAGCGCCCGCCCGCATCGGGCGCGGCACTCGACCACGCCGCATACGGGTCGTCGACCCCCAGCAGACGCTCGCGCCAGTCGGCGAAGCGGTCCTTCAGCGCAGCCGTCAGGTGCCGCGGCACGGTGAACCCCCGTCAGCCCCGAGCGGCCGACGAAAGCACGCAGCGACGGCAGCCGCGCATTATCAGCAGCCCGTCTGCTGCTCGATCGCCGCGGCAGCGCCGATCAGCGCCACCAGCGTGTCGGTGATCAGCGCGGTGGGGATGGCCTCGAGGTAGCCGCGGAAGCGGCCCTTGGCTTCGAAGCGCGCGCGGAATGCCGAGGCAAAGAAACGTTCTTCCATGCGCGGCACGATACCGCCGCCGATGTAGATACCGCCACGCGCGCCGAGCACCAAGGCCACGCTGCCGGCAAAACCACCGAGAAACGAGCAAAACGCATCGAGGCTGCGGCTGGCCGCTTCGTCGCTGCGCGCCAGGCCCCGGTCCATGATCTGCTCGGCAGCCCACGGCTCGGCCACCGGCTGGCCCAGCACCTCGGCCACCGCACGGTGCAGCACCGGCAGCCCGATGCCCGACAGCAGCCGCTCGGCCGACACGTGGTCGAAGTCCTTGCGCACCACGCGCAGGATCTCGGACTCGAAGTCGTCGCCCGGCGCCAGCGTGCTGTGCCCACCCTCGCCGGCCAGCGCCTGCCAACCCTGCGGCGTCTGCACCACGCCGCCGACGCCCAGGCCGGTGCCCGGGCCGATCACGGCCAGCGTGCCGTGTGGTTGCGGCAGCGCGCCATGCGGGCGCAGCTGGCCCGCGCCCAGGCGCGGCAACGAGAGCGCAAGCGCCTCGAAATCGTTCAGCACCTGCAAGCCTTGCACGCCCAGATCGTCTTGCAGCGCCTGGCGCGAAAAGGTCCAGTGGCTGTTGGTGAACGACACGCGGTCACCGCTCACCGCGGTGGCCACCGCGATCGCCGCCTGCCGCGGCGGCTGGTAACCCGCCCCCAGCTCCGCCGCCAGCCCGGCCAGGTAGGCGCGCGCCGCATCGGCCGGCGCCGGGTACGCGGGCACGGCCAGCTTCTTCACGTGGGCGGCACTGGCGCCGGGCGCCGCCAGCCAGCCGAAGCGGGCGTTGGTGCCACCGATGTCGGCCACCAGGCGCGGGTAGGACGACGCGGCGTCCGGCAGCGAGACCGCGCCGCTCACGCCCACCACCCAGCAGCCGGCTGGCGCGTCACCGGCGCCGGTTCGATCGAAGACATCTGGGCGCAGGCGTTGGCGCCGGGGAAAAAGCTTGTGTGCACGTGTGAGGGTCCCGCCGGTTGGGCAGCTTGGCGAGCACCCCGAGCCGGGGCTTTCACCAACGCAGAATCTTGAAAAATGGCAAGGTAGCAAAACTACATTGTCGCCGCAAGCGAACGAACCCCGCCATACCTATATAGAAGAAGCATCCTCGTAATCCAAGTACAGAGCCATTTTCTTCAAATGTCGCAATAGCGGCCAGATGGCGTCATTTACAAAGCAGCTACCATTCCCACCATGACCCGTGCCGATTTGATGGGCCGGCTGCTGGCCTTCGTCGCGCGCCTGATCACCGGGGCGCAGGGGCACTGGAAAGGCTGCCCGCCCGAAGCGCTTCAGCGCATCTACTTTGCCAACCACCAGAGCCACCTCGACTGGGTGCTGATCTGGGCGGCCCTGCCGGGCGAATTGCGTGCCCACACCCGGCCGATCGCCGCGAAAGACTACTGGACCGCGTCCCCCTTCAAGCATTGGCTGACGCGCGAGGTCTTCAACGCGGTCTACGTGAACCGCCAGCGCACCGACGACCAGGACCCGCTGGAGCCCCTGGTGCAGGCGCTGCAGGCCGGCGATTCGCTGGTCATCTTTCCCGAAGGCACGCGCAGCCACCGCGGCGAGCCGCAGGCCTTCAAGAGCGGCCTGTACCACCTGGCCGAGCAGTTCCCACAGGTGCAGCTGGTGCCGGCCTGGATCGACAACGTGCAGCGGGTGATGCCCAAGGGCGAGGTCGTGCCGGTGCCGATCTTGTGCACCGTCACGTTCGGTGCGCCGCTGGCCTTGAAGCCCGGCGAGGACAAGCGCGAATTCCTGGCCCGGGCGCGCGACGCGGTGATCGCGCTGCGCCCGCTGGTGCTGTGAGCCGAGCATGCTGAAGACCTTGCGCGAACTCAGCAGCGAAGACCAGATCGGTCTGCTGTTCATCATCTTGTTCGGCGTGCTGCTGGCGGTCACCGTCAGCGCGCTGCTGGTCACGCTGCAGGACCGCCCGTCGGTCTGGATCAAGCGCTACGAACGCTTCAAGCGCGACCTGCGCGCGGTGTGGGTCGGCGCGGTGGTGTTCTGGCTGGCGTGGATCTCGGGGCCGGTCGGCGCCACGCTGCTGTTCGGCATTTTCTCGTTCCTGGCGCTGCGCGAGTTCATCACGCTGAGCCCGACGCGGCGCAGCGACCACCGCAGCCTGCTGCTGGCTTTCTTCGTCGTGCTGCCGGTGCAGTATGTGCTGGTGGGCAACCAGAACTTCGACCTGTTCTCGGTCTTCATCCCGGTCTATGTGTTCCTGGCGATCCCCGTGATCAGCGCGCTGGCCGGCGACCCCGAGCGCTTCCTGGAGCGCAACGCGACGATCCAGTGGGGCATCATGGTCTGCGTCTACGGCCTGTCGCATGCGCCGGCGCTGCTGCTGCTGAACTTTCCGCATGTCGAGGCGGGCCGCGGCGCCTTCCTGGTCTTCTTTTTGGTGATGGTGGCCGCGGTCGCGCAGATCACGCAAGAGGCCTTCAGCCGCTGGCTGCGGCACCGCCCGCTGGCGCGCCAGATCAGCCGCTCGTTCTCGGCCCGGGCCTGGGCGCTGGGCACCGCCACCGGCGGCCTGGCCGGCGGCCTGCTGTTCTGGATCACGCCCTTCAAGCTGCCGCAGGCGATCGCGATGGCCTTGATCGCCGGCGGCGCCGGCACGCTGGGCGAGTTCGTGATGAAGGCGCTGAAAAAGGATGCCGGCGTGGCCTACTGGGGCAACCAGGCCGCCGTCACCGGCGCGGTCGGCCTGCTCGACCGTGTCGCGCCGCTGGCGTTTGCAGCGCCGGTGTTCTTCCACTCGGTGCGCTGGTACTTCAAACTCTCTCCGTGACCAGAGTCCTTGGCATCGACCCCGGCTTGCAATGCACCGGCTTCGGCGTGGTCGAGCAAGAAGGCAACAAGCTGCACTACGTGGCCAGCGGCACGATCCGCACCACCGGGGCCGGCATCGCGCAGGGCGACCTGCCGGCGCGGCTGAAGATCATCTTCGACGGCGTGCGCGAGGTGGCCGAGCGCTACCAGCCCAGCAACGCGTCGGTCGAGATCGTGTTCGTCAACGTCAACCCGCAGAGCACGCTGCTGCTGGGCCAGGCGCGCGGTGCGGCGCTGACCGCGCTGGTCACCGCCGGCCTGCCGGTGGCCGAATACACCGCGCTGCAGATGAAGAAGTCGGTCGTCGGCCACGGCCATGCGGCCAAGTCGCAGATCCAGGAAATGGTGATGCGCCTGCTGAACCTGCCCGGCCTGCCCGGCAAGGACGCAGCCGACGCGCTGGGCCTGGCGATCACCCACGCCCACGCCGGCGGCTCGTTCGCCGCGATGGCGCAGGCCACCGCGCTGAACCGGCGCACCCACGCCCAGTTCCGCAAAGGCAGGACGTATTGAATGGAGCCCCCACGCCCCCTGCCGGGGGCTGCCTTGCAGGCCGCGCCGAGCCAGAGGCTCGGCCCCTCGGCAGGCAAGAACAGTCCTCAGGACTGTTCATGTCCAGCCTCGGCCCCCGCGGGGGCTCGCGCAGCGGACCGGCCGAGCCGGCTCCGCGCACGCCACTTGAAGGGCGGCGACTCCTTCGGAGCGCCACCTGAAGCCAAGGAGATGAGATGACAACGTCGCCGGTAACCACCCAATGGATCGACGTGCCCAGCAGCGACGGCGGCTTCGGCGCCTACCTGGCGCTGCCGCCGGCCCGGCGAGGCCCGGGCTTGCTGCTGTTGCAAGAGATCTTCGGCGTCAATGCGCACATCCGTGGCGTGGCCGAGCAGTACGCGCTGGCCGGTTTCGTGGTGATCGCGCCTGACCTGTTCTGGCGCAAGGGCGAGCGCATCGAGCTGGGCTACGAAGGCGACGACCGCCAGCGCGCCGAGCTGCTGATGAGCACGATCCAGACCGAAGCGGTGGTGCGCGACATGCAGGCCACGCTGGCCACGTTGCGCGCGCGGCCCGAGTGCGGCGCCAAGGTCGGTGCGATCGGTTATTGCATGGGCGGCCGGCTGGCCTACACGGCGGCGGCTCTGTGCGGGGTCGACGCCGCGGTGGCCTACTACGGCGGCCGCATACAAGACCAGTTGCACCTGGCCGCGCAGATCAACTGCCCGATCCAGTTCCACTACGGCGAGCGCGACGACCACATCCCGCCCAGCGCGGTCGAGGCGGTGCGCCAGGCGGTGCTCGACAAGGACGCCGAGATCCACGTCTACGCCGGCGCGCCGCACGGCTTCAACTGCTGGGCGCGCGCCAGCTATGACCCGGCCGCGGCCGCGCTGGCCCACGGCCGCAGCCTGGCTTTCCTGGCCCAGCAGCTGTTCTGAGCCTAAGGCAACGCTGAACAAGTCCCACGCGGGCCGCGCATCCCTGCTTTGGGCGGTCTGCTGCGTTGCAAATCCTCGCCATAGCACGAGCTATGGCTGTGGTTTGCGCCTTGCAGCCCATCCCAAACCAGGGCGCGCAGCCTCGCGGAGACTTATTCAGCGTCGCCTAACCCGCTAGCGTGCCGGCGCCTGTGCCGGTGCGCGGCCCGCGGCCTGCGCCATCACCGGCTGCGCCGCCAGCTCGCCCTGCCACAGCTCCAGGTGCAGCGAGCGCCCGGGTGACTGCTTGACATCGGCCACCGCCAGCCGCTGCGGCGGGCCGTCCAGCGCCGCGCGCAGCGCGACATCGGGCGGGCCTTCGCTGACGATCAGCAGCGGCAGCGGGCGGTCGGCGGCCTGCACCGGCGCCGTCAGCTCGAAGTGGTTGTGCGCCGGCTCACCCGCGTCGCGCCAGGCCAGCCAGCGCGGGGGCCGCTTGCGCCAGGCGTAGCTGCCGTTGGCCAGCACCGCGCGGTCGCTGCCCAGCACCATCGGTGTCGTGGCGTCGGCCCCGGCTTCGGCTTGCAGCTGGCGCCAGAAGCTCTCGGCCGCCGGGCGCAGCTGGTTGAAGGCGTCGTCCCAACCGCGCATGCGGGCCCAGACGTCGAACTGCCGCGGCAACGGCCGGTGCAGCACCTGCGCCACGTCGCTGGCCAGCGTCAGCAGCCCGATCAGCAGCACCTGCGCGGCCAGCGCCCCATACCAGCCACGCAGCCGCTGCGACACCTGCTCGGCCCGCAGCCACAGCGCAACCGCAAGCACCGCACCGATCAGCACGGGCGCGGTCCAATTGAGCTGCGCGCGAGCATGCAGCGACTGCACCGCGCCGATCAACAGCAGCGGCCCGCTCAACCAGGCGGCCGCCAGCCAGGCCTCGCGGCGCGTGGCACGGCCAGGCTGCCCCGGCGAGCTCGCCGAGGCAACACGCAGCCTGGCCTCGCGCCAGCGCCACGCCAGCGCCCAGGGCGCCACGACTGGCCCCAGCAGCAGTGCCAGGCCCCCCAGGTAGAGCCCGAGCGTCGACCACATCGGCGTCGCGCGCGCACCGACCGTGATCTCGGCCGTGTGGCGCAGCGTCGGCCAGTCGTGCGCCGCGTTCCAGGCCAGGTTCGGCGCGATGCACAGCAAGGCCACGGCCACCGCGAGCGGCAAGCCACGCGCCAGCGGCACTTCACGCGGCATTGCGCGCGGCACGGTCCACAACAGGCCCAGCGCCGAGACGGCGAAGGCCGCCATCGTGTATTTGGACATCAGGCCCAGGCCCACCCACAGGCCCAGCATCAGCCAGTCGCGCCGGCGGCCGTCGCGCCAGGCGCGCCACAGCGCGGCAGACGCCAGCGCCCAGGCCAGCAGCAGCGGCGCATCGGTGGTCGCGGCCATGCCCAGCAGGCCCGCCACCGGCGACGCGATGAACAACAGGGCTGCCAGGGCCCCGCCGCGCTCGGGCCGGGCGCAGGCGTGGGTCGACACATCGGCCAGCACCTCGCTGACCCAGCGGAACAGCACCCAGGCTGTCAGCGGGTAACACAGCATCGCCAGCGCCTTGACGCCCAACAGGCCGTCGCCCAGCACCTGGGTCGACAGCGCGATCAGCGCGGCGATCATCGGCGGCTTCGAGTAGTAGCCCCAGTCCAGCGCCTTCGACCAGGCCCAGTACTGGGCCTCGTCGACATGCAGGCCGGCGTTCACATGCACAACCACCCAGGCGCGCAAGACGGTGATGCCGACCAGCGCCAGCACCAGCGCGGCGATCAGCGTGTGTTGGTGGCCCCAGACATCCAGCCAACTGGGTGGCTTGTCATCGGATCGGCCCGGGCAACGGCCGGCGGTACCGCAGCGTGACCCCATCTTCTTGTCCTTTCTTCTTCTCCCTGCGCATGCCCATCAGGACGCAGCACGCTCCTCGCCGCCGAGCGCCTTGTACAGCGCCAGCCGGTTCAGCAGTTCACCCAATCTCGCCAGCACCAGCGCCTGGTCGGCAGCGGCCAGCGAACGCTCGCTGTCCAGCAGCTCGACCAGGTTCGCGGCGCCGGCCTCGTAGCGCATGCGCGTCAGGCGCAGCCGCTCGCGCTCGCCGGTCTGCAACGCCTGCTGCGCGCTGACCTGGTCGCGCCAGGTGGCCTGCGCAACCAGCGCGTCGGCCGTCTCGCGGAAGGCCGACTGGATCGCCTTTTCGTACTGCGCCACCGCGATGTCGCGGTTGACCTCGGCCACCTTGACGTTGGCCTGGTTGCGGCCGGCGTCGAAGATCGCCAGCGCGGCATTGCCGGCCAGCGTCCACGCGAAGGTGCCCGAGTTCACCAAGCCCGACAACGTGTCGCTGACGACGCCGGCGCTGCCGCTCAAGGCGATGCGGGGGAACATCGCGGCGCGCGCCGCACCGATGTTGGCGTTGGCGGCGATCAGCGTCTGCTCGGCCTGGATCACATCGGGCCGGCGCAGCAGCAGGTCGGACTGCGCCCCCGCCGGCACCGCGGCGAGCGCGTCGCTGTTCAGCGGTGCGTCGGCGCTCGGCAAGGCCTCGGCGGCCACCGGCTGGCCCACCAGCAGGGCCAGTGCGTTGGCGTCCTGCGCGGCCTGGCGTTCGAGCTGCGCGACGCTGGCCTGGGCTTGCGCCAGCAGGCCTCGCGTGCCGTACAGCTCGACATCGGACGCGGCGCCAACCCGGGCCCGCAGCTCGGTCAGCTTCAGCGTCTGCTCGCGGCCGGCCAGCGTCTGCTTCGCCAGCGCGAGCTGCTCCTGGTCGGCGGCCAGCGTGAACCAGGTCGACACGACCTGCGTCACCAGCGCCAGCCGCGCGGTGCGGCTGCCGGCCTCGGTGGCCAGCAGGCTGGCCGCGGCCGCGTTGCTGACGTTGCGCACGCGGCCGAACAGGTCCAGCTCGTAGCTGGTGACCTGCAAGCCGGCCTGGAACGCGTTGACCTGGTCGCCGGTCGCCGTGCTCGGTGCGCGCGTGGCGTTGACGGCTGCTGCCAGGGTGGGCCAGCGGTCGGCGTCGGCCAGGCGCAGCTGGGCGCGGCTGCGCTCGATGTTCAACATCGCCACCCGCAGGTCGCGGTTGTTGGCCAGCGCCTGCTGGACGACCTTGCGCAGGCGCTCGTCGCGCAGCAGCTCGTTGGTGGCCAGCGGGGCGTCGCTCGCCGCCGCTGCCCCCGCGGGCAGGGCGCCCGGCACCGGCAGGCCGGGGCGCTCGTAGTCCGGCGCGAGGTTGATGCAACCGGTCAACAGGGCCGCCGACAACAGCAGCGGGCCGGCCACGGCCGCGCGCCGGGCGAACAGGTGGCGGTTCATCACTGGCCCTCCTTCTTCTGGTGCATCGCGGCTTCGGCGGCCGCGTCGGTCTGGGCCGACGAGATGGCGGTGGCGGGGTGCAGCACATGGCCGCCCGGGAACAGGCGCCGGATCACGACGAAGAACACCGGCACCAGCAGCACCGCCAGCAGCGTGGCGGTCATCATCCCGCCCATCACGCCGGTGCCGATCGCACGCTGGCTGGCCGAGCCGGCGCCCGACGCGATCGCCAGCGGCAGCACGCCGAGGATGAACGCGAACGAGGTCATCAGGATCGGCCTGAACCGCAGATGGCAGGCCTCGAGCGTGGCCACCAGCAGGCTCTTGCCTTCGGCCTGCAGGTCTTTCGCGAACTCGATGATCAGGATCGCGTTCTTCGCCGACAGGCCGATGATGGTGATCAGGCCGACCTTGAAGTACACGTCGTTGGGCATGCCGCGCAGCCACACACCGGCCAGCGAGCCGACCACGCCCAGCGGCACCACCAGCAGCACGGCCACCGGGATGCTCCAGCTCTCGTACAGCGCCGACAGGCACAAGAACACCGCCAGCATCGAGAACGCCAGCAGGATCGTGGCCTGCGCGCCCGAGAGCTTTTCTTCGCGCGACTGGCCGGTCCACTCGAAGCCGAAGCCGGGCGGCAGCTGGCCGGCGAGCTTTTCCATCTCGGCCATCGCCTCGCCGGTCGACACGCCTTGCGCCGCGTCGCCCGCGATCTTCATCGCCGGGTAGCCGTTGTAGCGCACGGTCTGCAGCGGGCCTTCGACCCAGCGCGTCGACGCGAACGCCGACAGCGGCACCTGCTGGCCCTTGTTGTTCGGCGCATAGAGTTTCAGGATGTCTTCGGGCTGCATGCGCGTCGTGGCCTCGGCCTGCACGATCACGCGCTGCAGGCGGCCGGCGTTCGGGAAGTCGTTGACATAGGTCGAGCCCAGCGCCGTCGACAACACCGAGCCGATCGTGTCGAAGCCCACCCCCAGCGCAGCGGCGCGTTCACGGTCGATGTCCAGCTGCAGCTGCGGTGCGTCTTCCAGCCCGTCGGGCCGCACCCCTTGCAGCAGCTTGCTCTGCGAGGCCATGCCCAGCATCTGGTTGCGCGCGGCCAGCAGCGCGGCGTGGCCCAGGCCGCCGCGGTCTTGCAGGCGGAAGTTGAAGCCGGTCGCGGTGCCCAGCTCGGGGATCGGCGGCGGCGACAGCGGGAAGATGAACGCATCGCGGATGCCCATCAGTGCCCCGAAGGCCTTGCCAGCCAGCGTCTGCGCGCTGTGCTCCTTGCCCTTGCGCTCTTCCCAGGGTTTGAGCGGCACGAAGGCCAGGCCGGCGTTCTGGCCCGAGCCCGAGAACGAGAAGCCGAGCACGCCGACGACCTTGTCGACCTCGGGCTGCGCGAGGAAGAACTTCTCGACCTGGCTCATCACCGCTTCGGTGCGGGTCTGCGACGCGCCCGGTGGCAGCTGCACGTTGACGATCAGGTAGCCCTGGTCTTCGTTCGGCAGGAACGAGGTCGGCAGGCGGTTGTACATCAGCACCACCGCCGCGATGATCACGCCGTACAGACCGAGGAACCAGGCCGCGCGCGGCAGGATGCGCGCCACCACCGACTCGTAGCCCTTGGCGGTGCGCTTGAAGCTGCGGTTGAACCAACCGAAGAAGCCGCGCTTCTCGTGGTGGTCGGCCGGCACGGGCTTGAGCAGCGTGGCGCACAGCGCCGGTGTCAGCGACAGCGCCATGAAGGCCGACAGCAGCATCGACGACACCATCGCCAGCGAGAACTGGCGGTAGATATTGCCGACCGAGCCGCTGAAGAAGGCCATCGGCACGAACACCGACACCAGCACCACGGTGATGCCGATGATCGCGCCGGTGATCTGGCCCATCGCCTTGATCGTCGCGTCGCGCGGGCTCAGGCCCTCTTCGGCCATGATGCGCTCGACGTTCTCGACCACCACGATCGCATCGTCGACCAGGATGCCGATCGCCAGCACCATGCCGAACAACGTCAGCACGTTGATCGAGAAGCCCATCGCCAGCATCACCGCGAAGGTGCCGGTCAGCGCGACCGGCACGACGATGGTCGGGATCAGCGTGTAGCGGATGTTCTGCAGGAACACCAGCATCACCACGAACACCAGCGCGATCGCCTCGACCAGCGTCTTGACCACTTCTTCGATCGAGATGCGGACGAACTTCGAGCTGTCGTACGGGATGTCGTAGCTCATGCCCTCGGGCATGTAGGCCTGCAGCTCGGCCATGCGCTTCTTGATCGCGGTGGCCGTGGCCAGCGCATTGCCGGTGGGCGACAGCTGCACGCCGATGCCGTTGGCGGTGACGCCGTTCAGCCGCGCTGCGCTCGAGTAGGCCTGGCCGCCGAGCTCGATGCGGGCAACGTCTTTCAGCCGCACGCTGGAGCCATCGGTGTTGGTGCGCAGCAGGATGTTGCCGAACTGCTCGATGCTGCCGAGCTGGCCGTTGACGGTGATCGTGGCGTACATCGTCTGGCCCGCGGCGGCCGGCAGGCCCCCGATGGTGCCGGCCGAGACCTGCAGGTTCTGCGCGCGGATGGCGGCGTTGACGTCGGCCGTCGACAGGCCGTAGCCCACGAGCTTGGCCGGGTCGACCCAGACGCGCATCGCCTTTTCGGTGCCGAACAAGATGGCCTGGCCGACACCGGGCACGCGCAGCAGCTCGGGCACGATGTTGCGGGCCGAGTAGTCACCCAGCGCCACCGGGTCGTACGCCGGGTTGGTCGAGGTGACCATCACGAACAGCAGGAAGTTCGAACGCGCCTTGTCGATGCGCACGCCCTGCTGCGTCACCGCGGCGGGCAGCCGGGGCGCCGCCCGCGACAGGCGGTTCTGCACCTCGGTCTGCGCGATCGACACATCGGTGCCGGGCTCGAAGGTGGCGGTGATGTTGCCGGTGCCGGTGGCGTCGGCGCTCGACTCCATGTAGATCAGGTTCGGCGCGCCGTTGAGCTCTTGCTCGATGACCGACAGCACCGAGTCTTCGAGCACCTTGGCCGAAGCGCCCGGGTAGGCCGTGGAGATGACGATCGCCGGCGGCGCGACGCTCGGGTACTGCGCGATCGGCAGCCGGGTGATCGCCGCCGCGCCGATGACGACGATGAACAGCGCGATGACCCAGGCAAAGATCGGCCGGTCGATGAAGAAACGTGAGTTCATGGGGTGTCAGCCTCCGGCATCAGCGGCTGGCCGCCGACGCGGGGGCCGGTGCGGCGGGGGCCGAGGCAGCGGCCGGTGCGGCGCCCGACGGCGCCCAGGGCACCGGTGCCACCGGCGCCTTCGGCCGGATCTTCTGGAAGCCGTCGACCACCACCTGCTCGCCGGCCTTCAGCCCACCCAGCACCACCCATTGGCTGCCTTGCGTGCCGCCCAGCTGCACCGGGCGCGGCGCGACCTGGTGGTCGGCACCGACCACCAGCACCGTGTCGCCGGCCGCACCGCGGGTCACCGCCTGCTGCGGCAGCAGCATCGCGCCGCTGCTCTTGGCCTGGTCGAGCTTGACCTTGACGTACAGGCCGGGCAGCAGTTCACCCTTGGGGTTAGGCACCTCGGCCCGCAGCGTCACCTGGCCACTGGTCGGGTCGACGCTCAGGTCCGAGAACAGCAGCTTGGCCGGCTGCGCATACTCGGTGCCATCGTCCATCACCAGGTGGGCCTGGGCGCCTTGCGCCGATTGCAGCTTGCCGGCCTCGAAGGCGCGCTTCAGGCGCAGCGCGTCGGTCGCCGACTGGGTGATGTTGACGTAGAGCTTGTCGGTCTGCTGGATGGTGGCCAACAGCGTCGCCTCGGCCTGGCTGACCAGTGCGCCTTCGGTGACCAGCGCGCGGCCGATGCGGCCGCTGATCGGCGCTTGCACCGCCGCGTAGTTGACGTTCAGCCGGGCCTGCGTGACGGCGGCCTTGGCGGCGGCGGTGTCGGCCAGCGCCTGCTTGTGCGCGGCCTGCGTGGCGACCCAGTCTTGCTGGCTGATCGCGCGGGCCTCGGCCAGCGGGCGGTTGCGCTCCAGCAGGGCGCTGGCCTGCGCCAAGCCGGCTTCGGCCTTGGCCTGGGTGGCCAGCGCGCTGTCGAGCGCGGCGCGGTAGGCCGAGTCGTCGATCTGGAACAGGCTTTGGCCCTGCTTGACGAGGGCGCCCTCCTCGAACACGCGCTTCTTGACCACGCCGGTCACCCGCGCACGCACCTGCGCCGTGCGCCAGGCCTCGAGCCGGCCCGGCAGCTCGGTGGTCAGCGTCACGCCGGCCGGTTGCACGGTGACCACGCCGACCTGCGTCGGCGGCATCTGGCCGCCCCCGGGCCCGCCCTGCCCCTCTGCGTTGCCGCAAGCGGCCAGGGTGGCGGCCGAGGCCAGGGCCAGCAAGGCTGGCAAGCGTCCAGAGGTGGCTGAGGAAACGAGCTGCTTGGCGAGGTCCATGAAATTCCTTGGGTCCTGGGGCGACGGGCCGGGATCGATGTGTTTGCCGGGGAACGACGAACAGGGCTGGCCGGGTTCGACAGCCCCTTCGCCATCCGCATGCGCAGGGGTGGTGATCACGGTGCCCGCGCCGCCAACAGGGGCACGGGCAAGTACCCGGGTCAGAGGCGGCGCAGTATACATACAATCATGAATGTATGTTGATACCCTGCCCCGCTTCGACCACCGGCATTCCCTGCCAGGGCGAAATATGCCTAGGCAATCAATTTCCTCGCTTGTCTAGGGCTATTCGATAATTCATCATTTATGGTTCGCCGCACCAAGGCCGACGCGCTGGCCACCCGCCACCAGATCCTCGACGCCGCCGAGGCCGAGTTCCTGGCCCGCGGCGTGGCCCACACCCGCCTGCAAGACGTGGCGGCCGCGGCCGGCGTGACACGCGGGGCGATCTACTGGCATTTCCAGGACAAGGCCGAGCTGTTCAACGCGATGATGGAACGCGCGCTGCTGCCCTGCGAAGGTGCGGCCGAACACGCGCTGCGGATCGCTGGCGACAACCCGCTGGCGCAGTTGCACGAGATGGCCGTGGCCCCGCTGCGCGTGATGGCTGAAAGCGAACAGGTGCAGCGCGTGTTTCGCATCGCGATGCACCAGACCGAATACACCGCCGAGCTGGCGCCCGTGCAGGAGCGCTACCTCGAAGGCATCGGCGAGTTCCAGCAACAGCTGGCCGATGCGCTGCAGCGCGCCGATGCCTTGGGCTGGTTGCGGCCCGGGCTGCCGCTGCAGGCCATCGCCCTGGGCCTGTTCGCGCTGGTCGACGGGCTGATGCACCACTGGACCCTGCGGCCCGGCGGCTTCGACCTGGTGGCTTACGGCGAGGTCACTGTGCGCGCCTACGTGCACGGGCTGCGCGCCGCGCTGCCCCAGGCCGCGCCCGCTACAGCAACACCGCCAGCCGCTCCAGCACCACGACTGCGAGCGCCCCGATCCCGGCCAGCACCGTCCACTTGACGATCACCAGCCCACGCCGCCGCCACACCGGGTCACGCGTCGCCACATAGGTGGCCAGGCACAACAAACCCGCCAGCAGCAGCAGGCCGAACAGCAAACGAAAGATCAGCATCCGGGCAGCTTAGCGCCAAGGCTTCCCGGAATTTCCGGGGCGCGCGAAGCGCCGCCCCCATCAAGTGGCGTGCGCGGATCCGGCTTGGCCGGTCCGCTGCGCGAGCCCCCTCGGGGGGCTTTGCTCGGACGCAAACAGTCCTGAGGACTGTTTGTGCCTAGCAAAGGGCCGAGCCTCTGGCTCGGCGCGGCCTGCAAGGCAGGCCCCCGGAGGGGCCGTGGGGGCCTCATTCACCATGCCGGTGCCAGCTCGGCGAACCCGGCGGGTGCGCGGGCCTCGTCTTCGAAGGTGACGTATTCGTAGGCGCTGGCGTCGGCCAGCAGCTTGCGCAGCAGCTTGTTGTTCAGCGCGTGACCGCCGCGGAACGAGGTGTAGGCGGCCAGCAGCGGCGCGCCGGCGATGTAGAGGTCGCCAATCGCGTCGAGGATCTTGTGCTTGGCGATCTCGTCGTCGTAGCGCAGGCCGTCGCTGTTGAGCACGCGGTAGTCGTCGATGACGATCGCGTTGTCCATGCTGCCGCCCAGCGTGAGGCCGCGCGAGCGCATGGCTTCGACGTCCTTCGTGAAGCCGAAGGTGCGGGCGCGGGCGATCTCTTGCTTGTAGCGGCCCGAGCCCATGTCGAAGGTGACCTCCTGGCCGGTCGCGTCGACGGCCGGGTGGTTGAAGTCGATCTGGAAGCTCAGCTTGAAGCCGTGGTACGGCTCGAGCTTGGCCCACAGCAGCTTGGCGCCCTCGCCCTCGCGCACCTCGACGGTCTTCTTGACCTTGAGGAAACGCTTGGGCGCGTTCTGCAGCTCGATGCCGGCGCTTTGCAGCAGGAACACGAAGCTGGCCGACGAGCCGTCGAGGATCGGCACCTCGTCGGCGGTGATGTCGACGTACAGGTTGTCCAGCCCCAGGCCGGCGCAGGCCGACATCAAGTGTTCGATCGTCTGCACCTTCGGTCCGCCGGGCTCGCCGCCGGGCGAGATGGTGGACGCCATGCGGGTGTCGCTGACCGAGTCGAAGCGCACCGGGATGTCGACCGGCGACGGCAGGTCGACGCGGCGAAAGACGATGCCGGTGTTGGGCGCCGCCGGGCGCAGCGTCATCTCGACCTTCTGGCCGCTGTGCAGCCCCACGCCGACGGCGCGGGTGAGGGATTTGAGGGTGCGTTGCTTCAACATCGAGCCTGCAATTGTCCGTCAGGCCCGGGTTTCCCGCTGTAAAGGAAGGTCAAGCGTGACGCGCGTGCCACGGCCGGCGACGCTGTCGATGCTCAGCCGCCCGCCCAGGCGCGCCGCCCGCTGCACCAGGTGGCGCAGGCCCCGGCCCTGCTCGACCAGCGCCACGTCGAAGCCGCAGCCATCGTCTTCGACCAGCACCTGCACCTGCCCATCACCGGCCAGGCGCGTGGCGATGCGCACGGTGCGGGCCGCGGCATGCTTCAGCACATTGGTCAGCACCTCTTGCACGATGCGCAGCACCTGCAGCGCGTCGGGCGGGTTCAGCCAGTGCAGCGGCGGCAGGTCGTCGACCTCCCACTGCATGCGCAAGCCCGCCGCCTCCAGGCGGCGGCCGAGCCGGTGGCGCAACGACGCCAGCAGCGTGACCAGGTCGTGCTCGATCGGCTCGAGCGAGTCGATCACCAGCCGCAGGTCGTCGACGCACTCGCGCAGCAGCGCGGCGACCGCGCCCTGCTCGAGGTTGCCTTGCTCGGCCAGCACCAGCGTGGACATCAGCGTCGAGCCCAGCCCGTCGTGCATGTCGCGCATCAGGCGCTGGCGCTCGAGCAGCAGCGCCTGCTCGCGCTCGATCAGGCGCAGCCGCTCGTGGTTGGCGCGCAGCTCGGCCTCGCGCACCGCCAGCCGCGCCTCCAGCCCGACGTTGACCCGCTCGGCCTGGTCGATCGCCGCCGCGTAGCGCACCTGCACCGCGAACAGGAACGACAGCAGCACCAGGATGGTGGCGAACGGCAGCAGGTAGACCGACTCGATCGACACCCGGCCGGCGATCAGCAGCAGGTCGTGTGCACCGAGCAACTCGGACAACCACAGCGTGACGACGATGACGCGAAACTCGATGCGCCCGCCGCGCCAGGCGACGATCGTCAGCCAGGTGGTCACCATGAAGGCGACGACCGCATTGACCAGGTGCTGCTGCACCAGCGACGACAGCGGCGACCATTCGAACGGCATCGTCAACAGCGACATCGCGACGACGAAGACGATCAGCGCACGCTCGACCCGCGGGTAGCGGCGCGCATCGAAGCGAAAGGCGAACAGGTAGATCAGGATCATCACCCACGACAACGAGGCGTTGGTGGCCCACCAGAACCAGGTGTAGGCGACCTTGTCGGCCGGCATGTCGATGAAGTAGTGCAGGCTGCGCAGCGTCCACACCACCGAGCTGAAGAAGAACAGCAGGTAGGCCTGCCCGCGCCGGCGGCGCAGCCAGTACACCAGCGCAAACAGGCCCAGCGCGAGAAAGGTCAGCGAGCCGACCTCGGGCGCCGTCAGCTGCAGCGCCCGGCGCCAGCTGTCGCGCGCGGCGAGCGTCTCGCGCGGGCCGACATCGATGCGCGACATGCGGTGCTGCCCGGTGTCGTAGCGCACCAGCCCGATCGCCAGGTGCAACGTGCTGCCGGCCGGCGGGGCTGCGCCGAGGTCTACGAAGACCGGCCGGTTCCACTGCTCGCGCCAGCGGTCGGACCCGTCCCAGGCCAGGCGCCAATGGTCTTGCTCGTACTGGATGACCTGCACCGCGCCGCCGGTGATGCGCGGCACGTACAGCGCCAGCGCCCCCTCGACCCCCGGCGGCACCACATAGTCGACCCGGTACCACCAGACCCGCAGCGGCCGTGGCTGGGCCTGGGCCGGCAGGTCGGGCCGGCGCGATTCGACCAGCGGCAGCGCCACGCTGCGCCAGGCTGCGGTGTCGCTGGGCTCGGGCGCCTCGACCTGTGGCCGCGGCCGGCCGTCGATCCGCATCTGGTTGGTCGCGAACGGGCGCGAGTGCAGCCAGGCATGGTCGAAATGGCGGTCGGCGGCGTCGTTGACCGGCAGGCTCGATCGCGCCAACAGCCCCAGGCCGACCGACAGCAGCGCCAGCACGGCCAGCACCCACGCCAGCCGCATGCGCCATGGGCGCCAGCTGCGGCTGGCATCGGCCCGCGCGGCGCCGGCCGGCGCCGAAGCGCCGTCGACGCCCAGGTCAGTCACGCACCAGCCCGAGCTTGCGGGCCTCGTAGATGGCCTCGGTCTTCGAGTGCACCTGCAGCTTGCGGTAGCTGCGCTTGACATAGGTCATCACCGTGTGGCGCGAGACACCCAGCATGCGGGCGATCTCTTCGAAGCTGAAGCCCTTGGCCGAGTAGGTCAGCACCTGGCGCTCCTGCGGCGACAGCAGCGCGTCGCCTTCGACCGCCGGCGCCGGGTCGGGCGCCAGGCGCAGCAGCAGCTGGCGCGCGATCACCGGGCTGATCGGGCTGCCGCCGGCGTGCAGCGTGCGGATCTGCTCGGCCAGGTCGGCCGGGTGCGTGTCTTTCAGCAGGTAGCCGGTGGCCCCGGCTTCGAGCGAAGCCATCACGTGCGGCTCGTCGCCGAACACGGTGACCACCATCACATCGGTGGCCGGCAGGTGGTTGTGCGCATAACGGATCAGCTCGATGCCGCTGCCGCTGGGCAAGCCCAGGTCGACCAGCAGCACGTTGGGCTTGAGCTCACGCAGCAGCAGCAGGCCCTGCGGCAGGTCGGACGCGGTGCCGACCAGATGCAGGTCGGCCGCGCTGCCGACGACCGCCGCGAAGGCGGCCCGAAAGCGCTCGTCGTCTTCCACGATCAGCACGGAGACGGGGTCCATCGTGATGCCGTGAGGAGTGATGAATGGCGCGAGCTTACTCGCCCCAGGGCAGCATCAGCGACAAATACAGCAGCTTGTCGAACTCGGGCTGGAAGCGGGCGATGATGTCGTCCGGGTCGGGGCACAGCGCGTCGTCGGTGATCAGGCCGAACTGCACACCGCCGGCGTAGCTGAGGATGCTGACGCCGACGCCGATGTCGCCGCTGGCCGGCACCCAGAACATCGTCTGCTTGATCGTGCGGCCGCAGAACTTCAGCGGCTCGCGCGGGCCCGGCACGTTGGTCATCACCGCGGTGGCCTTCTTGGCGAACAGGTTCAGCAGCGCCGCCTGCATCGGCTTGATCAGCAGCCCCGCCACCGCCAGCAGCGCGAACGCCATCACCGGCTGGTAGCCGCCCTTGAGCTCGTTCATGCGCGCCCGCACCGCGCCCAGGCGCTCGGCCGGGTTGGCAATGCCCACCGGCAGCACCAGCGGCACCAGGCCGAAGCGGTTGCCCAGCTTCCAGGCCTGGTCGAGCGGGCGCAGGTTGACCGGCACCATCGCGCGGATCTCCTTGCCGCTCGGGTCGTCGCCGTGGGCGCGCAGGTGCTCGCCGATCGCACCGGCCACGCAGGTCAGCAGGATGTCGTTGATCGACGCACCGAAGGCCTGGCCGACCGCCTTGACCTCTTCGAGCGGCAGCGGCTCGCCCCAGGCCACCCGCTTGCCGGGCGTGGCCTTGCCTTTCAGGCGCGTGGGCGAGTCGTCGGGCATCAGCGCCATCGCTGCGGCGTCGCTGATCAGCTGGTAGCCGGCGCGGGCAACGTCCATGCCGCCGGCCAGCGGCTGCACCGGGTTGGCCATCAGCTCGACCGACTTGGCCATGCCGTCGCCGTACAGCCCGATGGCCTTGATCGTCAGCTCGGTGACGGGCTTGAGCAGCGCGTCGGCAAACCAGTCGAACTCGGCATCGGGCTCGTCACCCACGGCACCGCGCTTCTTGCGCACCGGCGGCGGCTTGCCACCATCGGTGATCGACAGCATCACCGAGATCAGCGAGATGCCGTCGCCGATGCAGTGGTGGATGCGGGTGATGATCGCGCTGCGGCCGGTCTCGAGATCTTCGACCAGGCGCAGCTCCCACAGCGGGCGAGACGGGTCCAGGGGCGTGGCGGCCAGCTCGCCGACGCGGGCCTTCAGCGCCTCGACCGGCGACTGGCCGCGGGCGACGGGCAGGTCTTCGGCGGCCACGTGGTCGTTGATGTCGAAGCTGCCGTCTTCGACCCAATGGGCGCCCATCGCGTCTTCGACCACCCGCTGGCGAAAGCGGTCGTACTTCAGCAGGCTGCCCTCGACCCGCTCGCGCAGGTCGGCCAGGCTCAGCGTCGGCTCGACCAGCCAGACGCCGACGATCATCATCAGGTTGGCGTCGGTGTCCATGCGCAGCCAGGCGGTGTCGACACGCGACATGCGCTCGGTGGTGATGGTCGGGCTGGCGGACATGGAAAGCTCCCTCTACGGATTCGGCTTGTCGTATCGACGATGCTGGGTAACATCCCTGCCCGTCAATTCTGCTTTACCTTTACCCCAGGAGGCACCGCCATGGCAGACCTGAAGGCCCAGTTCGAGACCGCTGTCGCCGAGAGCAAACAGTTGCCCGAAAAGCCGGACAACATGACCCTGCTAAAGATCTATTCACTGTACAAGCAGGCCACCACCGGCGACGTGGAGGGCAAGCGCCCCGGCTTCACCGACATGGTCGGCCGCGCCAAGTGGGACGCCTGGAACGAGCTGAAAGGCAAGTCGGCCGACGAAGCAATGCAGGACTACATCGACCTGATCGAGAGCCTGAAGTAAGCAAAAAGCCGGACATCGAGTCCGGCTTTTTGCTTTCAGGGCGGCCAAGCCGCCCTGAGCCAAGGTCAGAGCTTGGTGATCTTGAGCCAGTTGATGTTCCAGCCGCCAGCGAGTGCCTTGATGGCAATCTGCTGCTGGCCGGCCTGCAGGTTCACGTTGTGCGAGATCGTCGTCCAGTTCTGCCAGCCGCCGGTCTTGGGCACGCCCAGTGAGCCGTAGACCTGCGTGCCGCCGGCGCGCTCGAGCTGCAGCGTGCCGCCGCCATTCAGGCTGGCGACGCGGTACTCGACCTTGTAGGCGCCCGAGCTCGGCAGGTTGACGTCCCAGACGATCCAGTCGTTGGCATCGATCCAGCCGACATCCTGGCCGCCCTCGGAACAGGCCTCGGTCGCCACGCCCATCATGTTGGCCCAGCTCTCGGCCTGGATCGTGGTCGAGAAGCCGCCCGAGGTCTTCTGGTAGACGCGCACGTAGTCGACGTACATCTTGGCGGGAAGCTTCGATTCGTCGACGTTGAAGCCGGGCCAGTTGCCGCCGACCGCCATGTTCAGCAGGAAGAAGAAGTCACGGTGGAATTCATCGGTACCGCCAGCGTTGTTGGTGATGTCGATGACGTGGTACTGGCGGCCATCGATGAACCAGCGGATGAAGTTGGCGTCCCACTCGACGGCGTAGACGTGGTAGCCCGTCACGCCGCCGGCGTTGGTGTGGCCGCCGTAGGAGGCATAGCTGCCGTTGTCGGCCTGCCAGTGCACCGTGCCGTAGATGTCGGCCTCGGTGTTCACATGCTCCATGATGTCGATCTCACCAGATGCCGGCCAGCCGACCTGGGTGATGTTGCTGCCCAGCATCCAGAACGCCGGCCAGGTGCCCAGCGACGAGGGCATCGCGATGCGCGCTTCCATGCGGCCGTATTTCCAGCTCTTCTTGCCTTGCGTCTTCATGCGCGCCGAGGTGTAGCGGAAGCCGCCGTAGTCCTGCCGCTTGGCGGTGATGACCAGCGCGTTGTTCTCGATCGTCGCGTTCTCGCGGCGGTAGTACTGCAGCTCGTTGTTGCCCCAGCCACCCGAGCCATTGCCGGTCTCGAACACCCAGTCGGGGCCGATCGAGCCGTTGAACTCGTCCTGCCAGACCAGTTGCCAGCTCTGGGCGAACCCGAGCTGCGCGGTGCACAGGCAGAACAGGAAAAGAAAGACGCGTCGCACTCTCCTCATGATGGTCTCCATGTCGTCGTTGATGGCACAACACACCCTTGCGGGCCCGATCGGGCGCCCCTCTGCGCCCGTTGCTGGGCCGGCCGGTGCCTGTTCGGCGACAGGCTCACCGGCCGGTCAGATTCATTGGCTGATCTTCAGCCAGTTCAGGTTCCAGCCGCCGGCCAGCGCCTTGACGGCGATCTGCTGCTGACCCGCGGGCAGCGGGACGTTGTGGCTCACGGTGGTCCAGGTCTGCCAGCCGCCGGTCGCCGGCACATTGACCGACCCGTAGACCGTCAACCCGCCCGCCTTCTCGAGCTGCAGCGTGCCGCCGCCGTTCTGGCTGGCGACCCTGTACTCGACCTTGTAGGTGCCGGCGCTGGGCAGGTTGACGTTCCAGACGATCCAGTCGTTGGTGTCGATCCAGCCCACGTCCTGCCCGCCCTCCGAGCAGGCCTCGGTGGCGATGCCGGACATGTCGGCATACGACTCGGCCTCGATGGTGGTCGAGAACGCGCCTTGCAGCGGCGCGCCGGCCTTGAAGGTGGCCGCCTTCTTGGTGGTCGGGGTGCCGGCCTTCTTGACGTACAGCAGCGCGTCTTTCTGCCGGATGTAGTTGCCCGGCAGGTTGTACGCCTCGAACGACGTGGCCGCGGTGTTGGACAGGCCGCTGCGCTTGTAGAAGGTGGCCGCCTCCTTGAACGCCTGGCTGCCGTCGCTGGCATCGAGCCACAGCTCGCCGTTGCGCTGGTGCAGGTAACGGTCGGGGAAATTCTGCGACTGGAACGACACGCCGGCACCGGCCAGGCCGGTGACCATCTTCCAGTTGCCGTCCTGGTACGGCGTCACGTTGGTCGCCTTGTCGACGCGGCCGCGGCTGTTCTGGTGGCGGATGACCTTGCTCGTACCGTCGAGCGCCCACGAGCCGAAGGTGCCGGTGTCGTCGCCCTTCTGGTAGACGCGCACATAGTCGACATACATCTTGGCGGGCAGCTTCGATTCGTCGATGTTGAAGCCGGGCCAGTTGCCGCCCACCGCCAGGTTCAGCAGGATGAAGAAGTCTTTCTGGAACTCTTCGGTGCTGCCGACGCCGTTGGTGATGTCGATCACGTGGTACTGCACGCCGTCGACGAACCACTTGATGGCATTGGCGTCCCACTCGACCGAGTAGACGTGGTAGTTCTGCGGCGTGGTGTTGGTGCTGCCACCGTAGGACGCATGGCTGCCGTCGGCCGCGGCCCAGTGCGGGGTGCCGTATATGGTCGACTCGGAGTTGATGTGCTCCATGATGTCGATCTCACCCGACGCGGGCCAGCCGACCTGGCCGATGTTGCTGCCCAGCATCCAGAACGCCGGCCACAGGCCCGAGCCCAGCGGCACCGAGATGCGCGCCTCGATGCGGCCGTACTTGAAGCTCTTCTTGCCTTGGGTGGTCATCCGCGTCGACGTGTAGCGGAAGCCACCGAAGTCCTCGCGCTTGGCGGTGATGACCAGGGCGCCGTTCTCGACCGTGGCGTTCTCGCGCCGGTAGTACTCGAGCTCGTTGTTGCCCCAGCCGCCGTTGTTGCCGGTCTCGAAGACCCAGTCGGGGCCGATGCTGCCTTCGAACTCGTCCTGCCAGACCAGCGACCAGCCTTGCTGCGCAAAGCCGAGCGTGGACGTGAACAGGAAGGCGAAGAGCAAAAACAGGTTGCGAACTCTCCTCACGATGCTTCTCCTGGACTTTGTGAAATGGGCGGCCCGGGCCGCAGGGCAATCGGCGCGGCTTGGGGCCCGGCCACCGAGGCCGATGGGGCGCCACGCCCGCCCCAAGTGGCGACGGGCGCTCGAAGGCGCCCGTGGGTGGAAAGAAAACGGGCCGCCCATCAGAGCGGCCCGGCGTGCGGTGTTCAATACTTGCGGCTGATCTTCAGCCAGTTCAGGCTCGAGCTGCCGCTCAGGCCCTTCAGGCCGATGTACTGCTCGCCGGCGCCGAAGTTCACGTTGTGCGAGACCGTCGTCCAGGCCTGCCCGTCGTGGGTGTTGGGCACGTCGACCTGGCCGTAGACCGGGTTGCCGCCGCCCTTTTCGAGCTGCAGCTTGCCGCCGTCGACCGTGCTGGCCACGCGGTACTCGACCTTGTAGACGCCGGCGCTGGGCAGGTTGATCTTCCAGGCCATCCAGTCGCCGGCGTCGATCGAGCTGACGTCCTGCCCACCTTCCGAGCAGGCCTCGTCGACCACGCCGGAGCCGAACTCGTGCGTCTCGGCTTCGACGGTCGTGGCATAGGCCGCGGCCAGCGGCAAGCCGGCCATGAAGGTCGACGCCTTCTTCGCCACGTCGGTTCCGGCCTTCTTCACATACAGCAGGCCGTCTTGCTGGCGGATGTATTGGCCGGGCAGGCTGTAGGCCTCGAAAGACTTGGCCCACTCGTCGGTCAGGCCCGGGCGCTGGTAGAAGGTGGCCGCGTTCTTGAACGCCTGGCTGCCATCGTCGGCCGCGAGCACCAGCTCGCCGTTGCGGTGCCGCAGGTACTGGCCCGGCAGGTTCTCGGACTGGAACGACACGCCGGCACCGGCCAGGCCGGGGATCATCGTCCAGTTGGCGTCCTGGTAGGGCTTGACCTTCGCCGGCTTGTCGAGCTGGGCGCGGCCGTCCTGGTGGCGGATCAGCTTGCTGGAGTTGTCCAGCGCCCAGGTCTTGACGATGCCGCTTTCGGCGCCCGGCTTCTGGTAGACGCGCACATAGTCGACATACATCTTGGCCGGCAGCTTCGATTCGTCGATGTTGAAGCCGGGCCAGTTGCCGCCCACCGCCAGGTTCAGCAGCAGGAAGAAGTCTTCGTGGAACTCGTCGGTGCCGCCCACGCCGTCGGTGATGTCGATCACGTGGTACTGCGTGCCGTCGACGAACCAGCGGATGGCCGTCGGGTCCCACTCGATCGAGTAGACGTGGTAGTCCTGCGGCGTGGTGGTGGTGTTGCCGCCGTACGAGGCGTAGCTGCCGTCCGGCGCCGACCAGTGCACGGTGCCGTAGACCTTGTCTTCGATGTTGACGTGCTCGAGGATGTCGATCTCGCCCGAGGCGGGCCAGCCGACCTGCGTGATGTTGCTGCCCAGCGCCCAGAACGCCGGCCACAGGCCCGCGCCCAGCGGCACCTTCACGCGGGCTTCGATGCGGCCGTACTTGAAGCTCTGCTTGCCCTGCGTCTTCATCCGCGTCGAGGTGTAGCGAAAGCCGTTGAAGTCTTCGCGCTTGGCGGTGATGACCAGGTTGCCGTTCTCGACCGTGGCGTTTTCGCGGCGGTAATACTCCTGCTCGTTATTGCCCCAGCCGCCGGCACCATTGCCGATTTCAAACACCCAGTCCGGGTTGATGCTGCCTTCGAACTCGTCTTGCCAGACGAGCTGCCAATCTGCGGCAGCGCTGAATTGCGCCACCAGCAGCCCGGCGGCCAAGGTGAATATGTTTCGAATCTTTTTCATGGTGCCGACAAACCCCAACGCGCCTCGTCCATTCGAAACCCCAAGCGCCGGGGTAAACCCTGCTCGGGGAGAAGCCCGGAAACGGTGAATTCCGGGCGCGTTCAAATACTAGACTGAAAGCGCTTTCACTTTCAACCTCGGGCGAGCCCTAGGGTCTGAGCGGGCAGCAGGGGTGGGATCGGCGGGCCGCGCAGGCGCAGCCCAGAGCGGCCTCAGGCCTTCTTGGCCTTGGCTTGTTCCTTGGCCAGCGCCTCGTCGAGCTGCTTGGCCACCTCGGTCTGGATCTGGCCGGCAAAGGCGCCCATCAGCAGGCCGAGCTTGGCCTGCACTTCGAAATGCTCGCCCGTGACGATCATCGTGCCGGATACACCCGCTCGCTTGAATTGCACCGTGTCACTGGTTTCACCTTCGAGCACGGCGCATTCCATGTCGTATTTCTTTTCGACATGCTCGGCCCATTTCCAGGCCACTTTGCGCGCGCGCTCCAGGCCCAGGGTGTGGTCGCGGTGGATTCGGATTTCAGACATGGTCGGTCAGGTCCATCAATGTTGTTCGTGGGCGTCGGCCGCGGTCGCGGCAGCGGTGGGCGCCAAACCCTGCAGTGTCGCGTCGCGCTCGGCGCGCGGCAAGGCGGCCAGGCGCTGTGCCGCGGCATAAAAGCGTGGGAAATCGCGCCCCTCGCGCTCGAACAGCGCGGTGAAGGCCGGCACCCAGTTCAGGTAGGCCGCCTGGATGCCGAGCGACGCGTTGTTGGCGTTGGCGAAGAACGCATCGTAGCCGGCGTAGCCGTTCCACGCGCCGGCCTTCAGCGCCGCGTAGTCGGCCCGCATCCGCGCCATCAGCTCGGTCTTGCGGGCGCGCTTGGCATCATCGCTCGCATCCGAGCGGTACAGCGCGTCCAGCGCGGCGCGGGTGCCCAGCGTCAGGCGGCGAAAGTCCTGCCGCCGCTGCTCGATCAGCTGGGCCTGGGCGCGCGACGCGTCGCTGCCGTGGGCCGCCATCCAGCGCTCGCCCCCCAGGCGCTCGACCGCGGTCGCGAACGATTCGTTGAACATCGTGTCGCCGGGCGCGAACGCCACCTGGTGCGCCAGCTCGTGGAAGATCAGCCGCGACAGCTCGACCTCGGGCCACTGGATGAAGGTGTTCAGCAGCGGGTCGCCGCCCAGCCACTCCATCTTGCCCAGCGTCGAGTAGGCCGGCACCGGGTAGACGGTGACCTCGAAGCCCTGGTCGCGCAGCGCCTGGCCCTCGGCGTTGGCGTCGGGCTGCGCGTAGTAGCCGCGGTAGCCAACGCAGCCGACCACCGGGTAGCACCAGGTCTGCAGCTTCAGCGACAGCTCGGGCGCGGCCGCCACGTTCCACACCGCGGCGTTGCGCTTCAGGTCGGCGAAGGCGCGGTAGCTGTGGTTGTCGGGCAGCTTCAGCTCGCTGACGGCGAAGTCGCGCATGCGCTTGGCCAGCGCCAGCCGGGCCTTCAGCGGCTCGGGCGTGCCGGGCTCGTTGAGCCAGTCGTCGACCGGGCGGGCGCTGTTGAGCAGGTTCAGGTGCCCACCCACCGACTGCGCCAGGTAGCCCATCGAGCTGCAACCGCTGGTCAGGCACACCGTGCCGGCCGCGATGGCCAGCAAACCCACGACGCTGGCGGCGCCCGCCATCAACCAAACCTTGAGGCGCATCGGCTCAAAGCGCCGCCACCTCGACCAGGCAGTCGTAGAAGGTCGGGGCCTTGCCCAGGTCGGTCAGCTGCTGGTGCGTCAGCTCGTTGACGTTGGTGCCGTTGCGGCCCAGCTTGCGCCACCAGACGCCCAGGCCGTTGACGACCCCCGGCCGCGCCCGCTGGTTGATGCGGGCGGTGCAGTGGTAAGTGCCACGGTCGTTGAACACACGCACCACCTGCCCATCGGCCAGCGCGCGGGCCGCCGCATCGGCCGGGTGCAGCTCGACCACCGGCTCGGCCTCGATGTCGCGCAGGCTCTTGACGTTGACGAAGGTCGAGTTGAGGAAATGCCGCGCCGGCGGCGAGATCATCGCCAGCGGGTAGCGGGCGGCGAGCGCCGGCGCGCTGGCCACGCTCTCGTAGTTCGGCACATGGTCGGGCAGCGGCACGCCAGGGCCTTCGGCGATCGCCTTGCCGCTGGGTGTGGGAAAGCCGCCGTCGGCAAATGGTGCATCGGGCAACGGCAGCTTGAACCAGCCGTCGCGCTGCAGCCGCTCGGTGTCGACACTGGCGTTGAACGCGTGGCGGGCCATCGCCTCGTCGCTGTCCTGTAAGCAAGGCTCGCTGAAGCCCAGGCGCGCGGCGAGCTGGCGAAAGATCTCGCAGTTCGATTTCGCCTGGCCACGCGGCGGCACCGCCGGCTCGTTGATCAGCACATAGGTGTGGCCGTAGCTGGTGTGCGCGTCCCAGTGTTCCATCTGCGTCGTCGCCGGCAGCACATAGTCGGCATGGTCGGCGGTGTCGGTCAGAAAGTGCTCCAGCACCACCGTGAACAGGTCTTCGCGCCGGAAGCCGGCCACCACCTTGGGCGATTCGGGCGCCACCGCCACCGGGTTGCTGTTGTAGACCACCAGCGCCTCGATCTTCGGGCCGAAGGCGGTGGACGATGCACGCAGCAGGTCGTCGCCGATCGTGCTCATGTTGACCGTGCGGGGCGTGCGGCCGGCCAGCAGGTCGGGCCGCTCAAGTGCTGCGGTGTTCTTGACCGCCTTGGCCCAGCCCGACGCCGACAGCAGCAGCCCGCCGGCGCGGTGGCGCCAGGCCCCCGTCAGGCAGGGCAGCAGCGCGATCAGGCGCACCGCATTGCCGCCACCACGCACACGCTGCATGCCGTAGTTCAGCCGGATCGCCGCCGGCTTGGTGGTGCCGTAGTCGCGCGCCAGGCCAAGCACCTCGTCGACCGTCAGGCCGCACTCGGCCGCGGTGCGCTCGGGCGTCCACTGCAGCGCGCGCTCGCGCAGCGCAGGCCAGCCCTGGACGTGGCGCTCCAGGTAGTCGTGGTCCAGCCACTCATTGACGATCAGCTCGTGCATCAAGCCCAGCGCCAGCGCGCCGTCGGTGCCGGGCAGCAAGGCAATGTGCTGGTGGCACTTCTCGGCTGTCTCGGTCTTGCGCGGGTCGATCGCGATCAGCTTGGCGCCGTTGCGTTTGGCGGCTTGGGCGAAGGTCCAGAAATGCAGGTTCGAGGCGATCGAATTGCTGCCCCAGATGACGATCAGCTGGCTCTCGGCAAAGTGCTCGAGGTGCATGCCGACCTTGCCGCCGTAGGTCATCTGCAGGGCTTCGCCACCGGCCGCGGCGCAGATCGTGCGGTCGAGCAGCGACGCACCCAGCTTGTGGAAGAACCGCGCAGCCATGCCCTCGCCCTGCACCAGGCCCATCGTGCCGGCGTACGAATACGGCACGATCGCCTGCGGGTCACGCGCGGCGATCTCGCGCAGGCGGCCGGCGATGTCGTCCAGCGCCTCGTCCCAGCCGACCGGCGCGAACTGGCCGCTGCCCTTGGGCCCGACGCGCTTGAGCGGCGTCAGCACCCGCTCGGGGTGGTTGACCCGCTCGGCGTAGCGCGAGACCTTGGTGCACAGCGCGCCGTGGGTCGGCGGGTGATCCGGGTCCCCCTGAATGCGCACGATCTGCTCACCTTCTACAGTGACGCGGATGGCGCAGGTGTCGGGGCAGTCGTGCGGGCAGGCGGCGTGAACGATTCGCTGGGTCATGCCGAAATCATGTCACAGCCCCCGCGCCCCACCCGCGCCGGTGGGCAATTGCGTGAAGCATGTCGCGCACGCGCGGCGAAGTCTCGGCCAAACTCGGGTAACTCCTCTTTTGGGTCGCTGACCTTCGCCATGTCCGACAAGATTTCAAAGAATTCCGAGGGTGCACCGTCACGGCGCGGGGTACTGAAACAACTGGCCGCAGGCGGCCTGGCCTTGGCCGGCGGGGGCGCCTCGTGGGCACAGAGCAGCCGCATCGTGCTGGGCCAGTCGGCCGCGTTCACCGGCCCGGCCGCGCAGCTGGGCATCCAGATGAACCTGGGCGCGCGACTGTGCTTCGACGCCTTCAACGCCGCCGGCGGCCTGGGCGGCCAGCGCATCGACCTGCAGACGCTGGACGACGGCTACGACCCGGCCCGCTGCAAGACCAACACCGAGAAGTTCCTCGCCAGCGACGTGTTCGCGCTGTTCGGCTATGTCGGCACGCCCACCTCGCTGGCCGCCCTGCCGCTGGTGCGCGGCGGCCGCACGCCGTTCTTCGGCCCGTTCACCGGCGCGATGGCGCTGCGCGAGCCGATGGCCCGCTCGATCTTCCATGTGCGCGCGTCGTACGACGACGAAACCGCGCTGATCGTGCACCAGCTGACGTCGCTGAACCTGAACCGGGTCGCCGTCTTTCGCCAGAACGACAGCTACGGCCAGGCCGGACTGGACGGCGTGACCAAGGCGCTCAAGACCTCGGGCCTGGCCCCGGTGGCGGTGGGCACGGTCGAGCGCAACACCGTGGACGTGGCCGAGGCGGTGAAGACGATCGTCGCCGCCAAACCCGATGCGATCGTGCAGATCAGCGCCTACAAGAGCTGCGCGGCCTTCATCCGCGAGGCCCGCAAGGCCGGCTTCGGCGGCACCTTCTACAACGTGTCCTTCGTCGGCACACAGGCCCTGGCCGACGAACTGGGCGCCGACGGCAAGGGCGTGGTCGTGAGCCAGGTCATGCCCTACCCCTACACCCAGTCGGTGCCGATCGTGCGCGAGTACCTCGCCGCGATCAAGGCCACCAACGACCCGAAGATCAAGCCCAACTACTCGAGCATGGAAGGCTACGTGGCCGCGCGTGCGTTCGTCGAAGGGCTGAAGCGCGCCCGCAGCGCCAGCTTCGACGCCTTCGTCGGCGCGGTGGAATCGCTGCAGAGCCACAACCTGGACGGCTTCACACTCAACTTCGGCCCGCAATCGCACGTGGCTTCGCGCTTCGTCGAGCTGTCGATGCTGACTGGCGACGGCGGCGTGCGGCGCTGACCCGCCGCGGCATGGGCTTGAAGGCCGGCGGGTAATATCCCCGCCAGCCTCCGAGAGCGCCCCACCATGCCATTGATCGACGACCTCGCGGCCGATGCCGCCACGATCGCCTCGCTGCGACGTGAGATCCACGCCCACCCCGAGCTTTGCTTCGAAGAGGTCCGCACCGCCGACCTGATCGCCCGGCAATTGACCGAATGGGGCATCCCGATCCACCGCGGCCTGGGCAAGACCGGTGTCGTCGGCATCGTCAAGAACGGCAGCAGCCCACGCGCGATCGGCCTGCGCGCCGACATGGACGCGCTGCCGATGACCGAGCACAACCGCTTCGCCCACGCGAGCCAGCACCCCGGCAAGATGCACGCCTGCGGCCACGACGGCCATGTGGCGATGCTGCTGGCCGCGGCGCGCCATTTGGCCAGGCACCGCGACTTCGACGGCACCGTCTACCTGATCTTCCAGCCGGCCGAAGAAGGCGGCGGCGGCGCGCGCGAGATGATCAAGGACGGGCTGTTCAAGCTGTTCCCGATGGACGCGGTGTTCGGCATGCACAACTGGCCGGGCTACGAAGCGGGCCAGTTCGCCGTCTGCGATGGCCCGGCGATGGCGTCCAGCAATGAGTTCAAGATCACGATCCGCGGCAAGGGCGCCCACGCGGCCCTGCCCCACCTGGGCCTGGACCCGGTGCCGGTGGCCTGCCAGATGGTGCAGGCCTTCCAGACCATCGTCAGCCGCAACAAGAAGCCGATCGACACCGCCGTCGTCTCGGTGACGATGATCCACACCGGCGAGGCCACCAACGTCATCCCCGACAGCTGCGAGATCCAGGGCACGGTGCGCACCTTCACGCTCGACGTGCTCGACCTGATCGAGCGCCGGATGAAAGAGATCGCCGAGCACACCGCGGCCGCCTTCGGCCTCAGCGCCGAGTTCGAGTTCCACCGCAACTACCCCCCCACGATCAACCACCCGGGCGAAGCGCAGTTTCTGCGCGGCGTGATGCGCGAGCTGGTGGGCGAAGCCAACACGCTGGACTTCGAAGCCGCGATGACCGCCGAGGACTTCAGCTACTTCCTGCTCGAAAAACCCGGCGCCTACTTCGTCATCGGCAACGGCGACGGCAGCCACCGCATCTCGGGCCATGGCCTGGGCCCGTGCACGCTGCACAACCCGAACTACGACTTCAACGATGCGTTGATCGCGCCGGGGGCGGCGTTGTGGGTGAGGCTGGCCGAGCGGTTCCTGACGCCAGCCTGAGGCGATTGGGGTGGATGTCCTGATTTGACCGATACCGGTCCGATTCAGGGCTGGCAGCGCGGCGGCTTCAAGGGAAACATGGCATCCTCTGCCACTGAAACCCGTTGACCATCATGTCCATTTCCGCCCGCCCCACCACCGCCCTCATTCTCATCGACGTGCAGGAGTCCTTCCGCGCCCGGCCCTACTGGAACGACGCCGAGGCGCCGGCGTTCTTCCAGCGCACCAACGCGCTGGTGGCCGGCTGCGCTGCCGCCGGCATCCCGGTGGTGCAGGTGTTCCACGTCGACGAGCCGAACCGTGCCGACAATCCGTTCTCGCACGCCAGCGGCCTGATCAAACCCCTGGCCGAGCTGGCGCCATTCGACCCGGCACTGGTGGTCGAGAAGCACCGCCACAGCGCGCTGGTCGGCTCGGGCCTGCCGGTGTGGCTGCACAGCCAGGGCATTCGCCGGCTGATCGTGGCCGGCATCCGCACCGAGCAGTGCTGCGAAACCACCACCCGCCATGCCAGCGACGAGGGCTGGGAGGTCGACTACGTGACCGAGGCCACGCTGACCTTCGACATGACCACGCCGTCGGGTGCGACGCTGAGCGCCGCCGCGATCCGCGAGCGGACCGAAACCGTGCTGGCCGGCCGCTTCGCGACCATCTGCACGGTCGAGCAGGCGCTGGCGCGCGCCAAGAGCGCGGAGTGACGATGCGAAACGAGGACTGGTTGCTCCTCATGCGGCGCCCCGTTGGCCGGCTGGCGGATGCCGATTTGGCGCGGCACCCGGCGCGCGGGCGGGATGCGCCGTGGAGCGACGCGTGAGCCCACCGATCCAGGTGCTGTTCGTCGTGCTGCCGGACAGCCTGCTGCTGGACGTGGGCGGGCCGGCCGAGGCCTTCCGGCTCGCCAACGCGCAGCTCGAGGCTCGGGGCCGCGCCCCGGCCTACCGGATGCGTTTCGTCGGGCCCGACGCGACGACGCCATCCTCGGTGGGCCTGGCGCTGACGGGCCTCGAGCCGCTGCCCGACCACCTGGCCGAGCCGACCTGGATCGTGCTGGTCGGCCGGCCCGGCAACGCGCTGCAGGTGGTGCGCCACCAGCGCGCCTGGTTGACAGCGCGCCACTGGCTGGCGCAGGTCGTGGCGCCCGCGCTGGCCGGCGCCGACACGCCGCATCGCCTGTTGACGGTGTGCTCCGGCGCGCTGCTGGCGGCCGATGCCGGCTTGCTCTCCGGGCGTTGCGTGACCACCCACCACGAGCTGCTGGACGAGCTGACGGCGCTCGCCCCCGCGGCCCGCGTGGTGGCGAACCGGGTGTTCGTCGAAGACGGCGTGTTCTGCAGCAGCGCCGGCGTCACCGCCGGCATCGACCTGGCGCTGCACCTGATCGCGCAGACCCAGGGCGAGGCGCTGGCCTCGGCGGTGGCACAGGTGATGGTGGTGTTCCACCGCCGCGGCGCCGACGACCCCGAGCGCTCGCCGCTGCTGGCGGGCCGCAGCCATCTGCACCCCGCCGTGCATGCGGTACAGACCGCCGTGCTCGACGCGCCCGGCGAAGACTGGTCGCTCGAGCGCATGGCCGCGCTGGCGCACGTGACACCGCGCCACTTGGCGCGGCTGTTTCGTGAACATGCCGGCGTCACGCCGCGCGAGCATGTCGAGCAGGTGCGCCTGTCGCTGGCGCAAGAGGCGAAGCAGGCGGGCCTGCGCACCCAGCAAGCGGTGGAACTGGCCGGCTTTCGCTCGGACCGCCAGTGGCGCCGGGCACGCGGCCGCGCCGCAGCGTCCAACTAGACGATCAACCCACGCTCGACCAACTCACGTTCCAGTCCGGCATCGCCGACGAACTGCAGCGCCTGCCAGCCCAGCGCCTTGGCGGCCTCGACATTCGGGCCGTGGTCGTCGATGAACAGGATCTGCTCGGCCGGCAGACCGAACTGCTTGAGCGCATGGTCGAAGATCGCCGTGGCCGGCTTGTTGACCTTGGCACGCGACGAGAACACCCCGCCGTCGAACCAGGCCATGAAGTGGTGCGTGCGCTCCAGGTGCTCGGCAAACGGCAGCGGCATGTTGGACAAAAAGTACAGCGGCCGGCCCGCGGCCTTCAGCCGCTCCATCAGCGCCACGGTGCCCGGCAGCGGCGTCAGCGAGGCGGGCGCGGCATCGACCACGGCCTGGACCTCGGCCTGGTCCAGCCCGGTGCGGCGGGCGATGCGCTCGACCAGCGCCGGCACCTCGACCAGGCCACTGTCGAAATCGCCCCAGTCGCCCTGGTAGCTCTGGAAGATCTGGTCCACCCAATGGGCTGCTGCCTGCAGCGAGGCCGCGCGCTGCGGCAACACGCGGCGCAGCAGCGCCTCGGGCTGCCAGTCGAAGACCACGCGGCCGAAGTCGAAGACGATGGCCATGTCCACGGTCGATGTGTCGAGCAAGGTGTCGCTCCAGGCACTGGCTTTGATCATGCTCATCCTCGCAAACGCGCCAGCAGGCCGGCGGTCGAGCCGTCCAGGCCCGTCGGGTCACCCGAGGTGAAGCGCGGCAGCAATTGGCTGCACAGCGCCTTGCCGAGCTCGACGCCCCATTGGTCGAAACTGTTGATGCCCCAGATCGCGCCGCTGGTGAAGACGCGGTGTTCGTACAGCGCGATCAGCGCGCCCAGCGAGCGTGGGTTCAGTGCCTCCAGCAGCAGCGTGGTGCTGGGCCGGTTGCCGGGGAAGCTGCGGTGGCGTGCGAGCACGCCGCGGTCCAGCGTCTGCGATGCCGTCGGCGCCTTCTCGCCGGCGGCCTCGGCGGCGGTCTTGCCGAGCATCAACGCCTGGCTCTGCGCCAGGCAGTTGGCCAGCAGCTTGGTGTGCAGGTCGGCATGGCCATGGCTCGGCGTCTTGACCGCGATGAACTCGACCGGTACGACATCGGTGCCCTGGTGCAGCATCTGGAAGTACGCGTGCTGGCCATTGGTGCCGGGCTCGCCCCAGACCACCGGGCTGGTGCCGAACGGCAGCGCGCGGCCGTCGCTGTCGACGCCCTTGCCGTTCGACTCCATCTCCAGCTGCTGCAGGTAGGCCGGCAAGCGCGCCAGGCCCTGGTGGTAGGGCGCGACCGAGCGGCTGGTGAAGCCGTGGAAGTTGCGGTACCAGACGTCGAGCAGGCCCAGTTGCACCGGCAGGTTCTGCAGCAGCGGCGCATGCGCGAAGTGCTGGTCCATCGCATGGGCGCCGTCGAGAAAGGCGCGGAACGCGTCGGCCCCGATCGCGATCGCCAGCGGCAGGCCGATCGCGCTCCACAGCGAGTAGCGGCCACCGACCCAGTCCCAGAAGCCGAAGGTGTCGCTGATGCCGAACTCGGCAGCGGCCTTCAGGTTGGTCGTCACGCCCACGAAATGGCGCGTGGTGTCCTTGCCGCCGTTCGCGACGAACCACTCCCGCGCCACCTCGGCGTTGGCCATCGTCTCCTGCGTCGTGAAAGTCTTCGACGCGATGATGAACAGCGTGCGCTCGGGCCTCAGGCCCTGCAGCACCGGCGTGATGTCGTGCCCGTCGACGTTGGAGACGAAGTGCAGCTTCAGCCCCGGGTGGCAGAAGGGCTGCAGCGCGATCGCCGCCATGCGCGGGCCGAGATCGGAGCCGCCGATGCCGATGTTGACGATGTCGGTGTAGCCGCGGCCCGCCTCGGCGCGGATGCGCTCGGCATAGGCCAGCAGGCGGTCGAGCACGTCATGCACGTCGGTGCTGAACGGGGCGGCGCCACGCGGCGCCCGCAGCGCGGTGTGCAGCACCGCGCGGCCTTCAGTGGTGTTGATCGGGTCGCCGGCCAGCATCGCGTCGCGCCGCTGGGCCAGGTGGCAGGCTTCGGCCAGCTCGGTCAGCAGGCGGCGGGTGAGCTCGTCCCAGCGGTTCTTCGACAGGTCGGCGAAAACCTCGGGCGCCTGCAGGCCGAAACGGTCGAAGCGCATCGCGTCGTCGGCAAACGCCGAGCGCAGATCGAAGTCGCGACCATGGGCTTCGAAGTGGCCGCGCAAGGCGGTCCAGGCGACGGTCTGGTCGCAACGCGGCGCGGCAGCAGTGTTCATGCCTCAGGCCTCCTGGATCAGTTGATCGAGCTTGGCCGCATCGGCGGCGAACAGGCGAATGCCTTCAGCGAGCTTCTCGGTGGCCATCGGGTCGTCGTTCAGCGCGTAGCGAAAGCTGGTCTCGTTGTAGAGCACCGCATGCAGCTCAAGCTGGCGCGCATCACTGGCGTCCAGCGCAGGCGACAGCGGCGCCTCGCTGGCCTGCAGCTGGGCCAGCAGATCGGGGCTGATGGTCAACAGGTCGCAACCGGCCAGGGCCACGATCTGGCGGGTGTTGCGGAAGCTCGCGCCCATCACCTCGGTCGGGATGTCGAACTTCTTGTAGTGGTTGAAGATCTGCGCCACCGACCGGACGCCGGGGTCGTTGTGACCGGACATCGCGGTGTCGTCCCACGCCGCGCCGGCCTGCTTCTTGTGCCAGTCGTAGATGCGGCCGACGAAGGGGCTGATCAGCGTGACGCCGGCTTCGCCGCAGGCCACCGCCTGGCAGAAGCTGAACAGCAGCGTCAGGTTGCAGCGGATGCCCTCGCGCTCCAGCGCACGGGCGGCCTGGATGCCCTCCCAGGTCGATGCGATCTTGATCAACACACGGTCTCGCGGCACCCCGGCGTCTTCGTACAGGTCGATCAGGCGGTGGGCGCGGGCGATCGTGGCGGCGGTGTCGAACGACAGGCGGGCATCGACCTCGGTCGACACCCGGCCGGGCACGACCTTCAGGATCTCGCGGCCGAAGCGCACCAGCACCCGGTCCACGACTTCGGCCAGCGGCAGGCCACGGTCGGCGGCCACCGTTTCCTTCAGCAGCGGCGCGTAGTCGGGCTGCTGCACCGCCTTGAGGATCAGCGAGGGGTTGGTCGTGGCGTCGCGCGGCGCGTATTGCGCCAGCTGCTTGAAGTTGCCGGTGTCGGCCACGACGGTGGTGTAGGCCTTGAGTTGGTCGAGTTGGTTCATGGTGAGAGGCGGCCGCCTGAAGATGACGCGGAGAGCGCGCGGGCCTCATTAGAAACCCTGATCCGGTTTCATCGCGGTTACGCCCCATGGGCCAGTGGGGCGTCGTTGACCCGCCGAAGAAACTCATGCATCATTCAGCATGTAACTTTGTTTCACCTCTGACCCATGTCCTTCGACCTCGTTTTCTTCGGCGGTACGGGCGACCTGACCTGGCGCAAGCTGATGCCGGCGCTGTTCCAGGCCTTTCGACACGGCAAGTTGCCGGCCGACGGCCGCATCCTGGCGGTGGCGCGCGACGAGCGCAGCGACGCCGACTACCGCCAGTTCATCCGCGAGCGCTTCGTCGATGTCGACAGCTCCAAACGGCCCAGCGATGACGAGTTCGACCGCTTCGCCGCGCTGCTGCACTACCGCCGGATGGACCTGTCGCAGCCGGCCGACTACGCCGGCCTGAAGACCTGGCTCGACGAGCGCGGCGCCGACACCGCGGTGCTGTACCTGGCCACCAGCCCGCACCTGTTCCCGGTCATCTGCGAGCAGCTCGGCGCGGCCGGCCTGAACGGGCCGAAGGTGCGCGTGGTGCTCGAAAAACCGCTCGGCCACGACCTGGCCAGCGCGCAGGAGATCAACCGCGTCGTGCGCTCGGTGTTCACCGAGCGACAGGCTTTCCGCATCGATCACTACCTCGGCAAGCCGGCGGTGCAGAACCTGATGGCGCTGCGCTTTGCCAACGCCTTGTTCGAGCCGCTGTGGCGGCGCGAGTGCATCTCGAACATCCAGATCACGCTGGCCGAGTCGATCGGCGTCGGCACGCGCGGCGACTTCTACGACCGCACCGGCTGCCTGCGCGACATGGTGCAGAACCACGCGCTGCAGCTGCTGACGATGATCGCGATGGAGCCGCCGTCGACCAACGACGCCGACGCGATCCGCGACGAGAAGCTGAAGGTGCTGAAGTCGCTGCGACCCTTCACGCCCGAGAGCGTGGCGCGCGACGTGCTGCGCGGCCAGTACAAGGCCGGCACCGTCGATGGCAAGAGCGTGCCCGGCTACCTGGACGAGGTGAAGGTGCCGCACGACAGCGCCTGCGAGACCTTCGTCGCGCTGCGCACCGAGGTGCAGAACTGGCGCTGGGCCGGCGTGCCCTTCTACCTGCGCACCGGCAAGCGGCTGGCGGCGCGCGACGCGCAGATCGTGGTCAACTTCCGCGAGGTGCCGCACCCGATCTTCCCGGGCTCGTCGCGCGCCAACAAGCTGGTGATCAAGCTGCAGCCGGAAGACGGGCTGGAGCTGCACCTGCTGGCAGCCAAGGGCTCGGGCCAGAGCGACGCGCTGTCGCCGGTCTCGCTGGACCTGGACTTCGACAAGGCCTTCCCGACCGAGCGCGTGGGCGCCTACGAGCGCTTGCTGCTCGACGCGATCGCCGGCCGCCTGAACCTGTTCGTGCGCAGCGACGAGCAAGAGCAGGCCTGGCGCTGGGTCGAGCCAATTCTGGACACCTGGGCCCAGGACACGAGCGACCTGAAGACCTACACCGCCGGCAGCTGGGGCCCGCCCGCGGCCAGCGCGATGGTCGCGCGCGACGGCTTCGCGTGGGCCGAGGAGCAGTGATGGCGGCCCCTGGCCCCGTGGGTACATGGGCCGGCCTTGCAGGCCGCGCCGACCCAGGAGGATCGGCCCTTCACCAGGCGTGGCCAGCCCCCCGGGCTGTCCACGTCCGGGCTCAGCCCCCGCACGGACCGGGCCTTGTTCGGGAGCAGCCCGGCGCTGCGGCCCGCGGAGCGTGGCCAGATGCTTGATCGAATCCGCGCCTCGATCCCCGCGTTGCCACCGGCCGAGCAGCGCGTGGCCAAGCTGGTGCTCAGCGACCCGCGCAGCTTTGCCTCGATGCCGGTCGGCGAATTGGCCGAGCGTTCGCACGTCAGCAAGCCGACCGTGGTGCGGTTCTGCCGCAGCGTGGGCTACGACGGGTTGTCCGACTTCAAGCGCAAGCTGGCCGGCAGCGTCAACGAGGGCGTGCCCTTCGTGCATCGCTCGGTCGATGAGGACGACAAGCCGTCGGACATCATCGTCAAGGTGATCGACAACGCGGTCAGCGCGCTGCTGAAATACCGCAACGACGCGGCGGGCCACGCCTTCGAGCGCGCGATGGCGGCGCTGGTCGAGACGGCCAAGCACAACGGCCGGGTCGAGTTCTACGGCGTCGGCAACTCCGGCATCGTGGCGCAGGATGCGCAGCACAAGTTCTTTCGCCTGGGCGTCAACGCGGTCGCGATGAGCGACGGCCACGTGCAGGTGATGAGTGCGACGATGCTCAAGCCGGTCGACTGTGCGGTGGTGATCAGCAACTCGGGCCGCAGCCAGGACCTGCTGGGCGTGGCCGAGATCGCGCAGCGCAAGGGCGCGACGCTGATCGTGATCACCGCCAGCGGCTCACCGCTGGCCCAGATGGCGCAAGGGTCGGGGCAGATCCTGCTCGCCGCCGATCACCCGGAAGACTACGACCGCTACAGCCCGATGGTCTCGCGCATGCTGCACCTGATGTGCATCGACATCCTGACCACCGGTGTCGCGCTGCGCCTGGGGCCCAGCATGCGGCCGGTGCTGCAGGAGATCAAGCGCAATCTGCGCACACGCCGCTACGCGCAGCCGGAATAGCGCCCGACCCCGGGCGCCGGCCGGCGCGTCAGGACATGCCCAGCAGTTCGGCCACGCCGTAGAGCCTGGCCAGGTCGACCAGCTTGGGCGGTGCGTTGCGCACCTCGAAACCACGTTGCCGGCCCTCGGCCAGCCGGCGGCATTGCAGCAGCACGGCCAGCGAGGCCGAGTCGATCTGGGCCAGCGCGCCGGCGTCGATCACGATCGTGCTGTCGCCGGCTTCGGCGATGGCAGGGCCGAGCGAGGCCAGCGCCGAGCGCGCGTCGCGCAGCGTCAGCGCGGCCGGCAAGGTCAGGGTTGTCGAGGCCTCGCTCATGGCTTCAGCTCTTGGCCGCGGCCTTGTTCTTGTCGGCCAGCTTGGTGATCAGGCCGTCGATGCCGACCGAGCCGATCTCCTGCGCGAAGCTGCTCTTGTACTGCTCGACCAGCCAGACGCCCAGCACATTGACGTCGTAGATCTTCCAGCCGCCGTCGGTCTTCTCGAGGCGGTAGTCGAGCTGGATCGGCTCGCCCTTGCCCTTGATCTCGGTCCGCACGACGACCTCGGTGTCTTCGGCGCCGGCACGGTAAGGCTTGAGCTGCACGGTCTGGTCGCGCACCTGCGTCAGCGCGCCGGCATAGGTGCGCACCAGCAGGGTCTTGAACTCGGTCTGCAGGCGTTGCTGCTGGTCCGGCGTAGCGGTCTTCCAGGGGCGGCCGACCGCGGCGGCGGTCATGCGCGGGAAGTTCACGTTGGGCATCACCTTGGTGTCGACCAGCGCGATGATCTTGGACACGTCACCTGCCTGGATCGCCTTGTCGGCCTTCAGGGTGTCGATGACCTCGGTAGAGACTTGCTTGATCAGCGCATCGGGCGCGGTCACGTCGGCACGAGCAGCCAACGGGCCCACCAACGAGGCGGCGGCCACGGCGGCCAGGGCAACACGGCGGGTCAGGGTAAAGGCAAACATCGGGTTCCTTCCTTGTGGAGGCACGGTGCCCAGGGGGGCTCCGGCCGGCTCAGTCAACGCGCCGGCGGGCGGGCCGGTTCACCGGCATCGGTGACAAATTGCAGCGAGCGGGCGCTCACTTGGGCGCAGGCGCTTCGTTGTCGGCGTCTTCGTCGTCGTCTCGCGACTCGGGCGGGTTGCCGTCGTAGACCTGATTTTGCCGCCGTGACAGGTAGGCATCACGCAGGAAGCTGTATTTGTCCAGCGCCACGTCATCGAGCACGCGGCTCGCCCCGAGCAGGCCGGCGCGGGTGCTGACCACTTGCAGCAATGTCACGCCGAGCAGCTTGGCGCGGGTGTCGTCGATCAGCGAGGTCGGGCTGGCCTGCATGTCGACCGGCAGCGCGGCCGTGTCACGCAGGGTCGACGGGCCGAGCACCGGCAGCATCACGTAGGGGCCCGAGGGCATGCCCCAGCGGCCCAGCGTCTGGCCGAAATCTTCGGGCTGCTTTTCCAGGCCGATCTCGGTGCCGATGTCCAGCAGGCCGCCAAAACCGAGCACGCTGTTGGTCGCCACCCGCATGCCCATCTGCAGCGAGCTTTCAAACTTGCCTTGCAGCACGTGGTTGACGGCCGACCAAGCGTCGGCCACGTTGCCGAACACGTTCTCGATCAGCGTGCGCACGTACTCGGGCACGATGTTCTTGTAGGCCTGCGAAACGGGCTTCAGCAGCGCGGTGTCGACCGCTTCGTTGAACGAGAAGACCGAACGGTTCCAGGACTCGAACGGGTCTTTCTTCGACGGCATCGGCTTCGCGGCCGGCTTGTCTGCCGCCTCGTCGCCGGGCGCCGGCGCAGCCCCACTGGCCGCGGCGGCCAGCAGCGGCCCCGGGGCGGCCATGTCGCCGTCGCCGGCGCGCGCCGCACCGCTCAGGGCCAGCGCGATGGCGCAGGCGGCAGCCAGCTTCATTTCTTGTCCCCGTTCTCGTTGCCGGCGTCGCCGGCCTTGCTCAGCAGCACCTGGCCGATCAGGTTTTCGAGCACGATCGCCGACTGGGTCTGCTTGATCATGTCGCCGGCGGCGAAATTCTTGTCGTCGGCGCCGGGGTCGATGCCGATGTACTGGTCGCCCAGCAGGCCCGAGGTCAGGATCTTGGCCGACGAGTCTTTCGGGAACTCGACGCCGCTCGAGATCTGCAGGCTGACCACGCCCTGGTAGGTCTTCGGGTCGAGCTTGATCGAGGTCACGCGGCCGACCACCACGCCGGCCGAGCGCACCGGGGCGCGCACCTTCAGGCCGCCGATGTTGTCGAAGCGGGCTTGCAGGGTGTAGGTCTCGCCATTGGTGAAGCTGGCCAGGTTGGCGGCCTTCAGGGCCACGAACACCAGGGCCGCAATGCCCAGCAGCACGAACAGGCCGACGAGGGTTTCGATGCTTTTCTTTGCCATCGTTAGATTCCTTAGCGCGTGGAGAACATCAGCGCCGTGAGGATGAAGTCCATGCCCAGCACCGACAACGACGAGATCACGACGGTGCGGGTGGTGGCATAGGCCACGCCTTCCGGCGTGGCTTCGGTTTCGTAGCCTTGGTACAGCGCGACAGCGGTGCAGATGACGCCGAACACCGCGCTCTTGACGACGCCGTTGCCGACGTCGCGCCAGACGTCGACGCCGCTTTGCTGGATCGACCAGAAGTTGCCCGGGTCGATGCCGATCAGGCCGACCGCCACGATCCATGCGCCGGAAATGCCGATCGCCGAGAACATGATCGCCAGCAGTGGCATCGAGATCGCACCGGCCAGGAACCGCGGCGCCAGCACCCGCTGGCGCGGGTCGATCGCCATCAGCTCGAGCGCGGCGATCTGCTCGCCGGCTTTCATCAGGCCGATCTCGGCCGTCAGCGAGGTGCCGGCGCGCCCGGCGAACAGCAGCGCGGTGACCACCGGGCCCAGCTCACGCACCAGCGACAGGTTGACCACCAGCCCCAGCGACTCGGCCGCGCCGTAGGTGACCAGCGCGTAATACATCTGCAGCGCGAGCACGAAGCCCACCGCCATGCCCGAGGCCAGGATGATGACCAGCGAGCGATTGCCGATCGCGTGGATCTGCGCCACGACCAGGCCGAAACGGCGCAGCGCCGCCGGCAACGCCGCCAGCAGGTCAACGAAGAAAAGGGCCGCCCGGCCCCAGCTGCCGAAGCCGCGCAGCGCCCAGGCGCCCAGACTGGCGAGCCAATTCATGCCTTGCCTCGCAGACCGTAGTCGACGGCCATCTCGCGCGCCGGGTAGTGGAACTTGACGGGCCCATCTGGCTCGCCGCGCACGAACTGGCGCACCTCGGGGTCGGTGCTGGCCATCAACTCGGCCGGCGTGCCCTGCGCCACGACACGGCCACCGGTGGCCAGCAACACGACCCAGTCGCTGATGGCCATGCACTCGGGCACGTCGTGCGAGATGACGAGCGAGGTGGCACCGGTCACGTCGTTCAAGGTGCGGATCAGGTTGGCCGCCACCCCCATCGAGATCAGGTCCAGGCCGGCGAACGGCTCGTCGTACATGATCAGTTCGGGGTCCAGCGCGATCGCGCGCGCCAGCGCAATGCGCCGCGCCATGCCGCCCGACACTTCGCTGATCTTCAACGGTGCCGCGCCACGCAGGCCGACCGCGTTGAGCTTCATCAGCACGATGTCGTGGATCAGCTCTTCGGGCAGATCGGTCATCTCGCGCAACGGGAACGCCACGTTGTCGTAGACCGACAGGTCGGTGAACAGGGCGCCGAACTGGAACAACATGCCCAGGCGGCGCCGCATGCGGTACAGCTGCGCGCGGTCGCGCACATTGACGACCTCGCCATCGAACACGACCCGGCCCGCGCTGGCGGCGTACACGCCCCCAATCAGGCGCAGCAAGGTCGTCTTGCCGCAGCCCGAGCCGCCCAGGACGGCCGTGACCTTGCCGCGCATGAAGCGCAGGCTGATGTCGTTCAGAATCGTCCGGCTGGCGTCATATCCAAACGTGACGTGATCGATCTCAATGAATGGGTCGCTCATCTCGGGCAGGGATTTCCCGAGGATTGTCGCATGCGCGTTCCGGGCGACCGGGGTGGGCCGGGCGCTTTGCCCGGCCACCACGTACGGGCACGTCGCTGCAACACGACAGGCCAGGCCCGCCTGTGCTACCGCGCAAGCTCAACGGGGCAGCGCCGACGACCCCATCAAGAACTCGTCGACCGCACGCGCGGCCTGCCGGCCTTCACGGATCGCCCAGACCACCAGCGACTGGCCGCGCCGCATGTCGCCGGCCGCGAAGACCTTGTCGACATTGGTCTTGTAGCCGTTGGCCGCGTCGGTGCCGGCCTTGGCGTTGCCGCGCATGTCCAGCTCGACGCCAAAGGCCTCGATGACCGGTGCCACCGGGCTGACGAAACCCATCGCGAGCAGCGCGAGGTCGGCCTTCAGCAGTTGCTCGCTGCCCGGCACCTCGGTCATCTTGCCGCCCTTCCACTCGACGCGCACGGTCTTCAGCCCGGTCAGCTTGCCTTTCTCGCCGACGAACTCTTTGGTCGCGATCGCGAACTCGCGCTGGCAGCCTTCTTCGTGGCTGGACGAGCTGCGCAGCTTGTACGGCCAGTACGGCCAGGTCAGCGGCTTGTCTTCGGTTTCGGGCGGCATCGGCATCAGCTCGAACTGCGTGACGCTGGCCGCGCCATGGCGATTGCTGGTGCCGACACAGTCGCTGCCGGTGTCGCCGCCGCCGATCACGATCACATGCTTGCCATCGGCGCGGATCTGACCTTTGAGCTTGTCGCCGGCATTGATCTTGTTTTGCTGCGGCAGGAACTCCATCGCGAAGTGCACGCCGTCCAGATCGCGGCCGGGCACCGGCAGGTCGCGCGAGGCTTCGGCGCCACCGGCCAGCAGCACCGCGTCGAACTCGGCCTTCAGCTCGTCCGCTGTCACGCTCGACTTGGCCCAGTTGGTGACCTTCGACCCCTTCGGCAGCTCGCCGACCATCACCCCGGTGCGAAACACCACCCCTTCGGCTTCCATCTGCGCGACGCGGCGGTCGATGTGCGACTTCTCCATCTTGAAGTCGGGGATGCCGTAGCGCAACAGCCCACCAGCGCGGTCGTTCTTCTCGAACACCGTCACCGCATGGCCGGCGCGCGCCAACTGCTGCGCCGCCGCCAGGCCGGCCGGGCCGGAGCCGACCACCGCCACCTTCTTGCCGGTCTTCACGGCCGCCGGTTGCGGCTTGACCCAACCTTCTTGCCAGGCCCGGTCGATGATCGCGTGCTCGATCGACTTGATGCCCACCGGGTCGTCGTTGACGTTCAGCGTGCAGGCCGCTTCGCAGGGCGCCGGGCAGATGCGGCCCGTGAACTCGGGGAAGTTGTTGGTGCTGTGCAGCACCGTGATCGCGTTCTTCCAGTCGCCCCGGTAGACCAGGTCGTTGAAATCAGGGATCACGTTGTTGACCGGGCAGCCGTTGTTGCAGAACGGGGTGCCGCAGTCCATGCAGCGCGCGCCCTGCACCTTGGCCTGGTCGGCGGCGAGGCCGATGACGAATTCCTTGTAGTGCTTCAGCCGCTGAGGAACGGGCGCGTAGCCTTCTTCGACGCGCTCGTACTCGAGGAAACCAGTGACTTTTCCCATGGTGTGCTCTTGAGGTTTCTCGGCTTACTTCGAGGTCAATGACTTGCCGGCCTTGGCGGCGGCCTTCTTGTCGGGCTTGCCGACGGCCTTGTCGATCACATCGAGGGCCTCGCGGGCGGCGTGCAGCTCGCCCAGCGCCCGCTTGTATTCGGTCGGGAAGACCTTGACGAACTTGGCGCGCGAATCGGCCCAGTGGTCGAGGATGTCGCGTGCGCGCAAGGACCCTGTCCACTTGTGGTGGTCCTCGATCAGCTTCTTCAGCAGCGCCTCGTCGGTCTGCTGCTTGTGCCAGATCGCGGGATCGACGGTGTCCTCTTGCTCTTGGGTGCTGAGCACCTTGTCCAGCGTCACCATCGCGGTGTTGCAGCGCTTGGCGAACTGGCCGTCTTCGTCGAACACATAGGCGATGCCGCCCGACATGCCGGCCGCGAAGTTGCGGCCGGTCTTGCCCAGCACGACTGCGGTGCCGCCGGTCATGTACTCGCAGCCGTGGTCGCCGGTGCCTTCGACCACCGCCGTCGCGCCCGACAGCCGCACCGCGAAGCGCTCGCCGGCCACGCCGCGGAAGAACGCCTCGCCGCTCGTCGCGCCATACAGCGCGGTGTTGCCCACGATGATGTTGGCGGTGGCGTCACCGCGGAAGTCGATGCTCGGGCGCACGACGACGCGGCCGCCGGACAAGCCCTTGCCGGTGTAGTCGTTGGCTTCGCCGATCAGGTACAGCGTGATGCCCTGCGCCAGGAAGGCCGCGAAGCTCTGGCCCCCGGTGCCTTCCATCTGGATGAACACCGTGTGGTCGGGCAGCCCCTCGGGGCGGCGGCGGATCAGCTCGCCCGACAGCATCGCCCCGACCGAGCGGTTGACGTTGCGCGCGTCCTGCATGAACTGGATCTTTTCGCCGGTCTCGAAGGCGTCGCGGCACTTCTGGATCAGCTTCTTGTCCAGCGCGCGGTCCAGGCCGTGGTCCTGCTCTTCGACATGGAAGCGCGCCACATCGGCCGGGGCCTGCGGGCGGTGGAAGACACGGCTGAAGTCCAGGCCCTTGGCCTTCCAGTGGCCGATGGCCTTGCGCGTGTCCAGCAGATCGGCACGGCCGATCAGCTCGTCGAACTTGCGGATGCCCAGCTGCGCCATCAGCTGGCGCGCCTCTTCGGCGACGAAGAAAAAATAGTTGACGACGTGCTCGGGCTTGCCGGCGAACTTGGCGCGCAGCACCGGGTCTTGCGTGGCCACGCCCACCGGGCAGGTGTTGAGGTGGCACTTGCGCATCATGATGCAGCCTTCGACCACCAGCGGCGCGGTGGCGAAGCCGAACTCGTCGGCGCCGAGCAGCGCGCCGATCACCACGTCGCGGCCAGTCTTCATCTGGCCGTCTGCCTGCACGCGCACACGGCCACGCAGGCGGTTGAGCACCAGCGTCTGCTGGGTCTCGGCCAGGCCCAGCTCCCAGGGCGTGCCGGCGTGCTTGATGCTGGACCACGGCGAAGCGCCCGTGCCACCATCGTGGCCGGCGATCACCAAGTGGTCGGCCTTGCACTTGGTGACACCCGCGGCGATGGTGCCCACGCCCACCTCGGACACCAGTTTGACGCTGATAGACGCGCGCGGATTGGCGTTCTTCAGGTCGTGGATCAGCTGCGCCAGGTCTTCGATCGAGTAGATGTCGTGGTGCGGCGGCGGGCTGATCAAGCCCACGCCGGGCACCGAGTAGCGCAGCATGCCGATGTAGTCGCTGACCTTGCCGCCTGGCAGCTGGCCACCCTCGCCGGGCTTGGCGCCCTGGGCCATCTTGATCTGGATCTGGTCGGCCGAGACCAGGTACTCGGTCGTCACGCCGAAGCGGCCCGACGCGACCTGCTTGATCTTCGAGCGCAGGCTGTCACCGGCCTTCAACTCGTAGTCGGCTTCGACCACGCCGGTGCCGATCACGTCCGACACCTTGGTGCCGGCGTTGATCGGGATGCCCTTCAGCTCGTTGCGATAGCGCGCCGGGTCTTCGCCGCCTTCGCCCGTGTTGCTCTTGCCGCCGATGCGGTTCATCGCGATCGCCAGCGTCGTGTGCGCCTCGGTCGAGATCGAGCCGAGCGACATCGCGCCGGTAGCGAAACGCTTGACGATGTCGGCGGCCGGCTCGACCTCGTCGACCGAGATCGCTTTGGCGGGGTCGAACTTGAACTCGAACAGACCGCGCAGCGTCAGGTGGCGCTTGCTCTGGTCGTTGATGATCTGCGCGTATTCCTTGTAGGAGTCGAACTTGCCCGAGCGCGTGCTGTGCTGCAGCTTGGCGATCGCGTCCGGCGTCCACATGTGTTCTTCGCCACGCACGCGCCAGGCGTATTCACCGCCGGTCTCGAGCATGCTGTCGAGCAACGGGTCTTCACCAAAGGCGGCGCGGTGGTTGCGCAGCGCCTCTTCGGCGACCTCGAACACGCCGATGCCTTCGACCTGCGTGGCGGTGCCGCGGAAGTACTTGCCGACCATGTCCTTGTTCAGGCCGATCGCCTCGAACAGCTGCGCACCGCAGTACGACATGTAGGTCGACACGCCCATCTTGGACATGATCTTCGACAGGCCCTTGCCGACGGCCTTGACGTAGTTGTAGATCGCCTTGTCTGCCGACAGCTCACCCGGCAGCTCCTGATGCATCGCGGCCAGCGTTTCCATCGCCAGGTACGGATGCACGGCCTCAGCGCCGTAGCCCGCCAGCACCGCGAAGTGGTGCACCTCACGCGCCGAGCCGGTCTCGACGACCAGGCCGGCGGTCGTGCGCAAGCCTTCGCGCACCAGGTGGTGGTGGATGGCCGACAACGCCAGCAGCGCCGGGATCGCCAGGTTCGCGCGGTCCATCCGGCGGTCGCTGATGATCAGGATGTTGTGGCCGCTCTTGATCGCATCGACGCTCTCGGCGCACAGCGACGCCAGCTTGGCCTCGATGCCGGCCTTGCCCCAGGCCAGCGGGTAGGTGATGTCGATCTCGTAGGGCTTGAACTTGCCCCCGGTGGCGGCCTCGATGTTGCGCAGCCGCGCCATGCCCTTGAAGTCGAGCACCGGCTGCGACACCTCCAGCCGCATCGGCGGGTTGACCGCGTTGATGTCGAGCAGGTTGGGCTTCGGGCCGATGAAGCTGTTCAAGCTCATCACGATCGCTTCGCGGATCGGGTCGATCGGCGGGTTCGTGACCTGGGCGAACAGCTGCTTGAAGTAGTTGTACAGCGGCTTGTTCTTGTCCGACAGCACCGCGAGCGGCGAGTCGTTGCCCATCGAGCCGATGCCTTCTTCGCCGGCGGTGGCCATCGGCGCGAGCAGGAACTTGATGTCTTCTTGCGTGTAGCCGAAGGCCTGCTGGCGGTCGAGCAGCGTTTCGGCGAAGGCGGTGGTCGGCGCGTCGCCGGCGGGGATCGAATCGAGCCGCACGCGCACGTTGTCGATCCACTGGCGGTAGGGCCGCGCACTGGCGAACTGGTTCTTCAGCTCTTCGTCGTCGACGATCCGACCTTGTTCCAGGTCGATCAGGAACATCTTGCCGGGCTGCAGGCGCCACTTCTTGACGATGTGGTTCTCGGGGATCGGCAGCACGCCGGATTCGGAGGCCATCACCACCAGGTCGTCGTTGGTGACGATGTAGCGCGCGGGGCGCAGGCCGTTGCGGTCGAGCGTGGCGCCGATCTGCTTGCCGTCGGTGAAGACCATCGCGGCCGGGCCGTCCCACGGCTCCATCATCGACGCGTGGTACTCGTAGAACGCGCGACGACGCGGGTCCATCATCTCGTGCTGCTCCCACGCCTCGGGGATCATCATCATCGCGGCGTGCGCGAGCGGGTAGCCGCTCATCGTCAACAGCTCGAGCGCGTTGTCGAAGGTGGCCGTGTCGCTCTGGCCTTCGAAGCTGATCGGGTAGAGCTTCTTCAGATCGTCGCCCAGCACCGGCGACTTCATCACGCCCTCGCGTGCGCGCATCCAGTTGAAGTTGCCCTTGACGGTGTTGATCTCGCCGTTGTGCGCCACCATGCGGTAGGGGTGCGACAGCGGCCACTCGGGGAAGGTGTTGGTCGAGAAGCGCTGGTGCACGAGCGCCAGGGCCGAGACCGCGCGCGGGTCCGACAGGTCTTTGTAGTACTGGCCGACCTGGTTGGCGAGCAGCAAGCCCTTGTAGATGATCGTGCGGCAGCTCATGCTGGGCACGTAGTACTCGCGGCTGTGGGTGAGCTTCAGCGCCTGGATCGCCGCCGAGGCCGTCTTGCGGATCACGTAGAGCTTGCGTTCCAGCGCGTCGGGCACGATCACGTCGGCGCCGCGGCCGATGAAGACCTGACGGATCACCGGCTCGGTCAGGCGCACGGTCGGCGACATCGGCATGTCGGTGTCGACCGGCACGTCGCGCCAACCGAGCAGCACCTGGCCTTCGGCCTTGATCGCGCGCTCCAGCTCTTGCACACAGGCCAGGCGCGAGGCGTGTTCCTTCGGCAAGAAGATCATGCCGACGCCGTATTCACCCGGCGGTGGCAGCGTGATGCCCTGGGCCGCCATCTCGGCGCGGAAGAAGTCGTCGGGGATCTGGATCAGGATGCCTGCGCCATCGCCCATCAGCTTGTCGGCCCCCACCGCGCCGCGGTGGTCCAGGTTCTCGAGGATCTTCAGGCCCTGGGCAATGATCGCGTGGGCCTTCTGGCCCTTGATGTGGGCGACGAAACCGACCCCGCAGGCATCTTTCTCGTTGCGCGGGTCGTACAGACCGTGCGCGCTCAGCGCCTGGATTTCTTCAGCGGACGGATGGGGGGTGGGGCTCGGTGCAGAACCCGGCGTGGCCTTGGACATGGGCAACGCTCCTCGACGTTGGCTAGGGGAAACGCGAGGTTAAAAGAAAGCCCTGTCAGCCACAAGCGTTATTAAATAGGGTCAGGTTGATATATTAGCTTGGTGGTCTGATGTGATTTATTAATTGGGGACAGTCTTAGACGCGATTTTGCGGGGTCGTCCGCGAGGCCGGGGGGCCAGCGAACGGGCCGTCGTCTTTTCCAGTTCGGCGACGAATGCGGCGTCGCCCAAAGGCCGCCCGCTCACGAGCGCCGAAACGATGCGCTGCGCCTCCAGCGAGCCCACCCCTTGCTCCAGCCATTCGCGGTAGGCCGCCTCTCGCTCAAAGGGCGTGTTGCCAAGGTTCCAGTAGGCTGCCGGCTCGGTGATCAAGGGGTCGCGCAGGGCCCCCAAGTGGTGCGGCAGGCTGGACCAGCCGCCTTCAAGCAAGCCAGAGGCCAGGCCGGCGCGGTGCGGGTTCAATTCGATGAAGCGCATGCAGCGCAACACGTTGTCCGCCCCGCCGACAACGTGAGCGCGGTACCGCCCCTCCCACAGCGTCCCGCTGCGCTGGTGCCTCGCGTTGAAGCTGGCCACGTAACGCCGCCCCAGGCTCTGCATGGCCCGGCTGAGCGCATCGGCGTTGGCCGGCGTCGCCAGCAGGTGCACGTGGTTGGGCATCAGCACGTAGGCATGCAGCGCCACCGCCTGCTCACGCAGCGTGTCACTGAGCTGCGCCAGCAGGCGCCTGCGGTCGTCATCGTCGACGAAGATCGGCTGTCGGTTGTTGCCCCGGACCAGCAGGTGGTGCGGATGGCCGGGGATGGTCAGTCGTGCTTGGCGGGCCATGGGTCAAGTCAATAATTGATCTGACCCCATTTTTGCAAATTCGCGATCGTCAGTGCGGCGCGGCCAGGTCAGTCCGGGAACAAGCGCTTGCCGGTGAGCCGTTGGTGCTCGCGGATTGCGAATCGGTCGGTCATGCCCGCGATGTAGTCGGCCAGCGCCCTTGTCGGCTCCGAGCTGCGCGCGTAGTCGGCCGGCAGCGCCAAGGGCTGAGATCGATAAGCCGCAAAGAGATCGCTGACCACATGCTTGGCCGCGTCGGTGGTGGCCATCACCTGCGGGTGGCGGTAGAGCGCCCGGTACAAGAACCGCTTCAGTTCGGCACTGCGGTGCTTCATCTCGTCGCTGAAGCCCACCAGTGGCGGCATGCGTCGAACCGCGTCGGCGCTGTCCGGCTGGTGGTGCGCCAGTCGCTGCTGGGTGGTGGCGATCACGTCGTAGACCTGGGCCGACAGCATGCGCCGGATGATCTCTGCCAGCAGGCGGCGTTGGTGCCCCGTGGCCAGGCCGGGATGGTCGGACAGGGTCTCCTGGTGAAACCGCTCGAACAACGCGACCTCTCGCAGCATCTCCAGCGTCAGCAGGCCGGACCGCACACCGTCGTCGATGTCATGCGCGTTGTAGGCGATCTCGTCGGCCAGGTTGGTCAGTTGCGCCTCCAGGCTGGGCTGCAGGCCGGCCACGAAGCGGTAGCCGACGCCACCAGGCTCTTCAGCTTCCCACGCTTGGGCCAGCGCCACCGGGCAGCGCTTGAGGATGCCCTCACGTGTTTCGAAGCACAGGTTCAGGCCGTCCCAGACCGGGTAGCGTTGTTCCAGTTTGTCCACGACCCGCAGGCTTTGCAGGTTGTGCTCGAAGCCACCATGCCCGGCCATACAGGCGTTCAGCGCGTCTTGCCCAGCGTGGCCAAATGGGGTGTGCCCCAGGTCGTGGGCCAGGGCGATCGCTTCGACCAGGTCTTCGTTCAGGCCCAGGCTGCAGGCCATCGATCGCCCCAACTGCGCAACCTCCAGCGAGTGGGTCAGCCGCGTGCGGAACAGATCGCCCTCGTGGTTCAGGAACACCTGGGTCTTGTAGACCAGACGCCGGAAGGCCGAGCTGTGGACGATGCGGTCGCGATCGCGCTGAAAGTCGGTGCGCGTGGGGGCCGGGCGCTCTTGCCGCCGGCGCCCCCGGCTGCTGACGGCGTGGCACGCCCAGACGGCCAATCCGTGGTCACGCGGCGTCGGGTTGAAGCTCATGGCCGCGCCCAGGCCGTTGACCACGCTACGCGCAGTGCGCGTCGATGCACTCGGCCACCAGTGCATCCGGGGCGCTGCGCAGCACGGCGTGGCCCAGGCCCTCAATCAGCACGAAGCGAATGTCGCCTCCTTCAGCCTTCTTGTCGACCCGCATGTGGCGCAGGTATTCCGCCGCCCCGAGCCGCGGGCCGCGAACCGGCAACCCTGCGCGCGCGATCAAGTCACTCAACCGCTGGCGCAGCCCGACAGGCGACAAGCCCAGCCGCTCGGACAGCTCCGCCGCCATCACCATGCCGGCGGCCACCGCCTCACCATGCAGCCACACGCCGAAACCCAGGCCAGCTTCGATCGCATGCCCGAAGGTGTGGCCGAAGTTCAGGATGGCGCGCAAGCCCCCTTCCCGCTCATCGGCGCCCACCACCTGCGCCTTGATCTCGCAGGAGCGGCGGATCACCTGCCGAAGCAGTGGGGTCTCGCGGCGGCGCAAGCCCTCCATGTGTTCCTCGAGCCAGTCCATCAAGCCTGCATCTGCGATCGGCCCGTACTTGATGACCTCGGCCAAGCCCGCGCTCAACTCACGGTCGGGCAGGCTCGCCAGGGTATCCAGGTCGCACAGCACGCGCGCCGGTTGGTAGAACGCGCCGATCATGTTCTTGCCCAGGGGGTGATTGATCGCCGTCTTGCCGCCCACCGATGAGTCAACTTGCGACAGCAAGGTGGTCGGCACCTGCACGAACGGCACACCGCGCATGTAGCAGGCTGCTGCGAAGCCCGTCATGTCACCCACCACCCCACCCCCAAGCGCAAACAGCACGGTCTTGCGGTCGCATCCGTGGCCCAGCAACGCATCGAAGATGCGGTTCAGCGTCGACCAATCCTTGAACGACTCACCGTCGGGCAGACTGACGACGACAACGTCCGCGTAGGTGCTCTCGAGCCGCTGGCGCAGTTGCGCGGCATAGATCGGCCCCACGGTGTCGTTGGTCACGATGAGCGCGTGGCGCGCCGAGGGCAGCCCTCGCCAGAACGCATCGTCCGCCAGAACGCCGGCGCCGATCACGATCTCGTAGGACCGGTCGCCGAGCGCGACAGTCACATGGTCAACATCCTGCGCTGCAGGTGTCATGGGAGCCAAGTTCATCTTGGCAGTTTAAGCGGCCCGGCACAGGCTCAGCCGCAATGCACGGCCTGGCCTTCAGCGGCAGGCCGGAACAGCCTTAAGCCGAGCGGCTCAGCCCCGCCATCTCGAGCTGCATGCAGAGCAGGTTCACCAACGTGGGGACCGAGGTCCGGCCAGTGTCGATGACGAAGCTCGCCACTTCGCGATAGAGCGGGTCGCGTTGCCGAAACAGATCTCGGAGCTTGCGCAGCGGGTCCCCGCCCTGCAGCAACGGTCGTTGGGTGTCGTGCCGCAAGCGCCGCGCCAAATCCTCTGGCGTCGCCCGCAGATAGACCACCTGGTTTCCTGGCTGCGCCATCGCATCCCGGTTCTGCTGGCGCAATACCGCGCCGCCGCCGGTGGCCAAGACCAAGCGCTCTGGCTTGGACAGGCGCTCAATCACCTGCTGCTCGATCTCGCGAAACCGCTCTTCGCCATTGCGATCGAAGAAGGCCCGAATCGGACCGCCGATCTCATGCTCAATCTCGGCGTCCGAATCAACAAAGCGCCAACCAAGATTCCGCGCCAGTTGGCGCCCGGCAGTGGACTTGCCACAGCCGGGCATGCCGACCAGAACGACGGTCACAATGTCACGGCAACGATTACTGTGGATAGTAGATATCGAGAATCTGAGCATCACTGACGCCGCCAGGCGTCTGATACCGCATCAGAATTGTTCCACCGGGTTTCGGGGTTCCATTGGGATTGCACAGCGGACGCAGCGCAGTACTTGTCGCATTCACATTCAATGTGAACAAAGTGGGCTCAAAAGACAAGGAGTCCCGTACGGGCGAGCCCCCTGCCACCGAGGCCCCGAGATTGGCCGAAGTAGAGTCGACCGCGATAGTCGTACCGGCAGTCGCAGATCGTCCCGATGCCGAGTCAAGAAGGTAAGGGAAGAAAGCCTGCGAGCAACTGGTCATCGTCAGTTGCGAAAGAATAGGCCCGGTAGACGTCGCAGCGGCTGCAAACGACCCTTTGGCACCGGCCATATTGATCGGGATCGCGTCAGACAAGGACACGTCCTCGCCCACGCTGACGCTCGCAATGACGGTGGCCAAGCCTTCGCCTCGAGGGTCCTGGACGCGGAAGTCCACCGAGCAGGTGCCATTGACGGTCAGGCATCCGCCCATATTCGACGACGCGACACTACCGAAGTCGGTGACGAAAGACACCGCGAGGCCGTCAGGTACCGGGTTGCCAAACGCATCGCGAACGAAGGCAGAAATCTTCGTATCGTCACCGGTTATCCGACCGTCCAGATTGTACTTTTCGGCCACGATCTCGAAACCTTCCGCGATCACCACCCCATTACTGACCACCAGCGTATCCGACTGACCAGTGACCGCCTCGTTGTCACTGGTCAACGCGGTGGCAGTAACCACCACGCTTGTTGGCTCGGTTCCAGAATGCACGGTGGTCACGACCAATCCGTTCAGGTCACTCACCGCGTTGGGAATGTTGAGCGTGACCTTCCCACTCGGGTTCACGGCAAACGAAACGTTGACACCCTTGATCGGGGTATTGCTGGCATCGACGACCTTGAATGTCAGCGAGGCCGACTCGGAGCGGCCATTGCCGCCCGCGCCCTTGATGACGATGGCCTGATCGGCAGGCACGACGCTGATGAAGTTGAGCGCGCTCGGCTCCGCGACATCGACCTGACCACCGGCGGTAACCGAGATCGATTTGGCCGCCGAGTAGTCCTTGCCTCCCACCGACGCTGCGGCGTTTACCGTTGTCGCTCCAGCGGACGCTGTGGTTTGCGCGGAGATGTCAAGGCTGGCGTAGCCGTCAGAGTCCGTCAAAGCGGTGCCGGTAGACGGGGCGAACTTGAGTAGCGCTGCATTGGACTCCGTAAACGTCACCAGAACGCCTTCAGCCGCGTGACCGGTGCTGTCCACCACATGCGCCACCGCCTGAACCGTTTCGGTGCTTCCTATGGACGTCACCGAAGCACCCGAACGTTGAACGTCAACCGCTATTTCATAGGTAGTCTCGGAACCGGGTCCGCCTGGGCACGAAAACGAGCAACTACCGGGCTCGCCACCACCACCACTGCAACCCGCCAACATCGCGCTCGCCGCCAAACCGGCAGCCCACGCCTTGATCCATCGAATCATTGAAAACTCCAGAACGCTTTCGCTTGCACGCGGCCGTCGAAATCAACGTGCGGCAGAGCGATCGGTCACGACCTTCGGGGTGAGAAAGATGAGCAACTCGGTGCGACTGCTCAGCTTCACCCGCTCTTTGAAGAGATTCCCCAGGTACGGAATGTCCCCGAGGAAGGGCACCTTGTTGACGTCTTCACGCTCGTTCTGCGTGAAGATGCCGCCAATCACGACCGTGCCGCCATTTTCCACCAGCACCTGGGTTTTCACGTGCTTCGTATTGATCGCGGGGCCGGCGACGGTCGCTTCACCGCGGCTGTCTTTGGCCACATCCACGTCCAGAATCACATTGCCTTCCGGCGTGATTTGCGGGATGACTTCCAGCTTCAAAGCTGCCGGGCGGAACTGAACCGACGTGGCACCGCTGGACGACGCCACCAAGTACGGGATCTGCTCGCCTTGCTCGATGATGGCCTTGACTTGGTCTGCGGTGATGACACGCGGGCTGGAAACGATCTTGCCTTTGCCTTCAGCTTCGAGCGCAGACAGTTCCAGATTCAGGAACCGGTTCGCGGTGGCGCTGAACAGAGAGAGCGCGAAGGTCGCCGCAGACGCCGTACTGATGGTCCCCGTGCTGGCCGGCAGGTTGACAAACTGCGAGTCCGGCATGTAGCTGGTATCCGTATTAGGCGTCTGCAGCGTCTGGACACCGACGTTCGAATAGTTGCCACCCACGGTCAGGTAGTTGTTGCCGCCCACCGAATAGCCTGGGATACCGCCACGCAGGCCGCGCAAATCGGTACTGCCAAGCTTGACGCCCAGAGCCCGACCGAACTTGTCGTCCGCTTCGACGATACGCGCCTCGATCAGTACTTGGCGAACGGGGATGTCGATCTTTGCGATCATCACCGCCACCTCCTCCAACTTCGACGGAATGTCGGAGATGAACAGCTGATTGGTACGGGATTCAGCCAACACGGTACCGCGTTGCGAAAGGATGCGGACATTGTTGGTGGAGCTGCCGCTTCCGCCGCCAGGGGACGCAATGCTGATCGCCTTGCCGTCCTTGTCCACCATCTGACCCAGCAGCGCACGGGCGATGTCTTCGGCCTTCGTGTAGTTCAACTGGAACGACTGCGTTCGCACCGGCTCCAGGTCGGCCACCTTCTTCTTGGCCTCCAGGTCCACCTGCTCCTTGGCCGCGAGTTCATCCTTCGGCGCGATCCACAACACATTGCCCGACTTGCGCATGCCCAGGCCCTTGGCCTGCAGGATGATGTCCAGCGCATGGTCCCAAGGGACATCCTTCAGCCGCAGCGTGACGTTGCCTGTTACGGTATCGCTGGTCACCACGTTGAAGTTGGTGAAGTCGGCGATGACCTGCAGCAGCGACCGGACTTCGATGTTCTGGAAGTTCAGTGACAGCTTTTCGCCTTGGTAGCCCGGGCCCTGGGTAAGCTTGTTCGGGTCCATCTTGACGGGCCGCACTTCCAGCACGAACTGGGTGTCCGTCTGGTAGGCACTGTGCTCCCAGGCGCCGCGCGGCTCGACCACCATGCGCACCCGGTCGCCGCTCTGCGTGGTGGAAATGGCTTGCACTGGCGAGCCAAAGTCGGAGACATCCAGACGCCGACGAAGCGCCTCGGGCAGCGTCGAACGCAGGAATTCAACGACCAGGTTCTGGCCCTGCTGCTTGAGGTCCACACCCACCTGGGTGCTCGCCAGGCCAACGATGACCCGACCCGCGCCATCAGGACCGCGGCGGAAGTCAATGTCGCGCAGCGGCAGTTGCTCGGCGTTCTGGCTGTTGGCGAAGTGGACCGGCTGGGTCGTGCCCGCCGCAGTGGTCGATGCCGCGCTGGGGGCGGCATCCAGCATGATCAGCAGCGACTTGCCCTGCAGTTCAGTGCGGTAGTTCGCCGGCTGCTTCAGGCTCAGCACTAGCCGCGTCCGGTCGCCCGAGTTGGCGATGTTCACGTTGCGGACGTTGGCCGAGTTGATGTCGACCGACGACTTGCCAACACCGTTGCCGACATTGGGCAGGTCGATGGCAACGCGCGGAGGCGCCTGAATGGCGAAGCCAGCGGGCGCGGCCGACAGCGGCTCGGCCAGTTCGACGCGAATCACTTCTCCGGTCGCCTGCTGGTTGCTGCTGATCGAACGGATCAGGTTTTGAGCCCATGTCAGCCCCGGCGTTGCCAGGCCCAGGGCCAGCAGCAGCCCACCCACAGTCCAACTGCGCATCTTGCGTGACTCCAACTTGTATTTCATTGCGCCTTCTCCTGAAGCTGGAGGGTCGTGGTGCGCTCGATCCATTCGCCCGCCGCGTCCTGCACGAGCTCGCGCAGCGACAGTTCCGTTTCACCGATCTTGGTGATCTGCCCGTAGTTCTGGCCGATGTACTCGCCCGCCTTCACATAGTGAAGCAGCTTGTCGACTTCAATCAACGCGTGCGGCTTGCCCTGCCGGGTCACCGTACCCACCATCTTCATGGCATCGAGCGGATAAGCCTCGAGCGGCTCCTTGCGGCGGCGCAGTTGCGCGGACAACATCGCATTCGATTGCCCGCTGTCCATGCGAGTGCCAGAAGTGACCTTCTGCGCGCTGAAGGGCTCAACGCCGGTGATCGAGGCATAGGGTTGCGGCACGAATTTTTTGGGCGCCGCGATCGGCTCGACGTTGGGCTTGACTTCGCGCTTTTGCTGCTCCATCCATTGCGACAACTCTTCGGTGTTGGCGCCGCAGCCTGCCAAGACCACCGCTGCGCCGAGCACCGCCCACAAGACTAGGCGCTTCATGACTTCTTGCCCTTTTGCTTCGACTTGGCTGCAGCAGCCGCGCGCTTGACCTCGGCGACCTCGGCGGCGTCCAGGTAACGGTAGGTGCGCGCAGTGGCCTGCATCATCAAGGTACCCGAAGTGTCCTTCGGCGGCGGTGCGATGACGAGGTCATGAAGCGTCACGATGCGCGAGAGGTTCGCCACATCTGCCACAAATGAACCCACGTCGTGGTACCGACCAGACACCTTGATCGCGATGGGCAATTCGGCGTAGTAGTCCTTCACCACCACCTGGCCAGGCCGGAACAGCTCGAACTGCAAACCTCGCCCGATGCCCGCTTGGTTGATGTCCGACAACAAGGCGTCCATCTCGGCCTTGCCGGGCAATTGCTTCTCGAGCTGGGTGACGTACTCCTGAACTTGTTCTTTCTGCTTCTTCAGCTCGTTCAGGTTCACCGCTTGTGTCAGCTTCGAGCGGTAGTCGGCTTTGAGCTTCGGCTCTTTGGCGCGCGCGGCCTCCAATGACTGGTCTGCGTCACTCAGAACAGCGAACCAACCCAGCACCACGACGCCGATGGACACGGCGATGCAACTGGCAATCTTGGGCAGGATCGGCCATTGGCCGGGTTCTTTGGGATTGAGATCGCGAAACTGAGCAGCGCCGCGGCGCAAGGCAGCTGCGACGTCGATGCTGGGGGTATTGGATTTACTGGTGGCCATCATGCGCCTCACGAAACCTTGGCCGGCGTGGCACCGGCTGGGGCGCTGGCGGGCTTGGCACCACCTGCGGCGCCGCTGGCACCGCTCGCCGCTGACGACGGCGATTGGGGCCGCTTGATCGACACGCGCATCGAGAAATCGAACAGTCGGCGCTGGTCACGGTCCTTGCCCTGCGTCACCGCCTTAATCTCCACCAGTTCGGGCTTTTCGAGCCAGGGCGAGTTATAGGCCGTGTTGCGCAGCATTTCGGACACCCGCTCGTTCGTCTGGGACATGCCGCCCACGGTGACGACGTTGCCGTTCTGCTTGACCGAGGTCAGGTAGATGCCTTCTGGCGTCTGCTTGACCAGTTCATCCAACAAATACACCGGCACGTTGCGGTCGGCCTGCAGGTCTTCGACAGCCTTCTGGCGCGCCTTCAACGCGTCGATTTCGGCGCGCAATGCCGCGATGTCCTTGATCTGCTCTTCGAGCTTCTTGATTTCGTCCGACAGGAAGCGGTTGCGACCTTCCTGGAACGACGTCAGCTGTTGCAAAACACCGAACCACAGGATGACGAGGCCGACACCGACGATGCCCGCCAAGCCCAAGGCCGAAAAGAACGCCCGTTTGCGTTCCTGGCGCCGCGCTTCGCGGTGCGGAAGAAGGTTGATCAGAATCACTGCACGAACCTCCGCATCGCCAGGCCGCAAGCCGTCAGGTACGACGGCGCTTCGCGGCGCAACTTGGCCTCGCGCACGGCGGAACCGAGCTTCATGCTCTCGAACGGGTTGACAACCTTGGAGGCAAAGCCGGTCACGTCTTTGACGCGCTCGCGCAGACCGGGCATCGCCGCCGTGCCGCCGGCCAGCATCACGTAGTGCACCTTGTGGTGCGGCGTGCTCGTGAAGAAGTACTGCAGGGCCCGCCCGATTTCGTGGGCCAGGCTGTCGACGAACGGCGTCAGCAGCGTCGATTCGTAGTCTTCGGGCAAGTCGCCACTGATCTTCTTTTGCTCAGCCTCTTCGTACGAGAAACCGTACTGACGAGAGATGAGTTGGGTCAGTTGCGAACCGCCGAACGATTGGTCGCGGTCGTACAGCATTTCTTCTTCGCGCAGCACCTTCAGGCTGGTCGTGTCGGCGCCGATCTCGAACAGCGCCACCAGCGAGTCCTTGCCCTGGTCGGGCAAGGCGTTGATCAATCGACTCATCGCCAAGCGCGACGCGTGTGATTCGATGTCCAGCACCACGGGCGTCAGGCCGGCGGCTTCAGCCAAGCCCTGCCGGTCCTGCACGCGGTCTTTGCGGGAAGCGGCGATCAGCACATCGACATCACCTGCGGAGCCAGCGTTGGGCCCGATGACGCAGAAGTCCAGGCTCACCTCGTCCAACGAGAACGGGATGTACTGGTGCGCCTCGGATTCGACCTGCAGCTCCATCTCGTCCTCGCGCAGGCCCGCGGGCAGGACGATCTTCTTGGTGATGACGGCCGACTGCGGCATCGCCATGACCACATGGCGGGTCTTGGTGCCGCTGCGGCTGACGACGCGGCGCACCGCATCAGCCACTTCATCGAACTTTTCGATCTGGCCGTCGACGATCCAGCCTTTTTCGAAAGGCTCGCTCGCTAAACGTTCCAGAACCAGTTCTCCGGAAGTGGACTGGGACAGCTCGACCAACTTGACGCTGGAGGAGCTGATATCGAGGCCAATCATCTGCGGATGCTTTTGGCCCAACAGGCGATCAAGAAAACCCACGAGTCAAAGCTCCAGCGGCGCCACAACAGGACGCAAAGTTAACAAAGCACTTCAATCCTAGCAGCAAGAGTGTTGAGAAACAAAGGAAAACTGCCCGGCAAAACCCGCTGCCCGTTGCGATTCGCACACGTGTTTCGGTCATATCCAGGGGGTTGAGCCCAGGGTTTTCACCATCTGCTGTGACAAGCCGTTCATGCCGGAAAGCAGGTGTGTGCTGACGGCCCGTCCGGTGGCCGGCATATAGGTCGACCGATATGCCCCATTTCTATAATCGGCCGGCCCATCGCAGGAGCCCCATGAGCGAAGCCGACCGCGCCGATTCACCTTCACCGCCCGCCCGAGGCGCTTCCGCCGCCCATCCGTGGTGGACGGCCCTTGTCCGTCTGGTCTTTGGCAGCCTGGGCCTGATCGGTGCCGGCCTGCTGGTGATCCTGATCTGCGCGGCCATTGCGCTGGCAGTCGCCTACCCCAACCTGCCGGAGCTCGACTCGGTCACCGACTACCGCCCCCGCCTGCCGCTGCGGGTGGTATCGGCCGAAGGGGATCTGCTGGGCGAGTACGGCGACGAGCGCCGCACCTTCACGCCGATCGGAGAAATCCCCAAGGTCATGCAAGACGCGGTGCTGGCCATCGAAGACGCGCGCTTCTACCAGCACAGCGGCGTCGACTACATCGGCGTCATCCGCGCGGGTCTCGCGCAATTCGGTTCGGTCGGCAGCCAGGGCGCGTCGACCATCACGATGCAGGTGGCGCGCAATTTCTACCTGTCGACCGAGAAGTCGCTGACCCGCAAGCTTTACGAGATCCTGCTCGCGCTCAAGATCGAAAGCCAGCTCAACAAGGACCAGATCCTCGAGCTGTACATGAACCAGATCTACCTGGGCCAGCGCGCCTACGGCTTCGCGGCCGCCAGTGAGATCTACTTCGGCAAGCCCCTGAAAGACCTGAGCGTCGCCGAAGCCGCGATGCTGGCCGGCCTGCCGAAGGCGCCTTCGGCCTACAACCCGATCGCCAACCCGCGCCGGGCGACCGTGCGCCAGCAATACATCATCGACCGCATGCTGGACAACGGCTTCATCACCGCCGAGCAGCATGCCGCCGCCAAGGCCCAGGAGCTGAAGTACCGCGCGCCCACCGATCTGCCGGTGCACGCAGAGTACGTGGCCGAGCTGGCCCGGCAGATGATCTACACCCAGTACGGGCCCGAGGCCTACACCCGGGGCTTGCAGGTGCAGCTGACGGTGCGCGCCGCCGACCAGATGGTCGCCTATCGAGCCCTGCGCAAGGGGCTGATGGACTACGAGCGCCGCCAGGTCTACCGCGGGCCGGAGGCCTACATCGACCTGCCGGCCGACCCGAAAGCGGTCGATGCCCGCATCGCCGAGGCACTCGCCGACCATCCGGACAACGACGAGTTGAAAGCGGCCGTGGCGCTGGAAGCCGGGCCGAAGAAGGTGGTGGCGGTGTTGCAGTCGGGAGAGTCGATCACCATCACCGGCGACGGGCTCAAACCCGTGGCCTCCGGGCTGGCCGCCAATGCCGATGCCAAGCGCCAGATCCGCCGCGGCGCCGTGGTGCGCGCCATCAAGGGCCCCAAGGGCGACTGGACGCTGACCCAGCAGCCCGAAGTCGAAGGCGCGTTCGTGTCGCTCGAGCCCGGCACCGGCGCCATCCGCGCGATGGTCGGCGGCTTCGACTTCGGCAAGAACAAGTTCAACCACGTGACGCAGGCGTGGCGCCAGCCCGGCTCGAGCTTCAAGCCCTTCATCTACTCGTCGGCGCTCGAAAAGGGCTTCACGCCAGCCACCGTCGTCAACGACGCCCCGCTGTTCTTCGATGCCGGCTCGACGGGCAGCCAGCCCTGGGAGCCGAAAAACTACGACGGCACATTCGACGGGCCGCTCCCGCTGCGCCGGGCGCTGGCCAAGTCCAAGAACATGGTGTCGATCCGCGTGCTGCAGGCGGTGGGCGTGGACTACGCCCGCGACTGGATCACCCGCTTCGGCTTCGACCGCGACAAGCACGAGCCCTACCTGACGATGGCGCTGGGCGCCGGCTCGGTCACGCCGATGCAGATGGCCACCGCCTACAGCGTGTTCGCCAACGGCGGCTACCGCGTCAGCCCGGTGCTGATCGCCCGCATCACCGACGCGCGCGGCAAGGTGCTGCACCAGGTCGACCTGACGGGGCCAGACGAATCACAGCGGGTGATCGATGCGCGCAACGCCTTCCTGATGACCAGCCTGCTGCAGGAGGTGACGCGCTCGGGCACCGCCGCCCGCGCCCAGGCCACCCTGAAGCGGCCGGACATCTACGGCAAGACCGGCACCACCAACGACTCGATGGACGCGTGGTTCGCCGGCTTCCAACCCAGCCTGACGGCCATCGTCTGGATCGGCTACGACACGCCACGCAAGCTGGGCGACCGCGAAACCGGCGGCGGCCTGTCGTTGCCGGTGTGGATCGAATACATGGGCCAGGCGCTCAAGGGCGTGCCGGTGACCGAGCGCCCGGCGCCGGACGGCGTCGTCAACGTCGGTGGCGAGTGGTACTACGACGAGTACAGCCCCGGCCAGGGCATCACGACGCTGGGCACCGAAGAGACGTCGCCAGAGTCGCCGACCGAGGACGAGAAGAAGGGGATCCTCGACCTGTTCCGGTGAGATGGAGCCCCCACACCCCCTTTGTATAGACCGGGGACATAGGTGACAGGTGTGCGAAGACATGGGTAACACTTTTCCCGCTGAGTCAGCGGGGGACCAAGTTGCCCTGGAGTCCTGTCACCGTGAAGGATCAGAGAGAAGAGTTCGTCGGGCTGGCGCGCCAGCCCGACGCGAACGTCAGCGAGCTGTGCCGACGCTTCGGGATCAGCCGCAAGACCGGCTACAAGTGGCTGCAGCGTGAGGATCTGCAGGACCGCAGCAGACGCCCGAAGAGCAGCCCCGCAAGGATGCCCGAAGACCGGGAGGCACTGGTGGTGGCGCTGCGCGCGCGGCACCCGGCCTGGGGCGCACGCAAGCTGGCGCACGTGCTGCAGCGCGAGCATGGCGTGCAGATGGCCCCCAGCACCGCCAACTCGGTGCTGCGCCGCCACGGCCTGATCGATGCGGCCGCCAGCCAGGCGGCCACCGCCTGGCAGCGCTTTGAGCACCAGACGCCCAACGCCCTATGGCAGATGGACTTCAAGGGCCACTTTGCGATGGACCACGGGCGCTGTCATCCATTGACCGTCCTGGACGATCACTCGCGGTTCAACATCGTGCTGCAGGCGCTGGACAACGAGCGGCGGGAGTCCGTGCAGCGCACGCTGCAAGCGGCCTTCGAGCGCTACGGGCTGCCGCAGCGCATCAATGTCGACAACGGCTCGCCCTGGGGTGCCCCATCTTCTGGGGCACTGACGACGCTGGGCGTGTGGTTGATTCGCCTGGGCGTACAACTCAGCCATAGCCGCCCGTTGCACCCGCAGACCAATGGCAAGGACGAGCGCTTCCATCGCACGCTGGTCGCCGAGGTGCTGCAGGGCAGGCGCTTCAAAGACCTGCCGCACGTCCAGCAGCACTTCACCCATTGGCGCCATGAGTACAACGCCTGGCGACCTCACGAGGCGATCGGCATGCAAATGCCTGCCAGCCGCTACCAGGCCAGCCCCAGGCCCATGCCGGCCAAGTTACCGCCGGTGGAGTACGGGCCGGGTGACCTCGTTCGTCGCGTCACCTACGGCGGGCGCATCAGCATCAAGGGGCACAAGATGCGCGTGGGCAAGGCGCTGGTCGGGCAGGACGTGGCCTTGCGACCACGCCCCGACGACGATGGCACCTTCGACGTGTACTTCTGTCATCACAAGCTTGAGCCCGTCGAGCTGGAGGAGGCCTGATAACCTACCTCCAGACTGTCACCCATGTCTTCGCACGGGTGTTACCCATGTCCCCGGTCTATACACCCCTTCCGGGGGCTGCCCCCCGAGGGGGCCCGCGCAGCGGACTGGCAAAGCCAGATCCGCGCACGCCACTTGAAGGCGGCGGCTCCTGCGGAGCGCCTATTCAAAGCCCCCCACCGACCGGCATTCAGCCGGCGCTGAAGGTCAGAGGTTTGCCAGCTTGGGCGCTGGCTTGCTCGGACAAGCGTTGGAAAAATTCGACGCCGTCCCTGGTGTCCAGCCATTGCCCCGAGGGTTGCAGACGGAAGTGGTAGCCGCCTGCCTTGGCCGCCAGCCAGATCTCGTGCAACGGTGGCTGGGTGTTGACGATCAGCTTGCTGCCGTTGGGCAGGGCCAACTCGAGCAGCCCGCCGGTGCGGTGGCTGTCGATGTCGATCAGGTCTTCGTCGAGCCAGCGGTCGACCTGCGCCTCGATCGCGGCCAGCGCGGCTGAAGCACGCTGCAGGTATTCGGCATCGGAGAAGGCAGAAGCAGTCATGGTCGTCGGTACACTTCGCGGCATGCCGTACCGCGCCGCATCGAGTGTAGTGGCGCCCGCCGGGCGCCTTGGGTTCAGGGTCTTGCTGGCCGCCTGTGGGCTGGCCCTGGGCCTGTCGCCGCTGGCCGGCTGCGGCCAACGTGGCGCGCTGGTGCTACCGCCCTCGGACAAGGCCGAGGCGGCCCCCACCACCCCACCCGCCTCGGCCGCCAGCGCGGCCACGACCACCCCATGAGCTTGCCCGGCCACCCGTTCCTGCATGTCCGCGACGACAGCCTGTGGCTCGAAGGCCACCCGCTGACGGCGCTCGCCGAACGATTCGGCACCCCGCTGTACGCCTACTCGCGCAATGCGATGCGCGACTGCGCCGCGAGCTATCAGCGCGCACTGGCCGGCCGGCCGCACCTGGTCTGCTACGCCATGAAGGCCAATTCCAGTCTGGCAGTGCTGCAGACCTTTGCCGAAGCCGGCTGCGGCTTCGACATCGTCTCGGGCGGTGAGCTGCAACGGGTGCTGGCGGCCGGCGGCCAGGCCAGCCGCGTGGTCTTCTCAGGCGTCGGCAAGACACGCGACGAAATGCGCATGGCGCTCGAAGCCGGCGTGCGCTGCTTCAACGTCGAAAGCGAAGCCGAATTGCTGACGCTGTCCGAGGTCGCCACGACGCTGGGCCGCCGGGCGCCGATCAGCCTGCGCGTGAACCCCGATGTCGACGCCGGCACCCACCCCTACATCTCGACCGGCCTCAAAGGCAACAAGTTCGGCGTCGCCCATGACCGCGCACTGGCTGTCTACCGACAGGCCAGGGCTCTGCCCGGCATCGAGGTCAAGGGCATCGACTGCCACATCGGCTCGCAGATCACCAGCGCCAGCCCGTACCTGGACGCCCTGGACCGCCTGCTCGACCTGGTCGACGCGCTCGCGGCCGACGGCATCGATCTGCACCACATCGACCTCGGCGGCGGCCTGGGCATCACCTACACCGACGAAGAACCGCCGAGTGCTGAAGCGCTGGTCCGCCAGATGCTGGCCCGCATCGATGCGCGCGGCCACGGCCACCGCGAGGTGCTGCTGGAGCCCGGTCGGTCGATGGTCGGCAACGCTGGCGTGCTGCTAGCCTCGGTGCTGTACCTGAAGCCCGGCGAAGAGAAGAACTTCTGCATCGTCGACGCGGCGATGAACGACCTGATGCGGCCCGCGATGTACCAGGCCTGGATGCGCATCGAGCCTTGCGTTCGCCGCGGCGCTGGCGCGCGCACCTGGGACGTGGTCGGCCCCGTGTGCGAATCGGGCGACTGGCTCGGCCATGACCGCAAGCTGGCGGTCGAGGCGGGCGACGTGCTGGCGGTGCTGTCGGCCGGCGCGTACGGCATGACGATGGCCAGCAACTACAACACCCGCCCCCGCGCCGCCGAGGTGATGGTCGACGGCGACCACGTGCACCTGATTCGCGAGCGTGAATCGATCGCCCAGCTGTTCGCTGGCGAAAAACTCATCCGCTGACCTTCGCCAGCCCGCTGCGCGGCAGGGAGGCTAGATTCGCCCCTCTTCCACCGCGTGACAGGCGATCTGGATGCCGGCCAGGCTTTGCCATCGCGGCCGCTCCTGGCTGCAACGGGCATTGGCGTGCGGGCAACGGGGGTGGAAGGCGCAGCCACTCGGCGGGCTCAACGGATTCGGCACCTCGCCCTGCACCGGCGTGCGCGCCCGCCCGCTCATGTGCAGGTCGGGGATCGCATCCAGCAGCATCCGCGTGTAGGGATGACGCGGCGACTCGAACAGCACCGCCTTCGGCGCCAGCTCGACCAGCCGGCCCAGGTACATCACGCCGACGTCGTCGCTCACATGCCGCACCACCGCCAGGTTGTGCGAGATGAACAGATAGGTCAGGCCTCGCTCGCGCTGCAAGTCCTTCATCAGGTTCAGCACCTGGGCCTGCACCGACACGTCGAGCGCCGAGGTCGGTTCGTCACAGACCAGGAACTCGGGCCTTGTGGCCAGGGCGCGGGCGATCGAAATGCGTTGGCGCTGCCCGCCTGAGAACTGGTGCGGGTAGCGGCCGGCGTCGGCGGCGGCCAGGCCCACGGCGCGCAGCAGCGCCTCGACCTGTTCGGCCAACTCGACCTTATCTTGCACCAGGCCGTGCTCGCGCAGCGGCTCGGCGACGATGTCCTTCACCCGCCAGCGCGGGTTCAAGCTGGCGTAGGGGTCCTGGAAGATCATCTGCATTCGCCGCCGCAGCGTGCGCGCTTGTGACGAGGCCAGGGTCTGCTGCGTCGGCTGCCCGTCGAACAACACCTGCCCGCGACTGGGCGCATGCAACCCGACCAGCAGGCGAGCGACCGTGCTCTTGCCGCAGCCCGATTCGCCCACCAGGGCCAGGGTGCGACCAGCCCGGATGCCGAAGCTTACACCGTCCACGGCGTGCACGAAGCGGCGGGGCTGGTGTTCGACCACACGGTTGAGCCATGGCGCCGACACATCGAAGACCTTGGCCAGGTCCTGCACTTCGACCAAGTGGCTCATGCGGATGCCCCTGCATCGTGCAGCCAGCAGGCGGCCCGGGTCGGGCCGGCGTCCATCAACTCGGGCCGCTCACGCGTGCAACGCGGCATCACGCTGCCGCAGCGCGGGTTGAAGGCGCAGCCCGGCGGGATGGCGTTCAATCGCGGCATCGCGCCATCGATCTGCGCAAGGCGCTCGCGGTCGTCGTCCATCGCCGGTATCGAGCCCATCAGGCCTCGGGTGTAGGGGTGGGCCGGGTGATGGATCACCTGCTGCACCGGGCCGATCTCGACCACGCGGCCGGCGTACATCACCGCCACGCGGTCGCAGGTCTCGGCGATCACGCCCATGTCGTGCGTCACCAGCATCACCGCCGCCCCATGCTCGCGTGCCAGGCGCCGTAGCAACGCAATGATCTGGGCCTGGATCGACACGTCCAGCGCGGTGGTGGGCTCGTCGGCCACGATCAGCCGCGGTTCGGCGGCCAGCGCGAGCGCGATCACGACCCGCTGCCGCATGCCACCGGAGAATTGGTGCGGGTACTGGTCGATGCGCGCTTCGGGCGCCGGGATCCCCGTCTGGCGCAGCAGGTCGATCGCACGCTCGCGCGCCTGGGTGCCGGACAGCGGCAAATGAGTCCGGATCGTCTCGACCAGTTGATGGCCCACGGTATACAGCGGGTTCAGCGAGGTCAATGGGTCCTGGAAGATGGCGCCGATCTGTCGACCGCGTACGCGCCGCATCTCGGCAGCGCCGAGGTTGTCGATGCGTCGTCCGTCCAGGCGGATCTCGCCCGCCGCGATGCGGCCCGGTGGCTCGAGCAGGCCGATGATGGCCGAGCCAGTCAGGGATTTGCCCGCGCCGGATTCACCGACGACGCCCAGGATCTCGCCCGGCGAGATCGAGAAGCTGACATCGTCCAGCGCCAGCAGCGTGCCGCGCCGGGTCGGAAACTCGACGCGCAGATGGTTGACCTCGAGCAGTGGCGCACTCATTGCAGGCGGGGGTTCAAGGCGTCACGCAGCCAGTCACCCAGCAGGTTCACGCTCAACGCGATGATCATCAGCACGGCGCCGGGAAAGACGGTGATCCACCACATGCCCGAGAACAGATTGTCATTGCCGATGCGGATCAAAGTGCCCAGCGACGGGCTGGTCGGCGGCACACCGACACCGAGAAACGACAAGGTCGCTTCGATGATCACCGCAGCGGCCACGTCGATCGTGGCCAGCACCAGCACCGGCCCGGTGACGTTAGGCAGCACATGGCGCCACATGATGCGCAGCGGCGCCACGCCGATCACCCGCGCCGCCTGCACATAGTCCTTGTGGCGCTCGACCAGCGTCGAGCCGCGCACGGTGCGGGCGTACTTGACCCAGCCGGTCAGCGCGATCGCGAGGATCAACACGGTGAAGGCGAGCGTGTCGTGCGCTTGCGGAAACAGCGCGTGGCCGACACCATCGATCAGCAGCGCAATCAGGATGGCCGGAAACGACAACATCACGTCGCACACGCGCATGATGAAGGCATCCACATGTCCGCCGGCAAAGCCGGACAGCAGACCCAACGCCACGCCGAACAACAAAGACAAGGCCACCGCGGCCAAGCCGACCAGCAGCGAAATGCGCGCGCCATACATCAGCGCCGACAGGATGTCGCGCCCCTGGTCGTCGGTGCCGAGCAAGAAGGTGGCGCGCCCGTCCGGCAGCCAGGCAGGCGGCAGCTGAGCGTCGGCCAACTCGATCGTCGACAGATCGAACGGGTTGTGCGGCGCGACCCACGGGGCGAACAACGCGCAGAAGGTGCAGACGAACACCAGCAGCGCGGCGACCTGCGCCACCGGCGAATGCCGGAAGCTGTACCAGAGGTCACCTTCGAGGAACCGGCGCCAGGCGCTCAGCGGCGGCACCGCATCGGAAACAGGGCTCATGGGCGAAGGCGTGCCAGGTTCAATGCGCCGCGACCGCGCGATCGACGCGCAAGCGCGGGTCAACGGCGAAGTACAGCAGGTCCACCACCAGGTTGATGGTGACGAAGATCAGCGAGATCAGGCACAGGTAGGCGGCCATCACCGGGATGTCGGCGAACTGCACGGCCTGGATGAACAGAAAGCCCATGCCGGGCCACTGGAAGACCGTCTCGGTGATGATCGCAAAGGCGATCAGCCCCCCGAGCTGCAGCCCCGTGATGGTCATCACCGGCACCAGCGTGTTCTTCAATGCATGACCGAAGTAGACAGTGCGATCGCTCAAGCCGCGAGCCCGCGCAAACTTGATGTAGTCGCTGCGCAGCACCTCCAGCATCTCGGCGCGCACCAGCCGCATGATCAGTGTCAGCTGGAAGATCGACAACGTGACGGCAGGCAGCAGCAGGTGCCGCCAGCCATCGAGCGTCAGCAAGCCGGTCGCCCAACCGCCGAGGTTCACCAACTCACCCCGGCCGAAGCTCGGCAGCCAGTTCAGCACCACCGCGAACAACAAGATCAGCAAGATGCCGATCAGGAATGTCGGCAGGGACACGCCGATCAGCGAGAAGCCCATCAGCAGTTGCGCCATCCATGAACCGCGCCGCAATGCAGCCAGCACGCCCATCGGGATGCCCAACAGCAAGGCAATCAGTGCGGCCACGAGGGCCAGTTCCAAAGTCGCAGGAAAACGCTCACCGACCAAGGTCGAAACCTTGCGCCCTTGGCGCAGGCTGAGCCCGAATTCGCCCTGCACCGCATTGCCAACAAAGCGCGCGAACTGCACGACCGCTGTCTGGTCGAGACCCAGGTCGGCACGCAGCTGAGCACGTTGCTCGGCAGTCGCTTCCTGCCCCATCAGGTTGGTCACCGGATCGCCGACGTACTGGAACAGCATGAACGCGATCAGCGCCACCGCCAGCATCACGATCACGGCTTGAACGAGGCGGCGAATGATGAAAGCAAGCATGCTGGGTGGATGGCTTCGCAAGCGGCGTGCCCAAGCCGACCATGGTCGATTGGGCGCGTCGAGAAACCGCCGGGTCAGCAGCTCGACGGGCGCAGTGTAGCCGTGCGAATTTCTGCATCGACACGGCGTTTGCCCGGGTCGACCGGGGTCGACGCCCCATGAAAAAAGCCGCCCGAAGGCGGCTTCGCATTCTGGGTCGAGTCGCGCGAACGCGACCGACGATCAGAAGGTGTGCTTGAGGCCGAAGTCGTAGCCGGTCTTGTTGTCCAGCGCCGCTGTGGCACTGCCGCCAATTTTCGCGGCATCGACATACACCTTCGTCCGCTTCGACAAATTGTAGTGAGCACCAATGCCAGCCTTTTTTGTCTCGCCGATCACGTCCAAGTCGTTGGCGGCGTACACGGCCTTGATATCAAAAGCGCCCACCGGAAAGGTGGCCCCGATCAGCCAGCCCTTGGCGTCCAGGCCAGTAGCAGTTGTGCCCTTGCTGTAGCCCGCCGCTAGCGTCATGAAGCCGAAGTTGTAGCGGCCACCAATGTTCCAGCCTTTGTCTTCCTCGGCGGCCGGGTTCTCATAGCCGATGCCGACCCAGACTGGGCCCGCCGCATAGTTGGCACCGATGGAGAAAGGCTTGTCGTTCGAGACGCCGGCGTTGTTGGGGGCACTCTCGGCGATCGACACGCCGAGGTTGAAGCCCGCAACCGACAGGTCGTAGCGGATCGAATCAGACACGCGCGTCTTGTAGATTGCCGAACTGGTCGCACCACCATTGGCAACGACGCCAAAGCGCATGCCAACTTCACGACCTTGTGCGACGGTTTCGCCGCCGAACGGGTCGATCTGGTTCTGGATCATCAAGAACGCCGGAGTGTACTGACGGCCCAGATTGACCATACCGAAGGGTGTAACCAGACCGACGGTCGAGTAGCCTTGCCAGAAAGTGGTGGCGTTGGCTTGGGTGCCGGTGTCTACGAAGAAGCGGTGCTCCATGCCGAACGTGGCCTTGTAGCCGCCGCCAAGGTCTTCGACGCCACGGAAGCCAAGACGACTGCCGCCGCCGTAGAAGCCGCCGTCGGCGACCATCTTGTCTTCGCTGGCGTACGGCTTGGTGAGTGTGGAATCAAGGAAGCCGTAGATGGTGACCGACGACTGGGCCGAGGCAGCACCGGCGAACGCGCCGAGCACGGCCAGAGCGAGCAGAGATTTTTTCATTCAGAGATCTCCTAGGTTTTGAACAAGAGGTCCCGATCGAGGGGGAACCCGGTCACCACGACGGGTGGGGCCGATCAGGCCAACCTCCGCAACGGAAGTTGACGCTATTGCACCAGACCCCCCTGGGGGGCGCAAAGAAAACGGGGCCCCAATTCGGCGTTTTGTTGTCGTGCAACAACGAGTTACCCGCTTGACGCGCACCAATGTGGAGCGCCGGCCAAGCGCCCGGTCAAAGTGGTCGTGTCCACGCGGGTATGCTGGCGCCATGGCCTTCGAGACTTCGACTTCTCTCGACCGGTGGCTGATCGCCGCCGACAACGCCTTGCGCACCGTGTCAGGCGTGGCCCAGGCCGGCCGGCCCTCCCCCGCCGCTGGGCTCGATCCCAGCCTGCCGACCGATCTCAAGCGCCAGTCCGCGCCGCTGATGCGGGTCAACCACGTGGGCGAAGTCTGTGCGCAGGCACTTTACGAAGCGCAGGCGCTAACGGCCCGCAGCCCCGAGATCCGGGCCCAGATGGAGCAGGCTTCGCACGAAGAGACCGACCACCTGGCCTGGACAGCCGAGCGCCTGCGGTCACTGGGTGATCGCCCCAGCCTGCTGAACCCGTTGTGGTACGCCGGGGCTTTTGCGATTGGCCTGGTCGCAGGGCGAGCCGGCGACGCCTGGAGCCTGGGGTTTCTGGTCGAAACCGAGCGCCAAGTCGAAGAACACCTGGCGGGCCACCTGAACCGATTGCCGGCCGACGACCACGCCTCACGTGCCATCGTGGCGCAGATGAAGCACGACGAAGCGCAGCACGCTGAGGCGGCGCTGGCCGCCGGTGGTGCGCCGCTGCCGGCACCCGTGCGCTGGCTGATGCGCGGCGCGTCCAAGGTGATGACCACCACCGCGCATTACATCTGAGCGTCCGCCCGAGCGGCTCTCGTTCAGGCCGCCTCTCGCACCTCGACGCTGGTCGTGATGCGCGCCGTGTGGGCGATCATCGCCGTCGCGGAGCAGTATTTCTCGTGCGACAAGGTCACCGCACGCTCGACCGCCGCCAGCGGCAGCTCTTTGCCGCTGACCACGAAGTGCATGTTCAGCGCGGTGAAGACCTTTGGATCGGTGTCCGCGCGCTCCGCCGTCAGCTTGACCTGGCAGCCGCTCACCGCATGGCGACCACGCTTGAGGATCAACACCACGTCGTAGGCGGTGCAGCCGCCGGCGCCGGCCAGCAGCGTCTCCATCGGCCGCGGCGCCAGGTTGCGGCCACCACCGTCGGGGGCGCCGTCCATCGTCAACACATGGCCGCTGCCGGTCTCGGCCAGCATCGCCATCCCCGCGTCCGCCACCCAATGCACCGTGCATTCCATCTTGCTTCGTCCTTGTTGCCGGGCGACTGTGAAACGCGCCCCATCGCAGGGCATTATCGGCATCTGGAGCCGGCACTCTACGCCCAGGTTATTGCAGTGCAACAAGAGCCGCGCTAGACTGCCGCACATGCAGTAAACGCTTTCAACGGCGCCGACTGCACCGCTTGTCTCCTCCACCCCTCAACGGTGGATTCAGCCCGGGCCCTCACGGTCCCGGGCTTTTTTCTACCTCGTCGGGCCGCAGCGTCTCTCGCCCTGGCCTCGCATATCATGCGGCGCTGCAACACGGCCGGCTCGGCCGCAGTTGCCTTCAGCAAGCCAACCCCAGCCGACGAGGAGAGACGCCCATGGCCGGCGCCGCCCGAAAGCCGCGCGCCACCGCTGCGCGCGCATCCGCTTCACCCGCCGCCAGCGCCGTCGACTACCTGCGCCGAATTCTGACCGCCAAGGTCTATGACGTCGCGAAGGAAACCGCGCTCGACCCCGCCAAGGCCTTGTCGCGCCGCCTGGGCAACAGCGTGCTGCTCAAGCGCGAAGACTGCCAGCCGGTGTTCAGCTTCAAGCTGCGCGGCGCCTACAACAAGATGGCTCGGCTGTCGCCCGAGGCGCTGGCCCGCGGCGTCATCTGCGCTTCGGCCGGCAACCACGCGCAAGGCGTGGCGCTGGGCGCGCACCGGCTGAAGTGCCGCGCGGTGATCGTGATGCCGACCACCACGCCCAAGGTCAAGGTCGACGCCGTGGCCGCGCTCGGCGGCGAAGTCGTGCTGCACGGCGACAGCTACTCCGACGCCTACCTGCGCGCCCTCGAAATCGAGAAGGACCAGGGCCTGACCTTCGTCCACCCCTTCGACGACCCCGACGTGATCGCCGGCCAGGGCACGATCGCGATGGAGATCCTGCGCCAGCATCAGGGCCCGATCGACGCAGTCTTCGTCGCAATCGGCGGCGGCGGGCTGATCTCGGGCGTAGCGGCCTACATCAAGGCCGTGCGGCCCGAGATCAAGGTGATCGGGGTGCAGACCACCGATTCCGACGCAATGGTCCGCTCGGTCAAGGCCGGCAAGCGGGTCCAGCTGGCCGACGTGGGCCTGTTCGCCGACGGCACAGCGGTCAAGCTGGTGGGCGAAGAGACCTTCCGCCTGACACGCGAGCTGGTCGATGACTTCGTGGTGGTCGACACCGACGCCGTCTGCGCCGCGATGAAAGACGTGTTCCAGGACACGCGTTCGATCGTCGAGCCCTCCGGCGCGCTGGGCGTGGCCGGGTTGAAACAGTACGTCGAGACCCACAAGCCCAAGGGCAAGACCTTTGTCGCCGTCACCTGCGGCGCGAACATGAACTTCGACCGCTTGCGCTTCGTCGCCGAGCGGGCCGAGTTCGGTGAACAGCGCGAAGCCCTGTTCGCGGTCACGATCCCCGAAGAGCGCGGCAGCTTCAAGCGCTTTTGCGAGCTGATCGGCACGCCCGGCCACCCGCGCTCGGTGACCGAGTTCAACTACCGCATCTCTGACGCCCGCGTCGCCCATGTGTTCGTCGGCATCTCGATCGCCAAGCGCGAAGAGGCCGACAAGATCGAGCGCAACTTCATCCGCCACGGCTTTGCCACCGTCAACCTGACCGACGACGAGCTGGCAAAGGAGCATGTGCGCCACATGGTGGGCGGGCGCAGCGAGCTGGCCAAGGACGAGCGGCTGTACCGCTTCCAGTTCCCCGAGCGCCCGGGCGCATTGATGCGCTTCCTGGCCGCGATGCACCCGAGCTGGAACATCAGCCTGTTCCACTACCGCAACCAGGGCGCCGACTACGGCCGCATCCTCGTCGGCATCCAGGTGCCTAAGGCTGACAAGAAGGCCTTCAAGGACTTTCTGGACACGCTCGCCTACCCCTGCGTCGACGAGACCGACAACCCGGTCTACCAACTTTTCCTGCGCTGACACGGCTTTCGGACGGGCCCAATGCGCATCGGCCCGCAACCGGCCTAAGATCGACGGCGGACCTTGTGTCCGCGCCCGGCGCGCTGCTGTCTGCGCCCGGGCGGCCACCGGAGACGCACGATGTCACGCCATGCGATCGCCCACGCCCTGATCGTTGTTGCCGCCTGCTTGGGGCTTGGCGGCTGTGCCCAGGTGGCCAAGGCGCCCCCCGCGCCGGTGGCCCCGCTGCTGCAAGACGAGGCTTTCACGCCCCCAGCGCAGCCGGTGCGCCCGGAGGACATCCTCGCGATGAGCCCGGCGATGGTGCACTACGTCGACGACGAGATCTCGCGCCGCCTGCGCCGCAGCGGCCGCCAGCAGGGCTTGATCGACGCGCTGTACGACCGCGACATGCTGCGACTCGAGTACGACTCGGCCACCACCCGCACCGCCAGCGAGGCGTTCGCCGCCCGCTCGGGCAACTGCCTGTCGCTGGTGATCATGACGGCGGCGCTCGCGCGCTACCTCGAACTGCCGGTGAGCTTCCAGTCGGTCGACGTGGAAGAAAGCTGGACCCGCGGCCAGGCGCTGCTGCTGGCCGCCGGCCACGTCAACCTGGTGCTGGGCCAACGGCCGCTGGACAAGGGCCGCGGCGTCTTCACCGACCCGCAGATGACGGTGGACTTCCTGCCGCCGCAAGACCTGCGCGGCCGCCGTGTCACCCCCATCACCGAAGCGCGCGTGCTGGCGATGTACCTGAACAACCGCGCCGCCGAGACCCTGGCCTCGGGTGACCTGAACCAGGCCTACGCCTGGGCCCGCGCCGCGTTGATCCAGGACCCCGGCTTCGTCAGCGCCCCCATCACGCTTGGCGTCATCTACCACCGGCGCGGCCTGCTGGCGCCGGCCGAGGCGGCGTTCCGCCATGCCTTGCGCGCCGAGCCGCAAAACACCCAGGCGTTGGCCGACCTGTCGTCGGTGCTGTTCAGCCAAGGCCGGGAGGCCGAAGCGAACGAGGTCAAGCAAACGCTGGCCCGGCTGGAAACCTACCCGCCGTTCCACTTCTTCGAACTCGGCAAGGCCGCCGTTCAGCGGGGCGACTACGAGGCCGGCCGCGCCTGGCTGCAGCGCGAGCTCGCGCGCGACCCCGACTACCACGAGGTGCACTTCTGGCTGGCGGTGGCCTACAGCGGCCTGGGCGACGCCAAGGACGCGCGCAAGCACCTGGCGAAGGCGCTGGCCAACAGCACCACCCGCGGCGAGCACGACCTGTACGCCGCCAAGCTCGATCGGCTACAGGCCCGCGCCACGCCGTAGCGCGACAAGCCAGCCGGCGCAGCGCCGAGCCAAAGAGGTTGGGCCGATCAGCACTGCTGACCGGCCCGACACTCGCTCCCTGAGCTCCTTTTCGTGATGGGGTTGTCGCGGCTCGGCCCTCCGCCGAACCGCTTTGCACACACCCTGCGCTTGCTCTACCCCTTAGAACGGATTCCCGACACCAAACCCGACATCGCCACAGAAAAATTTTTCGGTGCGAATCGGTCACGGCTTCCGGCAAGCGCGCATTGCCCCGCTCATCGCTGCCGGCTAGAGTCGATCGCTGGTGCGGCACCGCCGCGGCTGCCCAACCCAGGCATGACCCACGACATCACGTTGCTGCTACGCGATGCCGCTGACGGAAACCGTCAGGCGGCCGATCAGGTGGTCTCCCTGCTGTACGCAGACCTGCAGCGCCTGGCCCGCAGCCGGCTACGCCGCGCGGGCGACGTGACGATGCTGGACACCACCTCGCTGGTGCACGAGTCGTACCTGCGCCTGTTGCGCGGCGAGAGCCCCGAGTTCGCCGACCGGCGCCACTTTCTGGCCTATGCCGCCCAGGTGATGCGCAGCATCGTCGTCGACCTGCTCCGCTCGCGCCAGGCCGACCGCCGCGGCGGCGGGGCCTGGCACGTCACGCTCAGTACCGAGATCGGCGATTCGGCGGTGCGCCACGAAGACGAGGTGCTGCGCGTGCACGAAGCGCTGGACGAACTCGCCGGCAGCGACGCCCGCGTGGCGCAGGTCGTGCAAATGCGCTACTTCGGCGGGCTGTCGGAAGCCGAGATCGCCGACTGCCTGGGCGTCACCGAGCGCACCGTGCAGCGAGACTGGCAGAAGGCGCGGCTGTTCCTGTCGCTGGCACTGAAATAGCCCATGGCCCAGCCGGACCTCAGCGCCCCCCCGCCGGCCGAGCCGCGCAAGATCGACAAGTCGCGCTGGCCCGCCCTCAGCCCGCATCTGGACGAACTGCTCGAGCTGGGCCCCGCCGAGCGCGCCGCGCGCCTGGCCGCCTTGCGCGGGGCCGACCCGACGCTGGCCGATGACCTGCAGGCCCTGCTCGCCAGCCTCGATACGCTGGACCGCAACGCCTTTCTCGAAGCGCCCGCACTGCCACCACCCACCACGCTGGACGGCGAAACCATCGGCGCCTACACGATCGAGCGCGAGCTCGGCCAGGGCGGCATGGGCAGCGTCTGGCTGGCGCGCCGCACCGACGGCCGCTTCGAAGGCCAGGTGGCGATCAAGTTCCTGCACGCCGGCCTGGTGCCGCGCGCCGATGCCGAGCGCTTCGCGCGCGAAGGCCGCATCCTCGCGCGGCTGGCGCACCCGCACATTGCGCGCCTGATCGACGCCGGCGTGCACGCGACGGGCCGCCCCGGCGGCGCCCAGCCCTACCTGGTGCTCGAATACGTCGACGGCCTGCCGATCGACCAACACTGCGAGCACTACGGCCTGGGGCTGGCGGCCCGGCTGGCGCTCTTTCTCGACGTGCTGTCCGCCGTGGCCCATGCCCACACGCGGCTGATCCTGCACCGCGACATCAAGCCCAACAACATCCTCGTCACCGCGGCAGGCGACGTAAAGCTGCTGGACTTCGGCATCGCCAAGCTGATGCGCGACGCACAAGGCGACCCGACGACCGGTGCGCAGGTGGCGCCGGTCGCCGCCACCGAGCTGACCCAGCGCGCCGGGCGCGCCTTCACGGTGCAGTACGCCGCGCCCGAGCAGTTGCAGAACGGCGAGGTCACCACCGCCTCCGATGTCTACGCGCTGGGCGTGCTGCTGTATGTGCTGCTGGGCGGCAGCCACCCGACGGCCGCCGCCACCGCGCCCGCCGTCGACCAGATGCGCGCCACGCTCGAGCAGATGCCTCGGCGCCTGTCCGACACCGTCCTGCGCCGCGGCGGGCCAGACGCGCTGCGGCAAGCGCGCGCCCTGCGCGGCGACCTCGACACCATCGTCGCGAAAGCGCTGAAGAAGGCCCCCGCCGAGCGCTACCCGAATGCCCAGGCGCTGGCCGACGACCTGCGCCGCCACCTGGCCCACGAGCCGATCGCTGCCCGGCGAGACACCGCCGCCTACGTGCTGGCCAAGTTCGTGCGGCGCCATCGCGCCGGCGTGGCCGCGGGCGGGTTGGTGCTGCTGGCCGTCGTCGCCGGGGCGGGCATCGCGCTGTACGAAGCCCGCGAGGCGCGCCGCCAGCAGGTGCAGGCCGAGGGCCTGATCGAGTTCATGCTCGGCGACCTGCGCAAGAAGCTGCAGCCGGTCGGCCGGCTCGACGCGCTCGACGCCGTCGGCGGCCACGCGCTGGACTACTATGCCGCGCAAGACGCCGACCGGCTGGACGCCGAATCCCTCGGTCGCCGGGCCCGCGCGCTGCACCTGATCGGCGAGATCGCCGACGAGCGCGGCGACCTCGACGAAGCCAGCCGCGTCTTCCAGCAGGCCGCCGAGAGCACCGCCGCACTCGTGCAGCGCTACCCCGGCGACGGCCAGCGTTTGTTCGACCACTCGCAGAGCCTGTACTGGGTCGGCTTCGTCGCCCGCCAGCGGCGCCAGGTGGACGACGCCGAGCACGCCTTTCGCGGCTACCTCGATCTGGCCGACCAACTGGTGCGGCTCGACCCGGCGCGGCTGGACTGGCGCATCGAGCAAGCCTATGCCAGCCAGAACCTGGGCGTGCTGCAGCTCGAGCGTGCGCGCCCCGACCAGGCCTTGAAAGCCTTCACCGCGGCCCGCGACACCTTCCGCGCCGCGGTGCCGCAGCGCGCCGACCTGGTGTTCGACCAGGCCAACAGCGAGGGCTGGATCGGCAAGGCGCACGAGGCCCAAGGCCAGCTGGTGGCTGCGCTGGCGGCGCAGCGTGCCAAGCTGGCCAGCCTGCAGGCCTTGCCACAGGCCGACAGCGACCGCCACGCACAACGCCTGATGGCCAATGCGATGCATGAGCAAGGCCACCTGTTGCTGGCCCTGGGCGACACCAGCGCCGCGTTGACAGCGGCGGCCGACGCGTTGGCGCGGTTCGAAGCGCTGCTGGCCGTCGAGCCGAACAACATGGACTGGCAGACACAGGCCAATCTCGCCCGGCTGGGCTTGGCCGAGGCCGAATGGGCCCATGGCGACAAGAACGCGGCACGGCTGGCGCTGCAGCATGCCGAGGCCGACAGCGTCCGGCTGCTGGCCCAGCCGCAAACGCGCACCACCTGGCGCCTGGCCCAGCAAGGCCAGGCCCTGCGGCTGCGCTGGGCCTTTGGCGAGCCATGGCCCGTGCAGCGGGTGGCGCTCGAGGCCTACCTGGCGCAGGTCCGCCAGGCCGAGGCCCAGGGCCTGCTGCTGGACACCGACCTGAGCCTGCTCGCCGCCACGGCAGAGGTGGCCTGGGGCGACGTGCTGCTGGCCCAGGAAGGCCAGCCCGCGGCCCGCGTGGCCTGGCAGGCAGCCGCCACGCGGCTGGCCGCGCCGGCCGACAGCGGCAACGCCGCCGCCGCCACCCTGTTGGCCCAGGCGCTGTGGCGCCTGGGCAAGCACACCGACGCCCGCGCGCTCGCCGAGCGCGTGGCCAGCTCGGCGTACCGGCACCCCGATCTTGCCGATTTGCAAAGGCGGCTGGCGAGCGGCGCGGGCGCTGCCAGCGACAAACTTCAGTGAGGTAATCCCATGGCCACCGTCACCGTCAGTGTCAGCTCCACCGGCATCATCAGCTGCAGCCCCGATCCCGTGCCCGTCAGCGGCGCCAATGCCACGATCACGTTCAACCTGGCCACGTCCGGCTACGCCTTCCTGGCCAACAACACCGTCGTGGTGAGCAACCCGGCGAGCCAGTTCCCGTATCCCTCCTCGACCTCGTCGACCCACCTGGCCACGCTGTTCGACGCCAACACCGACAGCAACTCCTACAAGTACACCGTGCACCTGACGAACACGGCGGACAACTCGACGCTCAGCCTCGACCCGACGATTGAAAACGGCCGATGACGATTGTTGAGTGGGCAGCGGGCCTTTGAGACCGCTCCCCCACAGTTACGCGGTTGGCGAGGCACCGGCGCTGTGCTGGAATCCAGCGATTCACCAACGCCGCCGCTGGACTGTTCATGCGTACCCCTTTTTTTGATGGCCTGCTTCGGCGGGCCTTTGTTTCGCCCGCCGCCTGGCTGGCCCCGGCCCTGCTGGCTGCCGCGCTGCCCGTGGCCGCATCCCCGATCAACGAGCTGCCGGTGCTCAAGAGCAGCAACGGCCTGCTCGACGTGCTGGTCGTCGCCCGCGGCGAAAAGATCACCACGCTCGGCACCCTGAAGCCGATGGGCTGGGTCTACGACATCTGCCCCCGCCCCACCGATGGCAGCGACACCTGCCCGGCCAAGCCCGACGGCACCAACCTCTACGGCGGCACGCGGCTACAACTTCGGCCGGGCGACACGCTGAAGATGCGGCTGGTCAACAAGCTGCCCGAGGTGCTCGACTCCGAGCACGCCAGCGAGCCCGGCCACCACTTCCTGCGCGGCAACCCGACGAACCTGCACACCCACGGCCTGATCGTCTCGCCCCGCTTCCCGACCAAGGCCAACCCGACCTACGGCGACAACATCTTCGTGATGACGCTGAACCCGGACAACCTGCTGCCGGGCGACGACGACGTGGTGCATGGCGACGTCCGGCTCGGCTTCACCGAGTACGAGGTCAAGATCCCGAAGAGCCACCCGGCCGGCCTGTACTGGCTGCACGGCCACATCCACGGCCTGACGCTGAACCAGCTCAGCTCGGGCATGTCGGGCGTCATCACGATCGGCGACCCGAGCGACTACCTCTGCAAGAACGCCGCCTGCAGCGACTTCTTCAAGACCTTGCCGGTGCGCCACCTGCTGCTGAAGGACACGCAGGTCCTGAAGAGCAACAAGATCGTCACCGAGCAGTACCCGGTCTTCTGCAAGACCAAACGCGGCGTCGACGAAGAGCCGCGCGAGGGCCAGTGCGCCGGCCTGCACGGCATCCCCACCGGCGGCGGCAAGTGGTACTTCAGCGTCAACGGCCAGGGCTTCCCGCACATCCCGGTGCACCAGGGCAACGGCGAGATCTGGCGCATCACCACGGGCTCGGCCACCGTCACCTACGACCTGGGCCTGCGCGACGACGTGACCGGCCAGAACATGCTGGTGCAGGTGCTGTCGGTCGACGGCGTGGCGGTCGAGCCCGACGCCAACGCCAGCGCCGAAGAGATCCGCAGCATGAGCGGCGCCCGCATCACCACCGTCCCCTGCCCGGCCGACGTGCCCGGCAAGATGATCCACAAGCCGGTTTGCGCCACGCGGATCATGATGATGCCCAGCTCGCGCGTCGAGCTCTGGGTCGCGCACCGCGACGCCAAGGGCCACCTGGCCGCGGCCAGCCCGAATGCCAGCGCCACGCTGTACACCGCCGGCGTGCAGACCGGCCCGGCCGGCGACACCTGGCCCGAGGTCGACCTGGCGCGCATCACGTTCCGCGGCACGCCCGCGGCCAACGCCCCGCAGACCCTGGCGGTCACCGGCGACAGCCAGGCTGAGATGCGCGACCCGCGGCGCATCGGCGCCGAGCTGACCACGTCCAACGCGATGTTCAAGGCCGAGGCCGATTGCCTGCCGCTGGCCCCCGGCCACAAGCGCCGCATCTTCATGGGCTTCACGCCCGGCGGCTCGGTGGCCTTCGGCCTCGGCTACGAAGAGCTGGACGAAAACGACCAGCCGGTGCCCGGCACCTTCCTCGACATCGAGCCCTTCAACCAGGACCGCCCGACCGTCTGCGTGCCGCTCGGCCCGGGCAACACGCCGACCACCGAGCGCTGGGAGATCGTCAACATCGCGGCCGAGAACCACAACTTCCACGTCCACCAGGTGAAGTTCAGCCTGCTGTCGCGTGACCGTGTCGACGGCCACGTGGTCGAGCACCGCGGCGGCGTGCTGTACGACAACGTGCCGATCCCGCGTGCCGACGGCGACTGCGAATCGGTGGCCGACTGGCGCGCCGGCAAGTGCGTGGCACACCCGATGCTGGTGGAGATCCCGTTCACCGTGGCCGGCGACTTCGCCTACCACTGCCACATCGGCGAGCACAGCGATGAAGGCATGATGGCCCGCATCCGCATCCGGGCCAACAAGTGAACGCAAGCCGCCCCGTCAACGGGCACCCCGCCGCCTGCGCGGGGTGGGTGCTCGCCTTGGCTGCGCTGGCAGCGCCGGCCCGGGGCGAAGCCACCTTCCCCGACGTGCCGCGCATCCAGGCCGCCTACGAGGCCGCCTACCTGGCCAACCGCGGCAAGCCGCCCGGCGAGCACGCCGACGACCTGGTGATCCAGACCGCCCGCTGCCAGCCGCTCAAGACCAGCAGCACCGGCGCCGCCTGCCAGATCGACTTCGTTCGCCAGCGCGAGCCCGAAGGCCGGCTGTACTTCGACATCGTCACGCTCGAGCCCCGCGCCGAAGGCAGCTGGGCCCTGCTGTCGGGCCTGTGCATGACCAAGCCGGCCGACAAGCACGCCCAGGCGGCCCGCGGCACGCTGCGTTGACCACGGCGCGCCTGCATCCGCCGCTCGACGTGCGCGCTGTCGCCCACGACAGCGCCGACGCGGTGGCGCTGCAGGAGCAGTTGTCGGCGCACCTGCTGGCCCGCTATGGCAGTGACGGCAAGGCCGGGTTCGCCGACTTCCCGGGCGAAGGGTCGGTGTTCGCGGTGGCCTATGACGCAGCAGGCGCGCCGGTGGGCTGCGGCGCGCTGCGCCCGCTGGCGGGCGAGGCCGGCAGCGGCGAAATCAAGCGCATGCACGCCAGCCGGCCCGGCCAGGGCATCGGCGCGGCGGTGCTGGCGTTTCTCGAGCAACAGGCGCGCGCCCTGGGGTATCGGCGACTGCGGCTGTCGACCCGCTGGGCCAACGAGGGCGCGATCGGTTTCTACCGCGCCCAGGGCTTCGTGGTGGCCGAGGCCTATGGCAGCTACGCCACCCGCCCCGAGTGCGCCTGCATGCTCAAGGCGCTCGGCTGAATCAGCCGCACTGCCCGACGTAGCCGCAGGCGGTGCAGAAGTCGCAGCCGTCCTTGTGGATCAGCGTCGCGTTGCCACACTCCGGGCACGGCCGGCCGGCCAACACCGGCGCCGCCGTGACGCCATCGGCCTTCGGCGCCGGCGACTCCAGGATGCCCATCGCGTGCAGCGGGAAGCCCTCTTCGTCGAGCACCCCCAGCATCGCGTAGCGGTGGATGATCAGCCGCGCCACATAGGCCACCGTGCTGGGCCAGACCTGTTGCCGCCGCTGGCCCGGCACCGGCGCCATGAAGTGGCCCAGCGGCTCGCCCACGTTCAGCAGCTTGCGCAGCTTCATGCCGATCCACGCCGGGTCGATCACGCGCATGTCGAGCGACAGCAGGCGTGCCAGCCCGTCGAAGGCCTTGGGGTAGTTGCCTGAGAAGCCCAGCGCGCACGGCCGCGTGACGAAGCCACTGGGCGAGACCTGCGGATCGCTGGTCGCCAGGGCCACTTCCTTCAGGGTCAGCGTGAAGGCCTCGCCGGTGGCCGGGTTGTCCACGTCGACCGCCCAAGCCAGCGTGCCCGAGGTGCTGGTGCGCGGTTCGTCGCGGCTGAACATCGCGTCCAGCACCGGCGTCGGGCCACCATCGGACAGGGCACCGAGCTGCTCGCAACGCCAGCGGATCACGCTCGCGGTGGCCGCCACCACACCCGGGAACAGCCGCTTCTCGCCGCTCGGCGGGAACGGCATCTCGAACGAGCGCTCCTCGGCCACCGTGGCCAAGGCGTCGAGCTTGAGCTTCAGCCACTGCGGGTCGTTGGCCCGCATGTCCATCGACAAGGTCTTGGCCAGCGCGCCCAGCCCGCGCGGCTGCTCGGCACCGTTGACCCACACCTCGAACGGCAGCGTGGTGCCGAACAGCCCGGTGCCCGGCCCCGCTTCAGCCGGCAGCTCGCCGACAAAGAGCGAGAAGTCGCCGTGCGGGTGCTGGATCAGGTAGCTCCAGGCCGGGTTGCCGGCCTTCAGCTCGGGCCGGCCGGGCCAGCGCAGCGAGGTCAACACCGGGGCCGGCAGCTTGTCCAGCGTCAAGCGCTGGTTGGCATGGTCGGCCGACAAGGGCGCCGGCGCGACGGCCGGGGCCGGCGCATCGACGCTCAGCACCGAGCCCAGCACCGCATTCGGCCGGTAGGTGGCCAGGCCCTTCAGGCCCGAGCGCCAGGCCGTCAGGTACAGGCCCTGGAAGTCTTCATAGGGGTAGTCGGCCGGCACGTTGACCGTCTTGCTGATCGAGGTGTCGATGCAGGGCGCGACCGCCGCCACCATCAGCGCGTGCGCCTCGGCGCTCATCTCCAGCGCGGTGACGAAGGCGTTGGTCAACGGCGCGTCGTGGCCCTTCAGGTGGCGGTACAGGCGCCACGCATGGTCTTCGACCGCGTATTCCTTGAAGCTGCCGTCGGGCATGCGCTTCTTGCGGGTGTAGGTCCATGAGAATGGCGGCTCGATGCCGTTGCTCGCGTTGTCGGCAAAGGCCAGGCTGATGGTGCCGGTGGGCGCGATCGACAGCAGGTGCGAGTTGCGCAGGCCCACGGTGCGCACGCGCTCTTTCACCGCCACCGGCAGGCGCGACACGAAGTTGCTGAACCCGTCGGCGCCCAGGTCGCCGCGAGCGACGCCCGCCCCCCGTGGGGGATGGTCGTCCTTGGGGCGGCCCTGCGAGCGACCAGACAAATACAGATCCGCATTGAACAGCGGGAACGCGCCGCGCTCGACCGCCAGGTCGGCACTGGCCAGGTAGGCCGCGTCGCGCATCGCTTCGCTGATCCGGCGCGCCATCTCGCGCGCTTCGGCGGTGTCGTAGCGCAGGCCCAGCATGATCAGCGCGTCGCCCAGCCCGGTGAAGCCGAGCCCGATGCGGCGCTTGTTGCGCGCTTCTTCGGCCTGCTGCGGCAGCGGCCAGACGGTCACGTCGAGCACGTTGTCGAGCATGCGCACCGCCACCTTCACCACCTCGGCAAAACCGGCGTCGTCGAAATCGGCGCCCGGCTCGAACGGCGCGTTGACGAAATGCGTCAGGTCAATCGAGCCCAGGCAGCAGCAGCCGTACGACGGCAGCGGCTGCTCGCCGCAGGGGTTGGTGGCGGCGATCGATTCGCAGTAGCCGAGGTTGTTGTCGTTGTTGATGCGGTCCAGGAACAAGACACCCGGCTCGGCGTGGTCGTAGGTCGAGCGCATGATCTTGTCCCACAACCGCGCTGCAGGCAGCCGGCGGTAGACCCACAGGCCGTCGCCGCGCCGGTGGGCACCCGCCGCCTCTTGCGCCACCCCGGGCTCGGCGCGGTGCACCAGCTCGATCTCGCCGCCGTCGAGCACCGCCTTCATGAACTCGTCGGTCACGCCGACCGAGATGTTGAAGTTGCGCAGGTCACCTTCGTCCTTGGCCTGGATGAAGGTCTCGATGTCCGGGTGGTCGCAGCGCAACACCGCCATCTGGGCGCCGCGGCGCGAGCCGGCCGATTCGACCGTCTCGCACGAGCGGTCGAAGACCCGCATGTAGCTGACCGGCCCCGAGGCGCTGGACTGCGTCGAGCCGACCCAGGCGCCTTGCGGGCGGATGCGGGAGAAGTCGTAGCCCACGCCGCCGCCGCGGCGCATGGTCTCGGCCGCCTCGGTCAACGCGGTGTAGATGCCCGGAAAACCTTCTTCGACCTGGGCGATCGAGTCGCCCACCGGCTGCACAAAGCAGTTGATCAGCGTGGCGGTCAGTTCGGTGCCGGCGGCCGAGTTGATGCGCCCGGCCGGCACGAAGCCGCGGCGCTGCGCGTCGACGAAACGCTGCTCCCACAGCGCGCGCTGCTCGGGCGCCTCGACCGCGGCCAGCGCCCGCGCCACACGCAGGCGCACGTCGTCGACGGTTTTCTCGGTGCCCTTGGCGTATTTCTCGGCCAGCACCTCGGCGCTGATCGGCTGTGCCGGCAGCGGCGTGCGCGGGGCGGTGCGGGAGGAAGGGGCGGCGGCAGGGCGGCGAACGGAGCTCATGGGCGGTAGGGCAATCGACAACAGAATGGCTGTAAAAATCAACAGTGGCGATGATGCCCCAAGCGGGCATCGCCCGCCGGACCGTAAACCCGTGCATCGCCGTGGACTTTGGTGTTCGTCAATCGCGGCACAAAGTCCAGGCGGGGGCCATGCGATCGCCGCGCGGACGGGCACAATCTCGGCCTGTTTTTCTTTGCCGCGGGCCGCGCACCGGCCAGGCTCACCATTGCGCGCCATGACCGCCAACGACCACCCGACGCCCGATTCCGCAGCCCCGGCCACCGAGGCTGCCCCCGTCGGCGCGCCGGCCCCCGAGCCGACCACCGGCGGCCCGACCGTCGAGCCCACCACCGCAGCGAGCGCAGAGACCACGCCTGAGCTGGCAGCCGCCCCCGACGTGGCCGCCCCGGCCGGTCAACCCGCCGCGGCCGAGGCCGCCGCCCCGATGTCACCGGCGGCCTGCGCCGAGCGGCTGAAGGCCCTGTTCCCCGCGCTGTTCACCGGCCAGGCCAAGCCGATCAAGCTGCGCATCCAGGCCGACATCCAGGCCCGCGCGCCCGGGGTGTTCAGCAAGGCCGCGCTGTCGGGCTTCCTGCGCCGCTACACCGGCGGCACCGGCTACCTGATCGCGCTGACCCGCGCGCCGCACCGCGTCGACCTCGACGGCCAGCCAGCCGGCGAGATCGCCGCCGAGCACCGCCAGGCCGCGGCCGACGAGCTGGCCCGCCGGCGCCAGGTGCACGAAGGCCGCCGCCAGGCCGAGGAAGACCAGCGGCGCGAGCGCGCCCAGCTGCTGCGCGCGTTCCAGACCACCACCTTGACCAAGGACAACTTCTGCGCCCTCAAGGGCATGACGCCCGAGGCGCTGGATGCGGCGCTGGCCCAGGCCCGTGAAGAGGCCGAAGCGTATGCACGCGAACGGCCGCCGCTGCCGCACCCGGGTGGCCGGCCGGACCACCGCGGCGGCCCGCGCCAGGACCACCGCCCTGGTGGCCAGGACCGCCCCGGCCCCCGTGGCGACCAGCGCGGCGACCGCCGCCCCGGCGGCCCCCAGGGCCAGAACGCCGGGCCGAACCAGGGGCAACACCCCGGCCCCCGTGGCGGCGCCGGCGAGGCACGCCGCGACGGCCCGCCCCGCGGCGAGCGCGGCCCCCGGCCGCCGCGGCCGGCGCGCTGACGCCCCGCACCCGGCCCATCGCGCCAGGCCTCTGGCGCCTCCCTATTGACTTCGCGCCGCCCAGCCACTCCAGGCTCGGCGGCGCGATTGCCATTCATCCGCCGCGCGCGCAGTTCGTCGCGCCGGGCCGGCGGCTGGTCGCAACCGCGTGGCGGCTGCGCGCTGCGCTGCCTACAGTGCACTCCATCGACAACGCCACCCCCCGCAGGAGCCGCACATGACCACCGCCACCACCCCCCGTTTCGCCGCCCAACAAACCGCCGCCCGCCGCGTGGCCGCGGGCCTGGCCCTGGTGCTGACGCTGGGCTTGATGGCGGGCCTGGACCATGTCGCCGATCGCCAGTACGACGACGCGCTGATGGCCCAGGCCGACAACGCCCCGACGCAGGTGGTGGTGATCACCGCCAAGCGCCTGCAGGCCTGACCACCGGGCGCGTCGAGCACCGATTCAAAGGTTTCCGTTCCACTCCTCTTGGGCCCCTCGTGGGCCCTCTTTTTGGGCGAAAACATAACTCGTTAGATTAATGGCAATTTGATTTTGCTCAAGCCGGCTTTGGCCGTTCAACCGCCGCCGATCGGCGCTGCGTGCGCCTCGTGCCGCCGCGAGCGCCACTGGTCGCAAGGCACTCGCTGGCAGCGGCGGTGCTGCCTACAGTGGATCTGTCGCAACACCGATGCCGCCGCCCACCGCCACCCAGGAGCCTGCCATGACCACCCGCCCGACCACCGACTACCCAGCCACCGAAACCCGCACGCGCGCCACCGCATGGGGCCTGGCCGCACTGGTCACGTTGAGCTTGCTGGCCGGCATGGGCGGCGTGGCCGACCAGCAGTACGAGGCGGCCTGCGTCGCACAGAATTCGGCCGCTTCCGTGCAAGTCGCCGCACATCCGACCCTGTCGCACCCGACGGTTTGATCCAGGTGCTGGCGTCCCGCCGCGCACAGGTCTACAGTTTCATCAGCGGCGTCGCAAACCCGCGGTGCCGTTCGCGAAGGAGCCCATCATGCCCACGCTGAAGCAACGCTATGCCGACGCCCACCCCGTCTTGCGCGCCGTGGCCTTGGGCCTGGCCGCAGTGGTCACGCTGGGAGCCATCGGAGGGTTGGCCCACCTGGCCGACGAGCACTACTCGGAGGCTTTGGTCGCGCAAGACCTGGCCAAGCCGGCTGATAACTATGTGCTGGTGACCGCACCACCCCTGCGTTGAGTGCGCGGTTGCACGCTGGCCAAACCCGAGCGTGCAATCCGTCGCTCAAGCAAGAAGGGCCCATGAGGGCCCTTTTGTCTTCTTGATCGTGCAGCGGTTCACGGCCGCCCTGACCCAGCACCCCGGGGCATCCCGTGGGTCGCCGGTTCTGCAAGCTGGCATTCAGCTTCACGATCCTAGTCTCCACAACTTCAGCAGTACCCGCCCCGCCCAGGGCACCGCCGCCATGACGCCACACCGCTTTTTCATCCGTTGTGCCGGCTTCGCCGCCGCGCTGGCCCTGTTCACCGGTGTGGCCGCTGCGGCGCCTCTGCGCATCGGCTTCATCTGCCCGCTCAGCGGCGGCTCGGGCGACTTCGGCAACAGCGCCCGGCTGGGGGCCGAGCTGGCGGTGAAAGAGATCAACGAGGTCGGCGGCTACATGGGCCGCCCACTGGAGCTCGTGGCCCGCGACGACAAAGCCACGCCCGACGAAGGCCGGCGCGTGGCCGAAGACCTGGTGTTGAACGAAAAGGTGGCGTTCACCGTCGGCTTTTGCAACACCGGGGTCGCGCTGAAATCGCTCGAGGTGTTCCAGGCCCATCAGCACGTGCTGATGGTGCCGGTCGCCACCGGCTCGGCCTTGACCGCCGCCTACCCGGCGGCCGACAGCTATGTGTTCCGGCTCTCACCACGCGACACGCTGCAGGCCGACTTCCTGGTGCGCGAGGTCACGCAGCGGCGTGGCCTGAAGCGCATCGCGCTGTTCGCCGACCGCACCGGCTACGGCGAAGGCGGGCTGACCGACCTGAAGCACTTTCTCGCCGCGCAAGGCCTGCAACCGGTGCAGGTCAGCCGCTTCGACCTGGGCGTCACCTCGCTCGACGCCGAGGTCAAGGCGGCGCAAGCCGCTGGCGCCGAGGCGATCATCGCCTACAGCGTCGGGCCCGAACTGGCCACGCTGGCCCGCGCGCGCCAGGCGGCGCGTTTCAACGGCCCGCTGCTGGGCCCGTGGCCGATGTCGTTCAAGACGGTGTGGGACAAGTCCGGCGGCGCGGCCGAAGGCGCGATGATGGTTCAGTCGATCGTGCCGGACTTGTCGAACGAACGCCGGATGTCGTTCATCGCCCGGCTGAAACGCCACGCCGGCGACGCGCCGATCGCCTCGCTGATGGCCGCCGCGCAGACTTACGACGCGGTGCACCTGATGCTGCGCGCGGTGTTCCAGAGCCATGGCGACACGCGTGGCCCGGCGCTGAAAGACGCGCTCGAACACCTGGAGCAACCCTACGCCGGTGTCGTGACCACCCACGACCGGCCGTTCAGCCTGCAGGACCACGACGCCTTCACGATGAACATGATCTGGCTCGCCGTCTGGCGCAACGGCGCGCTGCAGTTCGTCTATGCCGACGACGCGAAACGGGCAAGCGTGATGCGGCGCAAAGACGGCAAGTAGCGCCGCGCCACGCCGGCCCGCCGCGGCCGCGCCCCCTCTCGGAGGGTGACGGTGGGTGCGCCTTCTTCAGCCGCGCCCGACGAACGGCATGCCCGTGGCCAGGATGGTCGTGAACAGCACGTTGGCCGACAGCGGCAGCCCGGCCATGTGTACCACCGTGTCGGCCACGTGCCGCACATCCATGCGCGCCTCGCTGCGCACGCTGCCGTCAGCCTGCGCCATGCCGCGGGCCATCGCGGTGGTCATGTCGGTGGCGGCGTTGCCGATGTCGATCTGGCCGACGGCGATGTCGAACGCGCGGCCGTCGAGCGCGCAGGACTTGGTCAGCCCGCTCATCGCGTGCTTGGTCGCCGTGTAGGCCACCGAATTCGGCCGCGGCGTGTGGGCCGAGATCGAGCCGTTGTTGATGATGCGGCCACCGCGCGGCGTTTGCGCCTTCATCAGGCGAAACGCCTCGCGGGTGCACAGGAACGCGCCGGTCAGGTTGGTGTCGACCGCGCTGCGCCAGGCGTCCACCGGCAGCTCGTCGATCGGCACGCCGGCGGTGAAGACGCCGGCGTTGTTGAACAGCAGGTCGAGCCGGCCGTGGCGCTGGCGGATCTGCTCGAACAGCGCCGCCACCGCATCGGCATCGCCCACGTCGGCCGGCGCGGCCCAGGCCCGGTCGGCGGCCTCGCCTGACTCGGCGATTGCCGCGGCCAGCGGCTCGGCCCGGCGACCGCTGAACACCACCGTCCACCCAGCCTGCAGCAAGGCCAGCGCGCAGGCCTTGCCGATGCCGCTGCCGGCGCCGGTGACCAGGGCGATGCGGGTGGACGGGGCGGTGGCGTGAACGGTGGGCATGGGCGATGGCTCCGGCGGTCGAAATTTGGGCGGCCAGTCTGCCACGCCCGACACCGCCCGCCGCGTTACCTCCGCCGCATTACCCCCGCCACGTCACCGCTCGCGCCGCGGCACGGCGTTTCGCGCCGGCGTGCCCCCGTTCGTCGCAGCGCGCTCGCGCGGCGGGGCGCCGGCGCCGAGCATCCAGCCCATGCCCACTCCCATCGAAAGGCCCGCCATGCCCCCCCGCTTCTCGCTGCCGCTGCTGCCTGCCACCCTGTTGGCCGCCGCACTGGCCGGCCCCGCCTGCGCCGCCACCTTGACGATCGAGGTTCAACAGGTGGCCACAGCCCAGGGCAACCTGATGGTCGCGATCTACGACCAGGCCGACCAATGGCTGAAGACGCCGCTGCGTGGCCTGCGCCAGGCCGCCGTGGCCGGCACGATGACGCTGCAAGTGCCCGACATGCCCGAGGGCGACTACGCGGTCTCGCTGTTCCTCGACCGCAACGGCAACGGCAAGCTCGACACCAACCCGCTGGGCATGCCGACCGAGCCCTATGCCTTCTCGAACGACGCCGCCGGTGCCTACGGCCCGCCGCGCTACGAGCAGGCCCGCTTCAGTGTGCAAGGCGACACGCGCGCCGTGATCCACCTGCCCTGAGCCCAACCAAGCCACTGGAGCCCCGCATGAAACGCCGCCACTTCCTCGGCGCCAGCGCCGCCGCGCTGGCCAGCCCGTTCGCCGCGCCCGCCCTCGCCGCCGGCACCGCCTGGCAGCGGCCCGCCGCCTATGGCGACCACGCGGCGTTACAGCCGCTGCGTGGCCTGCAGGGGCAAGACCTGGCCTGCGACAGCGCCAGCATCGAGGGCCGCCTGCCCAACGACCTGCGCGGCACGCTGTACCGCAACGGCCCGGCCCTGTTCGAGCGCGCCGGCCGGCGCTACGACCGTTGGTTCGATGGCGACGGCCTCGTCCAGGCCTGGCGCTTCGACGGCGGTGGCCGCGTGTCGCACCGCGGCCGCTTCGTGCAGACGGCCAAGTTCCAGGCCGAGCAGGCGGCCGGCGAGTTCCTGCTGCCGGCCTTCGGCACCGCGATCGCGGCCCGGCGGCCGGTGCGTGGGCCCGACGACCTCAACGTGGCCAACACCAGCGTGCTGCCGCTGCCCGACCGCCTGCTGGCGCTGTGGGAGGGTGGCTCGGCCTACGCGCTGGACCGCGACACGCTGGCCACGCGCGGCCTGGTGCGTTGGTCCGACGAGCTGGCTGGCATGCCGTTCTCGGCCCACCCGAAGGTCGAGCCCGACGGCACGGTCTGGAACTTCGGCACCGGCATGGGCAAGATGGTGCTGTACCAGCTGTCCTCGGCCGGCGAACTGAAGCGCCACGCGGTGTTCGACATGCCGCCCTGCGCGATGGTGCACGACTTCGTTGTCACCCAGCGCTACCTCGCCTTCCTGCTGCCGCCGCTGACGTTGGACATGGACGCGGTGCGCGCTGGCGGCAGCTTCGCTGGCTCGATGCGCTGGCAGGCGCCGGGCCAGTCGCAGGCGACGCGCGTGCTGGTGATCGACAAGGCCGACTTCGAGCGCCGCCGCGTCTTCGAGACGCCGGCCGAGATGGTCTTCCACTTCGCCAACGCCTGGGACGACGGCGACCTGCTGACGCTGGACTATGTGCGCTCGCCCGAAGCGCCGGTGGGCGAGCAGCGGCTGCGCAGCATCGTGCATGGTGACTTCCGCGGCAGCCCGAGCTCGCAGCCCGCGCTGCTGCGCCTGAACCTGCGCAACGGGCAGCAGCGGTCGGACCTGGGCCGCGACGCGCTCGAATTCCCGCGCGTCGACCCGCGCGTGGTCGGCCGCCGCCACCGGGTCGTCTTCTACCCGGCCGCGCTGTCACCCGGCCACGAGCAGCGCTTTGGCCACGACGCGGTGCTGCGGCTGGACCGCGAAATCGGCCAGCGCGACGCGTTCATCTTCGGCCCCGACGCGGTGGTCGAAGAGCATGTGTTCGTGCCCAAGCCCGGCAGCACCCGCGAGGGCGAAGGCTGGCTGGTCGGCGCCGGCTACGACCTGCGCTGGCGCACCAGCTTCGCCAGCGTGTTCGACGCCGAGCACCTGAGCGACGGGCCGCTGGCGGTGGCGCGGCTGCCCTATGCGGTGCCGCACGCGTTCCACGGCCAGTTCGCGGCGGCTTGATGCCTAAAACTCCACGACGGTGCGGATCGACTCGCCGCGCTCCATCAGCTCGAAGCCTTCGTTGATGCGCTCCAGCGGCAGCTTGTGGGTGATCAGGTCGTCGATGTTGAGCTTGCCGTCCATGTACCAGTCGACGATCTTCGGCACGTCGGTGCGGCCACGCGCGCCGCCGAAGGCCGAGCCCTCCCAGTGGCGGCCGGTGACCAGCTGGAACGGCCGGGTCGAGATCTCGGCCCCGGCCGCCGCCACGCCGATGATGATCGAGCGGCCCCAGCCCTTGTGCGTACATTCCAGCGCCTGGCGCATCACCTGGGTGTTGCCGATGCACTCGAAGCTGTAGTCGGCGCCGCCGTCGGTCAGCTGCACGATCGCGTCGACGATGTTCGGCACGTCCTTCGGGTTGATGAAGTGCGTCATGCCGAAGCGGCGCGCCATCGCCTCGCGCGCCGGGTTGATGTCGACGCCGATGATCTTGTCGGCGCCGACCATCTTGGCGCCCTGGATCACGTTCAGCCCGATGCCGCCGAGGCCGAACACCACCACGTTGGCGCCGGCCTCGACCTTGGCGGTGAACAGCACCGCACCGACACCGGTGGTGACGCCGCAGCCGATGTAGCAGACCTTGTCGAAGGGCGCGTCGGGCCGGATCTTGGCCAGCGCGATGCCGGGCACCACGATGTGGTTGGCAAAGGTCGAGGTGCCCATGTAGTGCAGGATCGGCTGGCCGTTGAGCGAAAAGCGGCTCGAACCGTCGGGCATCAGACCCCGCCCTTGCGTCGCGCGGATCGCCTGGCACAGGTTGGTCTTGCGCGACAGGCAGAACTTGCACTGCCGACACTCGGGTGTGTAGAGCGGGATCACGTGGTCACCCGGCTTCAGCCAGGTCACACCGGCGCCGACCTCCAGCACCACGCCCGCGCCCTCGTGGCCGAGGATGGCCGGGAACAGGCCTTCGGGGTCGGCACCGCTGAGCGTGTAGTGGTCGGTGTGGCAGATGCCGGTGGCCTTGACCTCGACCAGCACCTCGCCGTCGCGCGGGCCTTGCAGGTCGACTTCTTCGATCGTCAGCGGGGCACCGGCCTTCCAGGCCACGGCAGCACGGGTTTTCATCGACAGCTCCTCTTGATTTGTTCAGACATTGGCGAATCGGCCGGCGCATTCTCGGCCGAAGCCGGCGCCGAACGGCCGGGCGCCGACAATGCCCCCATGCCCTTCGCCTCGCTCGGTCTCTCCGCTTCGCTGCAGCACGCGCTGTTCGCCCAAGGCCACCAGCAGCCCACCCCGGTGCAGGCGGCGGCGATCCCGCCGATGCTGGCCGGGCGCGACCTGCTGGTGCAGGCGCGCACCGGCTCGGGCAAGACCATCGCCTTCGCGCTGCCGCTGCTGCAGCAATGGCAGAACGGCACCGCGCGCGCACCGCGCCCGGTCGAGGGCCTGGTGCTGGTGCCCACGCGCGAGCTGGCGCTGCAGGTGGGCGACACGCTGCGCGAGCTGGCGCACGAGCTGCCGGGGCTGATCAAGATCGCGGTCGTCTTCGGCGGCGTCTCGATCAACCCGCAGATGATGGCCCTGCGCGGCGGCGCCGACATCGTCGTCGCCACACCCGGCCGGCTGCTCGACCTGGTGCGGCAGAACGCGCTGAAGCTCAACACCGTGCGCACCTTGGTGCTCGACGAGGCCGATCGCCTGCTTGCGCTGGGTTTTGCCGATGAGCTGGCTGAAGTGCTGGCGCTGTTGCCGAAGAAACGCCAGACGGTGCTGTGCTCGGCCACCTTGCCGCCGCCGGTCAAGGCGCTGGCCACCACCTGGCTGCGCGAGCCGGAAGACATCCGCGTGGCGACCGCGCTCGCGGCGCGGGCCGACATCCGCCAGCGCGCCATGGTCGTCGACGAAGCGCGCCGCACCGCGCTGCTGAAACACCTGGTGCAGGCCGCGGGCGACGACCGCGTGCTGGTCTTCGTCGCCACGCAGTACGCCACCGAACACGTGGCCGACAAGCTGCGGCGCGGCGGCCTGCAGGCCGAGGCCTTCCACGGCGACCTGAGCCAGGGCGCACGCGTGCGCGTGCTGGACGACTTCAAGGCCGGGCGCGTGCAGGTGCTGGTGGCCACCGACATGGCCGCCCGCGGCCTGCACATCGACGCGCTGCCGATGGTCGTCAACTACGACCTGCCGCGCGCCGCCGACGACTACACCCACCGCATCGGCCGCACCGGCCGCGCCGGCGGCCAGGGCGACGCGATCAGCTTCATCACCCCCACGGCCGAGGCGCACTTTCGCCTGATCGAAAAGCGCCAGGGCCAGCGGGTGCCGCGTGAGACGCTGCCGGGCTTCGAGCCTACCGCGCCGGCTGTGCCGCCCGAGCAAGGCGCGGGCACCGGCTTGGACCCGAACGGCGGCGTCAAGGGCCACCGCAAGAGCAAGAAAGACAAGCTGCGCGAGGCCGCTGCCCAAGCCGCCAAGGCCCACACCCAACCGCCCGCCACACCCGCCGCGACAGCGGCGGCCCGCAAGACCCGCAAGCCCTGAAGGGGCGCCTGCCGCGCCCCGTGAAGACCCCTGTTGTGGCGAGCCCGCAATTGGCCCTGGAAGCGGTAGAAAGCCCTTGGTGAAGTCACACGCCGCGGGTAATGTGGTGACGAAATGTTCGCTCGAGAAAGGCTTGGCTCCTTGTCGAACGCGAAGGTCGTCACCCCATGGAAACGATCGGCCCGGCGGGTCTTCACCGCGCTGCTGATCCTGGCCACGCTCGGCCTGGCCGGCTTTGTCGCCGACGAGGTCCAGACCTCTCGCCAGCAGGCCGATTGGCTGGCCGAGCGGGCACGCCGACTCGGCTTCGAGTTGCAGCCCGGCCCCAGCCCGGCGATCCGGTTCGCGGGCAACGGCCCCTACGACCAGCGCCTGGGCTACCACCAGCTGCCGCAGCTGATCGATCGTCTCGACAAACAAGGCTTCACCGTCACCGCCCAGGCGCGCATGTCGCCGGCCCTGATGGCGTTGCGCGACGAGGGGCTGTTCGCGCCCTACCGCGAGAAGGCCCAGGCGGGCTTGAACGTGCGCGACTGCCGCGGCGAGCCGCTGTTCGAAGCGCGCTACCCCGAGCGCGCCTACGCCGGCTTCAACGCCGTGCCGCCGCTGCTGGTGCGGGCCCTGCTCTACATCGAGAACCGCGACCTGCTCGACCCGCCCGCCACGCGCAACCCCGCGATCGAGTGGGACCGCCTGGGCAAGGCTGCCTTCGACCAGATGGTGCGCCGGATCGACGAGTCGCACAGTGCCGGCGGCGGCAGCACGCTGGCCACGCAGATCGAGAAATACCGCCACTCGCCGCAAGGCCGCACCGAGACCGCGCGCGACAAGCTGCGCCAGATGGCCTCGGCCTCGCTGCGCGCCTACCTCGACGGGCAGGACACCACCGCGCGGCGGCGCCAGATCGTGCTCGACTACCTGAACACCGTGCCGCTGTCGGCCCAGTCCGGTTTCGGCGAGGTGAACGGCCTGGGCGACGGCCTGTGGGCTTGGTACGGGCGCGACTTTGCCGAGGTGAACCGGCTGCTGTCCACCCCGGTGGCCGACGTGGCGCCGGGCGAAGCGCCACGCCAGGCCCTGGCCTTCAAGCAGGCGCTGCTGCCGCAGCAGGCGCTGGCGTTCAAGCAGGCGCTGTCGCTGATGGTGGCGCAGCGGCGACCGTCTTATTACCTCGGCAAAGACGAAGAAGGCGTGCTGCGCGAATTGACCAACAGCCACCTGCGGCTGCTGGCCGAGGCCGGCGTCATCCCCACAGCGCTGCGCGACGCGGCCTTGCCGCTGGCGCTGAAGCTGCTGCAGCGGCCCGCGGCGGAGCCGCCGGTGTCGTTCGTCGAGCGCAAGGCGGCCACCGCGGTGCGCACCAAGCTGCAGCAGCTGCTGGGCCTGCCCCGCGCCTACGACCTGGACCGCCTCGACCTGGAAGCCGACAGCAGCCTGGCCAGCGAAGCGCAGCGCGCAGCCGGCACGCTGCTGCGCAGCCTGAGCCGCGCCGAGGCCGCGAAAGAGGCCGGGCTGTTCGGCTTTCACCTGTTCAACGAAGGCGACGACACCAGCAAGATCGTCTTCAGCTTCACGCTGTTCGAGCGCAGCGGCGGCGCCAACCTGCTGCGCGTGCAGACCGACAACCTCGACCAGCCTTTCGACCTGAACGAAGGCGCGCGGCTGGACCTGGGCTCGACCGCCAAGCTGCGCACGCTGATCACCTACCTCGAGCAGGTGGCCCAGTTGCACGCCCGCTGGAGCGGGCTCGACACCGCCGCGCTGGCGGCGCTCGACGTCAGCGACCGCGACGCCCTGGCCCGCTGGGCACGCGACCACCTGCAAGGCAGCGACGACCGCAGCCTGCCGACGATGCTCGAAGCGGCGATGCTGCGCACCTACTCGGCCAACCCGGCGGCCGGCTTCACCACCGGTGGCGGTGTGCACCACTTCGAGAACTTCGAGCCCGAGGACAACAACCGCACGCTGACGGTGCGCGAAGCCTTCACGCGCTCGGTCAACCTGGTGTTCATCCGCCTGATGCGCGACGTGGTGCGCCACGTGATCGCCGAGAACGAAGACATGGACGCTGCGCTGCACGGCGAGCGCGACGACCCGGCCCGCCGGGCCTACCTGGCGCGCTTTGCCGACAAGGAGGGCCGCAGCTTCGTCGCCCGCTTCTACCGGCAGTTCGCCGGCAAGACCGCCGAAGAGGTGGAAGACGCGCTGCTGGACGAGGTTCGCCCGACCCCGGTTCGCCTGGCCAGCCTGTTCTACGGCCTGGAGCCGGGCGCCGATGCCGCGGCCCTGGCGCGCTTCCTGGCGCGCCGGCTGCCGGACGCCGAAACCTCCGCCCAGTCGCTGCACGACAAGTACCGCACCGAGCGCTGGTCGCTCGCCGACCGGGCCTACCTGGCGCGTGTGCACCCGTTGGCGCTGTGGGTCGCCGGCCACCTGCGCCAGCAGCCCGATGCGACGCTGAAGCAGACCTTGGACGCCAGCATCGACGAGCGGCAAGAGGCCTACGGCTGGCTGTTCAAGACCCGCCACAAGAGCGCGCAGGACGACCGCATCCGCAACCAGCTGGAGCAAGAAGCCTTCTTCGAGATCCACCGCGCCTGGAAGCGGCTGGGCTACCCGTTCGACTCGCTGACCCCGTCGTACGCCACCGCGCTCGGCGCCTCGGGCGACCGCCCGGCCGCGCTGGCCGAGCTGATGGGCATCATCGTCAACCAGGGCGTGGCACTGCCGCAGACGCGCATCGGCCACCTGCGTTTCGGTGCCGCCACGCCCTACGAAACCCAGCTGGCCTACCGCCCGCCGGCCGGCGAACAGGTCATGCAGCCCGAGGTGGCCGACGTGGTGCGGCGCGCGCTGTTCGGCGTGGTCGAAGAAGGCACCGCGCGGCGGCTCAAGGGCGCGCTGACGCTGCACGATGGCCGCGTGATGCCGATCGGCGGCAAGACCGGCACCGGCGACCACCGCTTCGACGTCTATGGCCCCGGCGGCCAGCTGGTCTCGTCACGCGTGGTCAACCGCTCGGCGACGCTGGCCTTCCTGATCGGCGACCGCTACTTCGGCACGCTGATGGCCTATGTGCACGAGCCCGACGCGGCCAACTACAAGTTCACCAGCGCCCTGCCGTCGCAACTGCTGAAGGCCTTGTTGCCCACGCTGCTGCCGCTGATCGAAGGCTCGGCCTGCGTCGCACCACCGCCGGTGATAACTGCAACCCCCACGGCCCCTCCGGGGCCTGCCCCCCGAGGGGGCTCGCGCAGCGGCCCGGCAGAGCCGGATCCGCGCACGCCACTTGACGACGGCGACGTGGCGCGCGCACCAGGGTAGTCAGCCATCGATCGGCGCCACAGCCACGGCACAGTATTTGAACTCCGGGATCTTGCCGAACGGGTCCAGTGCGGGGTTGGTCAAGAGGTTCGCGGCGGCCTCGGCGAATGCGAAGGGGATGAAGACGGCGCCGATCGGCGTGCCGTCGTCGCGCCGGGCCTGCAGCCTGACGCTGCCGCGGCGTGATGCCACCTGCAGCCAGTCGCCCGGGGCCACGCCCAGGCGCTGCAGGTCCTGCCCGTGCAGGCTGGCGGTCGGCGCCGGTTCCAGCGCGTCGAGCACCTCGGTGCGGCGCGTCATGCTGCCGGTGTGCCAGTGTTCGAGCTGGCGGCCGGTGATCAGCACGAAGGGGTAGTCGGCATCGGGCCGCTCGTTGGCCGGCACGATCTGGGTCGGCACCAGGTGCACGCGGCCGTCGTCGGTCGCGAAGTGGTCATGGAAGACGATCGGCTGGCCGGGGTCGTCTTCGCTCAGGCAGGGGTAGGTCACGCTGTGCTCACGCTCCAGCCGCTGCCAGCTGACGCCCTGGATCACGCCGTGCATCGCCTGGCGCATCTCTTCGTAGACCGCGGCGACACCGCTCTCGGCGCCGTCGTAGCGCCACGGCAGGCCCATGCGGGTCGCGATCTGCTGGATGATCCACAGGTCCGGCTTCGCGTCACCCGGCAGCTCGAGCGCGCGGCGGCCCATCTGCACCGTGCGGTCGGTGTTGGTCACGGTGCCGGTCTTCTCGGGCCAGGCACTGGCCGGCAGCACCACGTCGGCCAGCCAGGCGGTCTCGGTCAAGAACAGGTCTTGCACCACCAGGTGGTCGAGGTTCGCCAGGCCCGCGCGCGCGTGGGCCAGGTCCGGGTCGCTCATCGCCGGGTTCTCGCCCATCACGTACATGCCGCGGATCTTCTTCGGGTCGTCTTGCGCCCTCAGCGCGTGGTGCAGGATCTCGACCACCGTCAGGCCCGGCTTGTCATCGAGCTTCATGGCCCAGAAGTGTTCGAACCAGCGGTGCGCCTCGGGGTTGCTGACGCGCTGGTAGTTCGGAAACATCATCGGGATCAGCCCCGCGTCGCTCGCGCCCTGCACGTTGTTCTGGCCGCGCAACGGGTGCAGCCCGCTGCCGGGCTTGCCGATCTGGCCGGTGATGCTGGCCAGTGCGATCAGGCAGCGTGCGTTGTCAGTGCCGTGCACGTGCTGGCTGACACCCATGCCCCACAGGATCATCGAAGCCGGGCTGGTGGCGTAGGCCCGCGCAACCTCGCGGATCGTCTCGGCCGGGATGCCGCAGATCGGCGCCATCAGCTCGGGCGAGAAGGCCGCGACGCTGGTCTTCAATTCTTCGAAGCGGTTGACGCGCTCGGCGATGAAGGCCGGGTCGGTCAGGCCCTCGTCGATGATGGTGTGCAGCATCGCGTTGAGCAACGCCACATCGGTGTCGGGCCTGAACTGCAGCGTGCGCCAGGCGTGGCGGGCCAGGTCGGTGCGGCGCGGGTCGGCCAGCACGATCTTCGCGCCGCGCTGGGCTGCGTTCTTCATCCAGGTTGCGCCGACCGGGTGGTTCTGCGCCGGGTTGGCGCCGATGATGAAGATCAGCCCGGCGTGCTGCACGTCGTTGACGGGGTTGCTGACCGCGCCCGAGCCCACGCCCTCGAGCAGTGCCGCCACGCTGCTGGCGTGGCACAGCCGCGTGCAGTGGTCGACGTTGTTGCTGCCGAACCCCGTGCGCACCAGCTTCTGGAACAGATAGGCCTCTTCGTTGCTGCCCTTGGCCGAGCCGAAGCCGGCCAGCGCCGCCGGGCCGTGCTGGTCGCGCAAGCGCTTCAAGCCACCGGCGGCCAGGTCCAACGCCTCGTCCCACGTCGCTTCACGGAACACCTCGCGCCAGTCGCGCGGCGGTTGGCCGGGGTGGTGTTGCGCGCCGGCGTCCTTGGCCACGCCCGGCTTGCGGATCAGCGGCGTCGTCAGGCGCTGCGCGTGGTTCACGTAGTCGAAGCCGAAGCGGCCCTTCACGCACAGCCGGCCCGCGTTGGCCGGGCCGTCGCGGCCTTGCACGGCAACGATGCGGTTGTCTCTGATCTGGTAGGTCAGCAGGCAGCCCACGCCGCAGTAGGGGCAGACCGAATCGACCTGCTTGTCGACGCGCTGGTCGCCGATCAGCGCCTTGGCGCTCAGCGCGCCGGTGGGGCAGGCCTGCACGCATTCGCCGCAGGCCACGCAGCTGCTGTCGCCCATCGGGTCGCCCAGGTCGAACACGACCTGCACGTGGGCGCCGCGGCCGCGCATGCCGATCACGTCGTTGACCTGGGCCTCGCGGCAGGCCCGCACGCAGCGGGTGCACTGGATGCAGGCGTCGAGGTTGACCGCCATCGCCGGGTGGCTCAGGTCGGCCGCGGGCTGCGCGCGGCGCAGCGCGGTGAGCGCCGGGCGGGCGCTCACGCCCAGCGCGTCGGCCCACTGGCTCAGCTCGCCGTGCGGGCGCTGCGCATCGCCGTCGTTCCACTGGTAGCCGGCCTCGGGCAGGTCGGCCAGCAGCAGCTCCAGCACCATCTGCTGGCTTTTCAGCGCACGCTCGCTGCGAGAGTCGACCACCATGCCGGGCGCCACCGCGCGGCAGCACGACGGCGCCAGCGTGCGCTCACCCTGCACCTCGACCACGCAGGCGCGGCAGTTGCCGTCGGCGCGCAGGCCGTCGGTGTAGCAAAGCCGCGGGATGGCGACCCCGGCGCGTTCGGCCGCCTTCAGGATCGTCTCGCCCTCGCGCGCTTCGCAAGGCTGGCCGTTCAACGTGAAGTTCACGGCGCTCATCCCTGCACCTCGTCGGCAAAGTAGCGCTGCACACAGCGAACGACATTCGGCGCCGCCTGGCCCAGCCCGCAGATCGACGCGTCGACCATCACCGCCGACAGGTCGTCGAGCGTGGCGTGGTCCCACGCGGCGGCTTGCATCAGCTGCGCCGCCTTCTCGGTGCCGACACGGCACGGCGTGCACTGGCCACAGCTCTCGTCGGCGAAGAAGCGCATCGCGTTCAGTGCGGCGTCGCGCGCCGAGTCGTGCTGGCTCAGCACGATCACCGCGGCCGAGCCGATGAAGCAGCCGTGCGGTTGCAGGGTGTCGAAATCCAGCGGCACATCGGCCAGCGACGCCGGCAGGATGCCGCCCGAGGCCCCGCCTGGCAGGTAGGCATACAGCGTGTGGCCCTCGGCCATGCCGCCGCAGTATTCGTCGACCAGCTCGCGCAGCGTGATGCCGGCCGGCGCCAGCTTGACGCCCGGGCGCTTGACCCGGCCGCTGACGCTGAACGAGCGCAAGCCTTGGCGCCTGTGACGGCCGAAAGCGGTGAACCAGGCCGGGCCACGCTCGACGATGTCGCGCACCCAGTACAGCGTCTCGAAGTTGTGTTCCAGCGTCGGCCGGCCGAACAGGCCCTTCTCGGCGATGTACGGCGGGCGCAGCCGCGGCTCGCCGCGCTTGCCCTCGATGCTTTCGATCATCGCGGACTCTTCGCCGCAGATGTAGGCACCGGCGCCGCGCCGCAGCTCGATGCGCGGCAGGGGGCACGGCGGCTCGGCCTGCAACAGCGCCAGCTCACGCGCCAGCAGCGCGCGGCAGCCGGCGTATTCGTCGCGCAGGTACAGCACCACCGCTTCGGTGCCGACCACCTGCGCCGCGATCAGCACCCCTTCGAGAAAACGGTGCGGGTCGCGCTCGAGGTAGGTCCGGTCCTTGAACGTGCCCGGCTCACCTTCGTCGATGTTGACGGCCATCCAGCGTGGTGCGTCGAAGCTGCGCACGATGCGCCACTTGCGCCCGGCCGGGAAGCCGGCGCCGCCCAGGCCGCGCAGCCCCGAGTGCTCCAGCGCGGCGAGCACCTCGTCGGCCGGCCGCTCGCTGTTGACGACCTCGGCCGCCAGCTGGTAGCCCCCGGCCGCGCGGTAGGCCGCGTAGCCGACGCAGGCCGGCGCGATCGTGTCGCCGTCGTTGGTCACCTCGCCCAGCGCCAGCTCGGCCGGCTCGAAGCGCGCATGGCTGCTGGCCGGCAGCGGGTGCCCGTGTTCGCCGGCCGCCAGTGCGCGCCGCAGCGCGGGCTCGCTCGCATGCGGCAATGGGCGCTGGCCCAGCACCGCCACCGGCGCCTGCTCGCAGCGGCCCACGCAAGGCGCGTGGGTCAGCCGCACCGATGCATCGAGCGTGCCGACGAGCGACTGCATCAACCCCGCGGCACCGGCCATCGAACAGGCCAGACCGTCGCACAAGCGCAGCGTCACCGCCGGTGCCTCGGCCCCGTCGGGCAGGATCTCGAAGTGGTGATAGAAGCTTGCGACCTCGACCACCTCGGCCATCGACAGCCGCATCTCGGCCGCCAGCGCGACCAGCATGCCTTCGAACAGCGCGCCTTGCGCGTCGTTGAGCCGGTGCAGGTGCTCGATCAGTTGCTCGCGGGCATGCGGGCCGGGGCCGACCAGGGCGCGCACGGCGCCGCGCGCGGCATCGTCGGCTTGGCGGCCTTTCAGCTGGTGGCGAACGCGGCGGCTGCCGCGGATCGTGTCGACGGGAATGCGGGTTTCAGCAGGGGCTTGGGACATGCGACGCACACAACAGACGATGGCACGCGCACCCGGCGCGCGCCGATCGGGCCAGTATGCGTCAAGCCGTGGCCACCCCCGTGACAGCCGCCGGCCGCGTGGCCCGCGTCGCCAGGCCGAACCAGGGGCGCAGCGGCCCCAGGCGCGCGGCCACGAGGTAGCCCGCCACGCAGACCAGCGCCGTGCCGGCGATCAGCAGCGGCGCCTCCACCACCGGCGCCAGACCCCAGGGCCGCAGCGCCCAGGCGAGCAGGATGATCACGGTCTGGTGCAGCAGGTAGACCGGGAACACCGCTTCGGCCACGGTCGACCGCCAGCGGTGGTCATGGTTCCAGTGCCGCACGGCAAAACCCAGCGCGGCAACGATCGCCGACCACTGCAGCGCGGCATACCCCAGGCGCTGCAGCTGGCGCAGCCAGTCGGGCGGCTCCAGCGCGTCGCTGTAGTGGCCGAAGTAGCTGGCGATCGCCGCCCACAACAGCAGGGCCAGGCCCAGCATGACCCAGCGCCAGCGTGCGAACAGCGCCCAGCCGCCGCCCCAGCGCGCCAGCACTGCGCCGGCCAAGAACACCGTCAGGTACAGCGCGTGGTTGTAGAAGTCGTCGACCAGCGCATGCGTCTGCGGGAAGCGCCCGACCAGCAGCACGCGCCACAGCGCCAGCAGCGCCACCGGCGCCAGCCACAGGCCCCAGGCGTTCTTCAGGTGCCGCTCGGCCAGCGCCGCCATCGTGTCCAGCGCGCGAGGCCAGGCCTTCAGCAGCGCCCACATCAGCAGGCTGTAGACCCACAGGTAGGCCACGAACCACAGGTGGTTCCAGGTCGGCAGGTCGAGGCAATCGTCACCGCGGCAGAAGCCGTGGTAGGCCTTCAGGTACAGCTGCATGAAGTCCAGGTAACTGCCTGGGTAGGCCAGCTTCGACACCACCTCCAGGTAGGCCTGCGGCGGCACCACGACGAACATGCCCAGCAGCAGCGGCAGCAGCAGGCGCTTCGAACGCTCGCGCACGAACGCGCGCGGCGCCTGGCCCGGCTTGGCCCGCAACATCATCGCGGTGGCCGCGCCCGAGATCAGGAACAGCAGCGCCAGCCGCCAGGGCGAGCTGAGCATCATCAGCGGCTCGATCGCGTCACTCGCATGCGGGCTCTTGATATGCCAGTCCCAGCTCACGTAGTACATGCCCACGTGGTACAGGATCAGCAGGCCGAAGGCGGCGGCGCGCAGCCAGTCGAGGAAGTACAGGCGCTCGGTCGGGGCGCCAGAGTGGGCGGCTTGTGTCATGGGCAGCAGCCTAGACAAGCAGCCGCCTGTCAGCCAGCGCATTGGGGCGAACTGCGGGCGGGTCGGGGCGAAACGGGAGCGAGCCGCCAAGGTGGTTGGCTGTCTTCCTGTCCAGACGTCGAGTCCATAAGGCCTGAAGCAGAATGCGGCCATGTCTCGGTTGGCCAAAATCTTCGCATTGATGCTGGCGGTTCATGGCGTCGCCGTTGGAGGTGAACGAGAGGCGCTGCTTCTTGAACTGAAGACGGCGACGAATGCAGCGAACATCGCCGTTGACGGTGATTCATGCCGCTTCACGTCAAACGCCCAACGCGTCTGGACCTGCAAGCTCTCCGGCTTCGACGAGGAGGCTGCACAACCGGCGTTGTCTGCCAATGGATGGATCTATGGCGGCAAAGAAAATCTGAAGGAATGGTTCGTGACGACTGGCGTGACCCACACCTTCAGAAAGCCGCACCTGCTGCTGCAGTTTTACTGCAGGCAGAACAGTGTCATTGCGAGCATCGTCGCTGATATGCAGTGGACGCGGTAGCGATCGGTCGACACGAGCAGGGAGGCCTGCTTCTTCTGCCCAGAGCCGTTCGATGATCGGTGGTGGCAAGTGTCAACGGTTTGAGCATCCGGTGCGGCCTCGTCGCCTCAGCCGCCGGCCTGGCCCAGCCGCTGCATCAGGGCCGCGCGGTGCGCGCGGCTGCAGGCCAGCTCGCTGCCGTCGCGCAGGCGCAGCAGCGCGTCGCCCTTGTCGTTCGGCCGCACCTCGGCCACCTGCGCCAGGGCCACGGCGGCGCTGCGGTGCACGCGGATGAAGCCGTCACCCAGGTCGGCCAGCAGGCCGGCCAGCGTGCGCCGCAGCAGCCATTCGCGGCCCAGCGCATGCAGCGTGACGTAGTTGTCGGCGGCTTCGAGCCAGTGGATGTCGGCCACGCGCAGCACCTGCGTGCCGGTGCGCGTGGGCACCAGCAGCTGCGCCACCGGCAGCGGCGCGACCCGCACGCGGCCGCGTTGCGGCACCCGGGCCAGCGCGCGCGCCAGCCGCTCGGGCGCGACCGGCTTCAGCAGGTAGTCGAGCGCCTGCGCATCGAAGGCCTGCAACGCGAAGGCGTCGAAGGCGGTGACGAAGATGACCGCCGGGCCGTCGTCGGGCAGCGACGCGGCCACCGCCAGGCCGTCGAGCTCGGGCATCTGCACATCGAGCAGCAGCGCGTCGGGTTGCAGGCGTTCGGCCATCTCCAGTGCCTGCTCACCGTCGGCGGCCTCGCCGACCACCTCGGCCCCGTCGATGCCGGCGAGCAGGCGCCGCAGGCGGGCACGCGCCGGCGCTTCGTCGTCGACGATCAGCAGCCGCATGGCAACCACATCTCCGCGCGCACACCACCGCCACCATCACCACCATCGCCGCCAGCCACGGCGCCGAGCGCAACCCCGGCAGCCTCACCATGCAGGCCGGCCAGGCGCTGGCGCAGGTTGCCCAGGCCGACGCCGAACACCGGCTCGCTGGCGAGCACGCCGCCATCGTCTTGCACCGCCAGTCGCAACTGGCCAGCGGCGGCCCGGGCGCTGACGGTGATGGCCGTCGGTGCGCGGCGCTTTTCCACCGCGTGCTTGAAGGCGTTTTCGAGCAGCACCTGCAGCGCCAGCGTCGGCACGCGGCAGGCCAGCGCCGCGTCGTCGACCTGCCAGTCGATCCGGGCGCGGTCGCCGAAACGCTCCAGCATGATCTCGGCGTAGCCGCGCACCAGCGCCAGCTCGTCGGCCAGCGACTGCTGCGGGCGTTGCGCCGCGTCGGTGGCGGCGCGCAGCAGCGAGGCCAGGCGGCCGAGCAAGGCATCGGCACGGTCGGGGTCGCTGTGGATCAGCGCCGAGATCGTGTTCAGCGCGTTGAACAGGAAGTGCGGCTGCAGCTGCTGCGTCAGCTGGGTCAGCTGCGCCTGCTGCGTCAGCCCGCTCAAGCGCTCGGCGCGCAGCCGCTCGACATGCCAGGCGCGGTACGAACGCGCGCCGAACTGCACGCCCGAGAACAGCCCGAAGTAGATCACCAGCTTGGGCAGCTCGTAGACCATCGCCTCGCCCCACGGGTCGTGCTCGTAGGGCTGGCTGGCCAGGCCGAACACCAGCGCCCGCAGGCCGAAGTTCAGCACCACGAACAACGGCCCCGCCAGCGGCAGCCAGACCAGCAGGCGCGCAAACCATTGCCACGGCTGCGCCAGCCAGCGGTCGAGCCGGCGCGCGCGCCACCACTGCAGCGCCAGCAGCGCGGTGGCGGTCAGCATCGAGGTGCACTCGTTGACGATCGGCCGCCACGGCTCGGCGCCGCCGTTGCGCAGGTGGTCTTGCGCAGCCACCCACGCCATCAGCACCCAGAACACCACCCAGGCCAGGCCGAGGCTGACGACGACGCGGCGCCGGGTGGCTGCGCCCATGCGGGTTTCGAAGAAGTCGGCGTCGAGTTCGGGCGCGGCGGTCATCGCCGCGCATGATGCCGCAGGGCCCACTGCGCCGCCGCTGCGGCGGGGCGAGCCGGGGGCAGGCGGGGCCGAATCGGGGGGCGAACACGGCAGGCGCAACCTGGCGACGCGGGCCGCACAATCGCCGCATGGACAGCATCGACGTGGTGGTCATCGGCGCCGGCGTGGTCGGCCTGGCCTGCGCGCGGGCCCTGGCCGAGGCCGGCCGCGAGGTCGTGGTGGTCGAGGCCGAAGAGGCCTTCGGCACCGCCACCAGCGCACGCAACAGCGAGGTCATCCATGCCGGCCTGTACTACCCCACCGGCTCGCTGCGCGCACGGCTGTGCGTGCGCGGCAAGCAGCTGCTCTACGACTACTGCGCCAGCCACGGCGTGGCACACCGGCGCTGCGGCAAGCTGGTGGTGGCCTGCAGCGACGACGAGCTGCCACGGCTCGACCAAGTGCTGGCCCAGGCCCAGGCGAACGGCGTGCACGACCTGCAGCGGCTCACGGCCGCCCAGGCGCAGGCGCTGGAGCCGGCTCTGGCCTGCCGCGCGGCGCTGCTGTCCCAGTCGACCGGCATCGTCGACAGCCATGGACTGATGCTGGCGCTGCTGGGCGACGCCGAACGCGCCGGCGCGATGTTGGCGCTGAAGTCGCCGCTGCTGCGCGGGCAGGTGGTGGATGGCGGCGTGCTGCTGGAGGTCGGCGGCGACAGCCCCAGCCGCTGGCGGGCGCGCACGGTCGTCAACGCCGCAGGCCTGCAGGCCTGCCAGGTGGCGCGGTCGATCGACGGGCTCGACCCGCGCCATGTGCCGACGCCGCACTACGCGCTGGGCGCCTACTTCACGCTCGGCGGCCGGGCGCCGTTCTCGCACCTGGTCTACCCGGTGCCGGGTGAGAGCAGCCACCTCGGCGTGCACCTGACGCTGGACCTGGGTGGACAGGCCCGCTTCGGGCCGAGCTTTCGCTGGCTTGCGCCGCCGCAGGGCGCGGTGTTCGACTACCGCGTCGACCCGGCCGACGGCGCGGGCTTCGACGCCGAGGTGAGGCGCTACTGGCCCGGCCTGCCCGACGGTGCGCTGCAGCCGGGTTATGCCGGCGTGCGGCCCAAGATCAGCGGCCCGGGCGAGCCGGCGGCCGACTTTCGCATCGACGGCCCGGCGGTGCACGGCGTGCCGGGGCTGGTGAACCTGTTCGGCATCGAATCACCAGGGTTGACGGCCTCGCTGGCGATCGCCGAGGCCGTGGTGCAGGCGCTGGCCCTCACGGGCTGATCGGCGCTGGCCGTGGGGGCGGGGGCGGGGGCGCAGCCCCGCGGAGCAAGGTGTCAGTTCGACGCGGCGGAGGCCGGCGCCATCGCCGCGCTGGCGGCACCGGTGGCCGCCTGGGCCGCTTCCGATGCGGCGGCCGGGGGCGCGTCGACGTTGTGCTTCTCGCCGCTGATGTCCACGTCACCACCTTTGGACAACATGTACAGCGCCAGGGCGGCGAACAGCACGAAGGCAACGATGATCTTCCACATGGTCTTGTCCTTGGGTCGGGGTCTTGAATCGATGCGGGACGATAGAAGCACTGGCTGACACCAGGCGGACGGCCCCGGCGCCCGGAAGCAAAAAGGGCGGCCCTGCGGGGCCGCCCTTCGTTGCTGTGGCAAGGCACCTCTTGGTGCCGGTGTCCAAGGGCACCTGCGGTGCCCGTGTCTGTTATCCCTCCACCGCCAGCTTGCAAAGCGGGGGGCTGACATTGCAGGCCGGGGCCTCGTTCGAGGCCGCCGGCCGGCGGGCCATCAGTCCTTGGCGTAGATGTCCACGTCCTTGGTTTCCTTGATGAACAGCATGCCGATGACGAAGGTCATCATCGCCACGATGATCGGGTACCACAGGCCGTTGTACATGTTGCCGGTCTGCGCCACGATCGCCAACGCGGTCGCCGGCAGGAAGCCGCCGAACCAGCCGTTGCCGATGTGGTACGGCAGGCTCATCGAGGTGTAGCGG